>NZ_JBVJKQ010000009.1:373338-410286 GCF_055585205.1 Streptosporangium sp. NPDC053982
CGTCTACCCACCCCCGGCTCTCGTGGTGGGCCGCCCCGGGGGGCGTATCCGTCCTCAACACGCGCGCGGCGGCCGGCCCGGCCCGGCCGGGGGGGGGGGGGGGGGGGGCCCCCGCGGGGGGGGGCCCCCCTCCATGGAGTCCGCAGGGACTCCGCCGCCCGGTTCGAGGTGACCTCCCGGAGACGGGCGACCGGCCCGTCCCGGAGCTCGTCGCGTGATCCGGCCGCGGCGGAGCCCCTTAGGGCGGGGAGGAACCCGTCCGGACCTCCGCGGGCGGGCGCGGCCTGGGTCGCATGCCGAACAGGAAGCGGGCCGGGTCCGTGCGGCGGACCAGGAGGTCGTACACCGCGAAGATCAGCACCAGGGAGACCACGCTGATCACCGGGAACTTCACGGCGATCGGCGCCTCCCATCCGATCACGACGGATGCGACCGCGACGACGATCGGCTGGTGCAGGACGTACAGCGGCAGCACGGCCTCGGACAGGTAGGCGTACCAGCGGCGGGGCAGGCGCTCCGGCCGGGTGGCCGCCGACCGGGTGGCCGCCGACCGGCCCCGGCGGTCCAGGAAGCCGAGTATCGCGACCAGCCAGCACCATCCGGTCACGCCGAACAGGGCGCGGCCGATCGTCGCCTGCGGGGTCAGGTCGGTGAAGGGGTCGCCCCCGGCGGTCATCAGCAGCGGCGCGCCGACCAGGAAGATCACCACGCCGCAGACCGTGATGAGGCGCAGGTCGCGGCGGAGCGCGGCCCTGAACCGCTCGTCACCGGCGAAGGCGAACCCGAACAGGAAGAACAACAGGTACGCCGCCCGGTGCCAGCCGGCGAACTGCTCCTCCAGTCCGGCCAGCGCGCACACCACCGCCAGCGGCACGGCCGGCAGCAGGATGGCGCCCGGACGGCGCTCGGCGAGGGCGGCGGCGCGGTCGCCGAGCCGCCGCCCCCACGGCTCGCGGTCGCCGGGCCGCCGCCCCGGGGCGCCGCCCCAGCGCACCAGCGGGGCCAGGATGAGGGAGAACGTCAGCAGCAACAGCAGGAACCACAGGTGGCCGAACTCGAAGTACCGCCCGTCGAAGACGAACGGGAAGTCACGCCACTTGAACCCGTCCAGGGTGAAGAAGCGCGGCAGGAACTCCGGGTAGGACTCGTGGAAGGCGGGGTCGGCCCGCTGCCGTAACCACTGCGGCAGAGGCACCAGCACGACGGTCCCGAACACCAGCGGCACCCCGAGGCGGCGCAGGCGCTCGGCGACGTACTCCCCGGCGCCCCGCCTGCGCAGCGAGTGCCAGGCCCCCAGTCCCGCCAGGAAGAACAGCAGCGGCATCGCCCACAGCACGCCGAGGGCCGAGACGACCAGCGTGAACGGGGTCGTCTCGGCGTTCTTCACATAGAAGTCGTCCTGGGCGTCGAAGACCAGCGCCGTGTGGAAGAACACCAGCCCGACGACCACCAGGACCCGGATGGAATCCAGCTCCGCGCGCCGCCCGGACGTCGTGGCGGGTGACGGTGCCATGGATCAGGATCCCTCCCCGTTCTCTTCCCGTCTCTTCCGGCTGATGACCGCCGTCACGATCGCCAGGATGACGGCGGGCGGAAGCGCGCCCTTCGGCCAGAACTCCGCGGGACACGCGTTGGCCACGCTCACCACCCCCCAGACCACGACGTTGATCGCGAAGATGACCGCCCAGGCGGCCCACACGATCTTCAGCCAGCGCGGGAGCCCGGCCGGGGCCGGTTTCCGGGGGGTCTGCGGGCGCTTCGCGGGCAGGTCGGCGACCAGGTCGGCCAGCTCGCCCCGGGTCACCGACTGGTATGCCTGGCCCAGGCGCTCGTCGAACTCCCCGAAGTCGAGGCAGCCCTCCTCCACGGCCAGCCGCAGGCGCTCGGCGGCGGCGTCGCGGTCTAGGTCGGATGCGCGTACGTCGCGGTCGTGCATGTCAGCCTTCCGTGCGGTGAGAGGCGATGGAGGGGTGGTCGGGGCCGGGTGTGGTCAGGGCTGGGCGTTCTCGGTGAGGAAGGCCGTGATCCCGGCCTTCTCCTCGTCGGTGACGTTCCGGTCCGCGCGCCGCCGGTCGGCCATGGCCCGGAGGTACGGCCGCGCCGCCTCCGCGCCGGCGTCCTCCAGGAACGCCGCCAGCCAGGTCGTCCTGCGCTCGTCCAGGGCGTGCCCGGCCGGCGTGGTGGCCAGGAGCAGCCAGGTGCAGGCGACGTCGGCGCCCGCCGCGCCCCGGGCCGCGTTGGCCCAGTCGACGACCTTCGGGCCGTCCGCGGTCAGGATCACGTTGGCCGGGTGGAGGTCCAGGTGGAGCAGGCGGTTGCCGGGGCAGCCGGGGGCGGCCTGGAGCCAGCCGGGGGCACGCACCCCGGCGAGGTCTCGCAGCAGGGTGGCGAGGAGACGGACCCGGCGGTGCGCCTCCTGCGGCGCGCGGACCATCTCCTCCATGAGGCTGGGCCCGTCCACCCGCTCCATGAGGATGTCGGGACCGTCGGCGTCGAAGACCTCGGGGGCGGGGAACCCGTGCCGGCGGGCGTGACGCATGGCGGCGGCCTCTCGTTCGAGGTCGCGGCCGTCGCGGGAGCGCCGGACCACGCGGCCGGGCCCGGCCTCGAGGATCTCGCATTCGCGTCCGGCGGCTATCAACGGCCCAACGTCCATGCCGGTCAGATTAGACAGTGAAGTCCCGGCGCGTAAATGCCGTTCCACTGGCTGGTCTTCACGGCAACTACCTGCCACCACGGGCCCCGTCAATTCCCGCCGTCATCCGTCCAAGATGGCTCCATCCGCACTAGCCCGCTTACTCCATGACATTGGGGAGGTGACACGTTGCTGGTGGCAACCGATCTCGTCAAGCGGTACGGCGATGTCCAGGCCCTTGACGGATTCACTCTGAGCGTGGGGGCAGGTGAGATCGTCGGGCTTCTGGGACACAACGGCGCGGGGAAGACGACCTTCGTCGAGATCGTGTCCCACCTGGTCCGCCCCGACAGCGGACAGGTGACCATCGACGGCAGACCCCCGTCCGCCGCCCGCGGCGAGGTCGGCGTGGCGCCCCAGCATCTGGCGCTGTACCCCTCCATCACCGTACGGGAACACCTGGAGCTGTACGGCAGGCTCGCCGGCCTGCGACGGGCGGCGCTGCGCGAGGCCGTCGAGGAGCTGGCCTTCGTCCTGCGACTCACCGAGATCATGGACAGGAGGACGGGCAAGCTCTCCGGCGGCCAGCAGCGGCGCACGCAGGCCGCCAGCGCCCTCGTCCACCGTCCCCGCCTCCTCCTGCTCGACGAGCCCACGGCCGGCGCCGACCTGGAGACCCGCCAGGCCATGCTGGACGTGGTCAAACAACGCGCGGGAGAGGGCGCGGCCGTCATCTACACCACCCACTACCTGCCCGAGCTGACCGAACTCCAGGCCACGATCGCGGTCGCGCGCAGCGGCCGGATCATCGTCAGGGGGGCCTGCGACGAGTTGCTGCGGGACCTGCCGGGTGAGGTACGCGTGACGCTGGACGGCGAGGAGGAGATCTCGGTCTCCACCTCCGATCCGGCGGCGGCCCTGATCGACCTGCTGGGCCGGGTGAACCGCCCGGTCACCGCGGTCGACGTGCGCAACCCGTCCCTGGACGACCTCTACCGATCCCTGGCGGTCACCCATGCTGCTTGACACCGCCCCACGCCGCCTCGGCGTGCTCGACGCGCTGTACCGCATCGGCGCGCTGGCCCGGCACAACATGATCATTCGGTTGCGCGACCCCGGGCAGATGATCAGCTACGTCGCCATGCCCATGGTGCTCATGCTGGTGCTCAGGCCCCTGTACGTCCGGGCCCTCGACCAGGGCGCCACCCAGATCGCCACCGGGCTGATGGTGATGTTCTCGGTGTTCGCGATCTCCATGGCGGGCAACGCGATCCTGTCGGAACGCACCTGGCGCACCTGGGACCGGCTCCGCGTGAGCCGGGCCCCGGCGTTCGAGCTGCTGGTCGGCAAGACGCTGCCGCTGTTCGCGGTGATGATCGCGCAGCAGGCGATCCTGATCGTCTACGGCTGCCTGGCCATCGGGCTGCCGGTGCCGCCGTCGCCGCCGCTGGTGCTGCTGGCCATCATGATCTGGGCGTTCGCGCTGCTGTCGCTCGGCGCGGCGCTGGCCACGCTGGTGCGCAGCCACGGCGAGCTCAGCGTGATCTGCGACGTGGGCGCGCTCACCCTCAGCTCGCTGGGCGGGGCCCTGGTGCCGCTGAGCATCATGCCCGACTGGGCGCAGGCGGCCGCCCACGTCTCCCCGGGCTACTACGCGCTGAGCATGATGCAGGCCGCGGTGAGCGGGGACACGGCCGGCGTCGTGCCGCCCGGGGCCGTACTGCTGGCGCTGGGCCTGGCGGCGGGCGCTTTCGCCGCCCGCAGGCTGGCGCGCGGCTGGGGCCGCGGCGGGCTGCTGTGACAGGAACATCAGTGAAGAAGGGCATGTTGATGGATCAGCACCATTCACCCGGCGACGCCGATATCGCGATCATCGGCATGGCCGGTCGGTTCCCGGGTGCGGCCGACATCGAGACGTTCTGGCGCAACATCAGCACGGGCGTGGAGTCGTTCACCGAGTTCTCCGACGACGACCTGCTGGCCGCGGGCGTGTCGCCGGCCACGTTCCAGCAGCCGAACTACGTGCGGATGCGGCCGGTCCTGGACGACGTCCGCGGATTCGACGCCGCGTTCTTCGGCTACAACCCGCGTGAGGCCACGCTCGCCGACCCGCAGCAGCGCATCTTCCTGGAGTGCGTGTGGGAGGTCCTGGAGTCGTCCGGGTACGCCGCCCCCGAGGGCCGGGGCAGCGTGGGCGTGTTCGCCGGGATGAACATCAGCGGCTACCTGCTGACCCGGCTCATGGCGTTCCAGATGGGCATCGACACCAGCGCCCTGATGATCGGGAACGACAAGGACGCGCTGGCCACGAACGTCGCCTTCCGCTTCGACCTGGACGGTCCCGCGCTGTCGGTGCAGACGTTCTGCTCGACCTCGCTGGTGGCGGTCCACCTGGCCTCGGAGAGCCTGCGGCGCGGCGAGTGCCGGATGGCGCTGGCCGGCGGCGTGTCGGTGCGCATCCCCGACCGCACCGGCTACCTGTGGGAGGAGGGCGGCCAGGAGTCACCCGACGGCCACGTGCGCACGTTCGACGCCGAGGGCCGGGGCAGCATGTTCGGCGACGGCGCGGCGGTCGTGCTGCTCAAGCGGCTCGACGACGCCGTGGCCGACCGGGACACCGTGCACGCCGTGATCCGTGCCTCGGCCATCAACAACGACGGCGCGATGAAGTTCAGCTACCTGGCGCCGAGCATCGACGGGCAGCGCCGCTGCGTGTCGGCGGCCCTCGACCGGGCCGGCGTGAACCCCGACGACGTCTCGTACGTCGAGGCGCACGGCACCGCCACCGAGGTCGGCGACCCGATGGAGGTGGCCGCGCTGACCCGCGCGTTCGGCGCCACGAAACGCAAGCAGTACTGCGTGCTCGGCTCGATCAAGCCGAACGTGGGCCACCTGGACCGGGCCTCCGGCGTGACCGGCCTGATCAAGGTCGTCCAGTCGCTGCGCAACGAGCTGATCCCCGGCACGCTGCACTACCGCTCCCCCAACCCCGAGATCGACTTCGGTGACAGCCCCTTCCACGTCACCGCCGAGCCCACTCCGTGGCCGCGCACGCCGGACAGGCCGCGCATCGCGGGCATCAGCTCGCTGGGCATGGGCGGCACCAACGCGCACGCCATCGTCACCGAGGCGCCGCTCCCCGCGCCGCGCGGCACGCGTCCGCGCCGCCTGCAGATCCTGCCGGTCTCGGCCCGGTCGCAGGCCGCCGCCGAGCAGTCGTGCGCGCGGCTGGCCGCCCACCTGGAGAGGTCGCCGGACGACCTCGGCGACGTGGCGTACACCCTGCAGGCCGGGCGGAAGCTGTTCGGGCACCGCAGGGTCGTGATCGCCGACTCGCCGGAGTCGGCGGCGGCCCGGCTGTCCGACCCGGCGGCGACGCTGGGACGCGCGGACGCGACCGTCGGGCGCAAGACCGGCTTCCTCGTCGCGGGGGTCGGCGAGCAGTACCCCGGCATGGTCGCCGGCCTCTACGCCGAGGAGCCGACGTTCCGCGCGGACGTGGACGAGTGCCTGGCCCTGCTGGGGCTGACCGCGCCGGGCCAGCTGTCCGACATCTTCGTCCCCGCCGAGCAGGCCGGGGGCGACACCGGCGACCTGGCCAGACTGCTCGGCCGGACCGAGGCGGGCGCGCCGCGCTCCGCCACCGAGCCGCATCTGGTGCAGCCCGCGGTCTTCGTGGCCGAGTACGCGCTGGCGCGGCTGCTCGTCCGCTGGGGCGTCGAGCCCGAGATCATGATCGGCTACAGCCTCGGCGAGTACGTGTGCGCCTGCCTGGCGGGCGTGCTGTCGCTGCCGGACGCGCTGCGGCTGGTGGCGTACCGGGCGAAGCTCATCACCTCGCGGCCCGAGGGCGCGATGCTGGCGGTGTCGGCCGACGAGCGCCGGCTGGCCGCCGTCCTGGGCCAGGTGTTCACCGAAGAGCTGGACGTCGCCGTCCGCACCGGCTCGCAGGTCGTGCTCGCCGGGCCCGCCGAGGCGGTGGAGCGGGCCGCCGCGCTGCTGCTCGACTCCAGGATCGGGCACCGGCGGCTGGAGACCACGCACGCCTTCCACTCCCGGATGCTCGCCCCGCTGGCCGGTGAGCTGACGTCCTGGATCGCCGACAACATCACGCTGAACCCGCCGCAGATCGCGTACCTGAGCAACGTGACCGGCGAGCCGGCCACCGCCGAGGTCGTGACCGACCCGGGCTACTGGGCCCGCCACATGTGCGAGACCGTCGAGTTCGGCAAGGGGCTCGGCCACGTGCTCGGGCAGGCCGGCCTGGCGCTCGTCGAGATCGGCCCCGGGCAGTCGCTCGGCGCGCTGACCCGCGGCCACCCGTCCTGCGACCGCGAGCAGTGGCCGCTCATCGTGACCGTGCTCCCCGCCGCCGGAGACCCGCAGGACGCCGGCGCCGCCGTCGCGACCGCGGTCGGGAGGCTGTGGCTGACCGGGGTGCCGGTCGACTGGGCCGCGCTGCACGCCGGCGAGGACTGGGCGCCCCGCCGGGTGCCGCTGCCGACGTACCCGTTCGAGCGGCAGGACTACTGGCTGGAGATCGACCAGGACGCGTTCGGCGGCGGCGGGGCGGCCGCCTACGACGAGAGCGACCCGACCAGCATCGCCAAGGCGTACCCCCGCCTGCCCGACACCCGCTGGATCCACGTGCCCGTCTGGCAGCAGACGGCCGTCCGGCCCCCCGGCGGACAGGACGCCGGCCGCTGGCTGGTCTACACCGACGAGGGCCGCGCGGCCGAGCTGGCCGCGCCGCTGCTCGCGCACCTCGCCGCGGCCGGCAAGGAGGTGGTCCTGGTACGGCCCGGCGAACGGTTCTCCAGCGACGACGACGGCCTGCGGGTGCGTCCCGGCTCGGCCGAGGACATGCTGGCGGCGCTGCGCGAGCTGGCCGGACGTCGCTGGGAGCCCGAGCGCGTGGTGCACCTGTGGTCGGCGGAGGACGCCCCGATCGAGGAGACCCTGCAGCGCGGCCTGCACACGCTGGTCGGCCTGGCCCGCGCGGCCGGCGACATGGGCCTGAGCGGCTGGCAGCTCGACATCGTCACCTCCGGCGGCCAGCGGGTGCACCCGGGCGACCGCGTCCACGCCGGGCTCGGCACCCTGCTCGGCCCGGCCCGGCTGATCCCGGTCGAGTACCCGAAGGTCAGGACCCGCGTCATCGACGTCGATGCCGGGGCGGACGCGCTGCTCGCCGAGCTGCTCGCCGAACCGTCCGACCAGGTGGTCGGGCTGCGCGGCGGGCAGCGGTGGATCCCCGGCTACGAGGCGCTGGACGCCTCCGTGATCGCCGCCAGGACCCCGGCCGCCCAGGTCCGCAAGGGCGGCGTCTACCTGGTCACCGGCGGCCTGGGCGGCATCGGCCTGGCCATGGCCGAACGGCTGGCCGAGCACTACCGGGCGCGGCTGGTGCTGCTGGGGCGCACGCCGGTCCCGCCGCGCGAGCAGTGGCCCGCGATCCTGGCCTCCGACTCCACCGCCCCCGAGGTCCGCAGGCGGCTGGAGGGGCTGCGCCGCCTGGAGGCGGCCGGCGCGGAGGTCGTCACCGTCGCCGGGGACGTCTCCAGACCCGAGGACGCCCGCCGCGCCGTGGCCGCCGCCGTCGAGCGCTTCGGCGAGCTGAACGGCGTGCTGCACTGCGCCGGGGTGCCCGCCGTGGGGCTCATGCAGTTCAAGACCGTCGCCGACATGGAGAGGGTGCTCGCGCCCAAGGTCATGGGCACGCTCGCGCTGGCCGAGGCGCTGCGCGGCACGCAGGTGGACTTCCTGGCGCTGTACTCCTCCACCACCTCCGCCACCGGCGGCGGCGCCGGCCAGGTGGACTACTGCGCCGCCAACGCCTTCCTCGACTCCTTCGCGCTCAGCGACCCCCTGCCCGGGGTGACGGTCACCTCCGTCGACTGGTGCGAGTGGACGTGGAACGGCTGGACCGAGGGCCTGGAGAACTACGACGAGGGCTCCAAGCAGTACTTCGCCTGGTACCGGGAGAACTTCGGCCTCACCTTCGACCAGGGATGGGAGACCCTGCTGCGGGTCCTCGCCGGCGGTGAGCCGCACGTCGTGGCCTCCACGCAGGACTTCGCGCCCCTGGTGGCGATGAGCCGCAGGTCCTCGATCGAGAGCCACCAGGCGACGGTGAAGAAGATCAGGGACGCGTTCGGCCGACACCCGCGCCCCGACCTGTCCACCGCGTACGTCGAGCCGCAGACGCCGGCGGAGGAGACCATCGCCGGGGTGTGGGCGGAGGCCCTGGGCCTGGAGCAGGTCGGCGTGCACGACAACTTCTTCGAGCTGGGCGGCAACTCGCTGCTCGGCATGGAGATCATCGCCGAGGTCAGGAAGGCGCTGGAGCTGTCCTACCTGCCGCCGCACATCCTCTACCAGGCGCCCACGGTCGCCTCGCTCGCCGAGGCGGCCCAGGCCGACCAGGACGCGGACGAGCAGCCGAGCGAGGCGAAGGACCGGCAGCGGTCCCGCATCGCCCAGCGGCGCAACATGCTCAGGAGCGGAAGGACGTCATGACCACCGAAACCGACTACGACTCCGCGGTCGCGTTGATCGGCATGTCCGGGCGCTTCCCCGGCGCCAGGAACCTGGCCGAGCTGTGGGGCAACCTGCTCGCGGGGGTCAAGGGCCTGCGCACCATCACCGAGGAGGAGCTGCGGGAGTCCGGCGTCGATCCGGGCCTCCTCGCCGACCCCCGGTACGTGCGCGTCGGCGGACCCCTGCACGACCTCGACCTCTTCGACGCCACCGTGTTCGGGATCAACCCGCGCGAGGCCGAGACCATGGACCCGCAGCACCGGCTGTTCCTGGAGTGCTCGTGGGAGGCCCTCGAAGGCGCCGGGTACTGCCCGACCGACGTGCCCGGCCAGGTCGCCGTCTTCGGCGGGTGCGGGTTCCCCGACTACATCGTGCAGAACCTCCAGCACCTCGGCGCGCAGCCGGGCGGGGCGCTGCTCATGGCCGTGGGCAACGAGCGCGACTCGCTGGCCTCGCTGGTGTCGTACAAGCTGGGGCTGCGCGGGCCCGCCGTGTCGGTGCAGACGTTCTGCTCGACCTCGCTGGTCGCGGTGCACCTGGCGTGCCAGAGCCTGCTCACCTACGAGTGCGACGTCGCGGTGGCGGGCGGCGCGTTCACCCCGCTCCCCCAGCACGCCGGCTACCTGTACGAGCAGGGCGGCATCATGTCGCCCGAGGGCCGGGTGCGCAGCTTCGACGCCGAGGCGGGCGGCACCGTGATGGGCAGCGGCACGGCGGTCGTGGCGCTCAAGCGCATGACGGACGCGCTCGCGGACGGCGACATCATCCACGCGGTCATCCTGGGCTCGGCGGCCAACAACGACGGCCGCATGCGGGCCGGGTACACCGCGCCCGGCGTGGACGGCCAGGCCGAGGTGATCGAGTCGGCGCTCGGCGTGGCCGGGGTCAAGCCCGACACCGTCGGGTACGTCGAGTGCCACGCCACCGGCACCATGCTGGGCGACTCGATCGAGCTGGCCGCCATGAACCGGGTCTTCTCCCAGCCGCGCGAGACGCCGTGCGTGCTGGGGTCGCTCAAGCCGAGCCTGGGCCACCTCGACCGGGCCTCCGGCGCGACCGGGCTGATGCGGGCGGCCATGGCGCTCAAGCACGGGCTGCTGCCGGGCACGCCCGGCTACGAGACCCCGAACCCCGCGCTGGCCGCGGGAGGCGACCGGTTCACGGTGCTGACCGAGGACCGGCCGTGGGAGACGGGGCCGCACCCGCGGCGGGCCGGGGTCAGCTCGTTCGGGCTGGGCGGCACCAACGCGCACGTGATCATGGAGGAGGCGCCGCGCCGGCCCTCCCGGCCCGCCCGCCCCGGGCCGCACCTGCTGGTGCTCTCGGCCGGCGACGGCCAGGCGCTGAGCGAGACGACCGAACGGCTGCGCGACCACCTGACCGGCGAGAGCGGCGACGACCTCGCCGACGTGGCCTTCACCCTCCAGGTCTCCCGCGGCGGCTTCGCCCTGCGCCGCGCCGTCGTCGTCCACGACCGCGACGACGCGGTGGCCGCCCTGGGCGACCCGTCCCGCTGGATCGACGGCAAGACCCAGCGCCGCAACCCCAAGGTCCGTCTCACCGCCTCCCCCGACGCCCCGGAGACATGGTGGGGCGAACTGCACTCCGCGGTGGAGACCGTGCTGCGGCACGCCGCCTCACCTACCGCCTCGTCTCGTGAGGCGGCGCTCGACGCGCTCGCCGACGGGCTGGGGACCATCGGCGTCCGCGTGGTGCGGGGCGACGACGACGAGCAGGCCGAGGAGGTCGTGGTCGCCCCCGGGGAGGGGGGCACCGCGGCCGAATGGTTGCTGGAGGTCGTGGCGCGGCTGTGGATGGCCGGGAGCACGGTCGACTGGGCCGCGCTGCACAACGGGCAGGGACTGCGGGTCGAGCTGCCCACGTACCCGTTCCAGCGGCGCAGGTTCTGGGTGAAGGCCGACCCCGCGCAGGCGGTGGCGCCGGCCGGTCAGGGCAAGACGTTCGACCGGTCGCGCTGGACCCACCTTCCGGTGTGGAAGCGGCGCCCGCTGCCGGTGTCCGACCTCGACGAGCGGCTGCGCGAGGCCGGCCCGTGGCTGGTGTTCACCGCCGACGACCGCGGCGAGGCCCTGACCGAGCGGCTCGTCGAAGCCGGCGCCGACGTGACCGCCGTACGCGCCGGCGACCGGTTCGGGCAGGAGGACACCGGCGACTTCACCGTCCGCCCGGACAAGGCCGACGACGTGGCGGAGCTGATGTACTCGCTGGTGGCCATGCCGAGGACGATCGTGCACGGGTTCAGCCTGGCCTCTCACGAGCAGGACCCCGGCGCCGACCCCGTGGCGCACTTCGCCGAGGAGCAGCGCCGCGGCTTCTACCCGGTGCTGGCGCTCTCCCGCGAGCTGCTCGACAACACCGGGTCCGCGCCGCGCGCCGGACTGGTGCTGCTCACCCCGCAGGCGGTCAACGTGGCGGGCGACGACCTGCGGCACCCCGAGCACGCCACCCTGGCCGCGCTCGCCCCCAGCCTCCAGCAGGAGAACCCGCGGCTGCGCTGCCGCCACATCGACGTGGACGCCGGCGACGCCGCCGTCCTCGCCGAGCAGGTGCTGGCCGCCGCGGTCGCCGAGCACGAGGGCCCGATGGCGGTGCGCGCGGGCGAGACCTGGCTGCGCGCGTACGAGCCGTACCCGATCGAGGAGCCGGCCCCGGAGCGGCGGCCGGTGCGCGACGGCGACACGGTGCTCATCACCGGCGGTCTCGGCGACGTCGGCCTGGTCCTGGCCCGGCACTTCGCCGACGCCTACGGCTGCCGCCTGGTGCTCACCGCGCGCTCCCCGCTGCCGCCGCCCGAGGAGTGGGACGCCTACCTGGCCGCGCCCCCTCCCGGCGGCGAGCGCACGGCCCGGCACATCCTCAACATCCGCGATCTGGAGAGCCGGGGCGCGACCGTGCTCGCCCTCTCGGCGGACGTGGCCGACGAGGAACGGATGCGGGCCGTCGTCGCCGCGGCCGTCGAGCGGTTCGGCGCGATCGACGTGGTGGTGCACGGCGCGGGCGTGCAGGACGGCGCCTACTTCAACTTCGCGCACCTGATGGACCGGCAGCAGTGCGAGGCGCACTTCGCGGCCAAGGTGACCGGGTTCCACGTGCTGCAGAAGGTGCTCGGCGAGCGGTGCCCGGACCGGCGGATCACCCTGTCGTCGATCGCGGCGGTGCTCGGCGGGATGACCCTGGGACCGTACGCGTCGGCCAACGCCGCGCTCGACGCGTACGTCCGCGTGGCGCGCACGACCGGCCGGGGCCGCTGGGTCACCGTCGACTGGGACACCTGGAACATCGACCCCGACCGGATCTCCGGCCACAGCGAGGCCGTCGCCGACTACACGATGACCCCGGCCGAGGGCGTGGACGTCCTGGAGCGGGCGCTGTCGGCGGCCGACCGGGCCGGGCACCTGGTGATCTCCACCGGGTCGCTGGACTCCCGGATCGCCCAGTGGGTCACCGGCGACATCCACGGCGGCGACGACTTCGACGACCGCGAACGACACCCGCGCCCGGAGCTGAACAACCCGTACGTGGAGCCGAAGGAGGGCACCGAGGCCACGCTGGCCGACATCTGGTCGCGCGTGCTCGGCATCGACCCCATCGGCGCCCTGGACAACTTCTTCGAGCTCGGCGGCCACTCGCTGCTGGCGATCGAGCTGACCACCAGGATCCGCAGGACGCTCAACGCGTCGGTTCCGGTGACCGGCCTGCTGGAGTGCCCCACGGTCCGGCAGCTCGCCGAACTGCTCGACGCCCGCGACGAGGAGGACTGAGCGCCCCATGAAGCAGCCCGAGTACCTGCGGACCGTGCAGGGCTTCGCCCGGCGCGAGCTGCTGGGCAAGGACGCGTACCTGGACTCGCTGGCCGAGGCCCCGCTCCCGCTCTACCGGGACTTCGCCTCCACCGGCCTGGCGAACTGGTGGATGCCCAAGGAGTTCGGCGGCCTCGGCATGGGCCTGGAGGAGAGCGTCCGCATCGCGGCCGAGCTGGCGTACTCGGACGCCGGGGTCGCGTTCACGCTCTTCATCCCCGTGCTGACCACGAGCATGGTCCAGTGGTACGGCGACGAGGAGCTGAAGGAACGCCATCTCAGGCCGCTCGTGGCCGGCAACGGGTTCGCCGCGACGCTGGGCAGCGAGCACGCCGCCGGCAGCGAGCTGGCCAGGATCTCCACGACCGCGCGCCGCGAGGGCGACGCGGTCGTGCTCGACGGGCGGAAGGCGTTCTCCACCAACACCGGCTTCGCCGACTTCCTCGTCGTGATCGCGCGGGCCCAGGACGACCCGTCGGGCTACCTGGCCGTCCTGGTGCCGCGCGACACGCCGGGGATCACCGTGGACAGGCGGTGGGACGTCATCGGGCTGCGCTCGTCGGCCACCTACGAGGTTTCGCTGTCCGGGGTGCGGGTGCCCGCGGGGAACGTGCTGCGGGGCAACGGCCTGCGCCTGCTGGAGGTGGGCCTGAACGCCAGCCGCATCCTCATCGCCGCCACGGCCCTGGGCGTCGCCCGGCGGGTGCGGGACGTGTGCATGGAGTACGCCAAGACCAAGTCGGTCAAGGGGGCGCCGCTGACCGCCAACGCCGTGTTCGCCTCGCGGCTGGGCCAGTTCGAGATGGAGATCGAGGTCATGGCCGGCCAGTGCCTGGCGGCGGCGCGGGCGTACGACGAGATCGCGGACCGGCCCGACGCGGGCGAGGAGTTCCTGCGCGTGGGCACGCTGAAGCAGGCGCTGACGACGAAGATGTTCTGCGGGCAGACGGGGTGGCGGATCGCCTCGACCGCCTCGGAGATGTTCGGCGGGCTCGGCTACACGCACGAGGCGGTCATCGGCAAGCTGGCACGGGACATGCGGTACGTGTCGATCGTCGAGGGCGGCGACGACGTGCTGCGGGACCTGGTGTTCAGCCGGTACGTGGTGCCGGTGTCGAAGCGATCGTGACCACCGCGGCGGCGTAGCCGGCGGCGACGTCGAGCCAGCGGACCGGACCACGAAGGGAGCGCGACCGTTCACAGGTCGCGCTCCCTTCGTGTGTCCCGCCGTGTCCCCCTCGGCGTCCCTCGTCGCGGGCTCCGTCATGGCCCCCGTCGTGGACTCCCTCGCGGACGAGCACGTCGCCGAGCTGGGCCAGGCCGCCGCCGGTGGCCTTGACGAACGCCTCCTTGGCGGTCCACAGGCGGAAGTACCCGGCCAGGGCGGCGCCGGGGTCGGCACGCAGGCGCGCCGCCTCATCCGGGCGGTAGAGACGGTCGGCCATGGCCAGGGGGTCGAGGTCGTCGCGGACGCGTTCGACGTCCACGCCCACGCGCCATCCCCCGGGGGCGACGGCGATCAGCGCCCACTCGTCGGAGTGCGACAGGTTGAAGTCGGGCGGGGGCCGGCCCCCGCCGAGGTCGAGGCGGGGGCGGCCCGAGGCGTCCGGGGAGAAGGCGAGCCGGGCGGCGGGCACGCCGCAGACGCCGCCCAGCACGGAGCGCAGGGCGGCGTGCGCGACGACGTACCGGCGGCGGTCGGCGGCGCGGGCGAAGGCACGGGCCCTCTCCCGCTCGCCCTCCGACAGCCACCCCCACCATCCGGGTCGCTCGGCCCGGTCCAGGCGCACCTTCCACACCCGGACCCCGGACGGCCACGACCGCGCCCGCGGGTCCCGGACCCCCGCGCCGGCGGACCGCGTGTTCTCCGCCCGCACGCCCGCGGCCCGCACGCTCGCGGACCGCTGGTCCGTGAGCACGCGGGCCGGGGCCGGAGCCGGCGTCACACCCATGGGCGGAGGGCCTCCGCGACGATCGCGTGGGTGCGGGCCGCCTGTTCGAGGACGGCGAAGTGGCCGCCGTCGAACGAGTACGGGGCGAAGTGAGCGCTGGTCAGAGTGCTCCACCCCGCCGCCTTGAGCGGGGAGACGCGCGGGTCCGCCGAGCTCGTCAGCAGCGAGATCGGCAGGTCCAGCAGCGGCTCGTCCCGGTAGACGTAGGTCTCCTTCACGGTGAAGTCGGCCTGCACCGCGTGAATGATCATCGCCAGCGCGTCCGGGTCGGACAGCAGCCACTCGGGGGTGCCGCCCAGCGTCCGCAGCAGCTCCGCCACCTCCTTCGCGTTCATGTCCCGCACCGGCGGCCCGTCCTCGCGGGTGAGGTGGGGGGCGTCGGAACCGGAGACGAACAGGTGCACGGGAGCCGGCCCGCCCCGCCGCCGGATCTCCCGGATCAGCTCGAACGCGACGATCGCGCCGAGGCTGTGGCCGTACAGGGCGTACCGGCGACCGGCCGCGGACGCCTCGACGTCCGCGAGCACGGTGTCGGCCAGGTCGGAGACCAGCGGCTCCATGCGCTCGTAGGGCGGTTCCCGGTGCCGGGACTCGCGGCCGGGCAGCTGGACGGGCTGCACGGCCACCCCGGGCAGCCTGCGCTGCCACATCCGGAACGCCGACGCGGCGCCGCCCGCGTGGGGCAGGCAGTACAGCGGCAGGGCGCCGGGCTCCGCGCCCGTGCAGGCGCGGAACGGCAGCCACCGCGACAGGACGTCCTCGGTGCTCGCGACGCTCATGTCCCGATCTCCAGACGGACGTACGGCGGCGGCGGCTGCACGGCGCCGAGGTCGGCCTCCAGCACCACGTGCGCCCCGTTCCGCTCCGCCTCGCGGAACCCGGCGAACGCGTACGTCACCTGCATCATCCGGTTGCGCCCCGTCTCCACGAAGTCGGCCCGCACCGCCGCCCCGGCGTCGGCGGCCAGTCGCAGGACGTGGTTGAGCAGCACCATGCCCACGCCCCGCGACATCACCCGGCACGACATCAGCAGCATGCGCAGCCACCAGACGTCCCGCCCCTTCTCGACCAGGACGAGCCCGATCTTGCCGTAGTCGCCGAACCTGTCGGTCAGCGACGCGACCAGGAGCAGGTGGTCGGGGGACTCCCGCAGGGCGTCCAGCTCGTCGTAGGAGTAGGTGCGCCCGGTGGAGTTGAGCTGGTTGGTGCGGACGGTCAGCTCCTCGGCCCTCTGCAGGTCCTCCTGGCGGGCCGGGGAGATGGTGAACGACATCTCCAGGCTCGCCAGGAACTCCTCGTTGGTGCCGACGAAGCCCTCCTCCAGTTCGTCCCTGGCGAGCTGGCTGCGGTACATCTCGCGCCGCCGCGCCGACTCGTCGGTCACGAACCGGGGACGGAACTCCGGCCTGGTCAGGGCCTCGTCCAGGTCGGTCACGTCCACGCAGGTCACGTCGGGCAGCTCGTGGGCCACCTCGCCGCGCTCGAACTCCTGGTCGTCCACGAACGCGAAGGCGTCGAGCCCGAGGTTGAGCGCCTTGGCGATGTTCCTGATCGAGCCGGACTTGGGGTTCCAGTTGATCTGCGGGTGGAGGAACAGATCCGCCAGGCCCAGCTCGGTCAGCTTGGCCATGGCCGCGTCACGGTCGTTCTTGGACGCGACCGAGTGCAGGACGCCCTTGCGGTCCAGCTCGCGGATGTGCTCGACGACGGCGGGGCGCACGGTGACGTCGCCGTCCTCCAGCAGCACGCCGTTCCACAGGGTGTTGTCCAGGTCCCACACGACGCACTTGACGCGGCCCCGCCGGGGTTTCTCCGGCGCGACGAAGACACCGGGGTCCTGGCGTTCGGTGGTCACGCTCATCTGGTCATCTCCCGCTCCGCCTGGCCTGCGATGGTGATGCGCTGGATCTCGTTGCTGCCCTCGATGATCTCCATGACCTTGGCGTCCCGGTAGAACCGCGCCACCGGGTAGTCGGGGCTGCAGCCGTTGGCGCCGTGGATCTGCACGGCCTCGGCGGCGTGCCGGACCGCGGCGGTGGAGGCGAAGTACTTCGCGATCCAGGTCGCCATGATCGTGTCGGCGTCCCCGGCGTCCTTCAGCCGGCCCGCCTCGGCCAGCAGCAGCCGGGACGCGCGGGCGTCGGTGACCATGTCGGAGAGCTTGGCCTGGATCAGCGGCAGCTCCGCCAGGGGCCGTCCGCCCACCCGGCGGTGCGCGGCGTAGGCGGCCGACGCCTCCAGGCACGCCTGGATGATGCCGACGGACCCGGCCGCCACGCTGTAGCGGCCGAGGTCGAGGGTTCCGGTCAGCACCATGCCGGCCATGAAACCGCTGCTCGGCCCGAGCAGCGCGCCGCGGTCGAGCACGACGTCGTCGAAGGTGATCTCGGCCAGCATGGAGGCCCGGGTGCCGAGCATGTCGTCGATCGGCGTGACGCGGACGCCCGGCGCGTTCCTCGGCACGAGGAACGCGCCGATGCTGGCGGCGGTGCGGGCGAACACCAGGAACAGGTCCGCCCGCTGCCCGCCGGTCGTCCACTTCTTGACGCCGTTGATCACCCAGCCGCCGCCGCCCTCGACGGCGGTGGTCGCGATGCCGGAGGTGTCGCTGCCGGCGCCCGGCTCGGACAGGCAGAACGCCCCCAGCGTCTCGCCGGTGGCCAGCTCGGGGGCCCACCGGGCGTGCTGCTCCGGCGTGCCCCAGCGCTGCAGGGTCCACGCGACCATGGTGTGCACGGTCAGCAGGCTGCGCAGCGACGAGCAGCCACGGCCCACCTCCTCGTGCACCTCGCCGAGCGTGACCAGGTCCATCCCGGCCCCGCCCGAGTCCGGCGACAGGAACGGCGCCCACAGACCCGCCGCGGCCACGTGCCGCAGCAGGTCCTCGGGGACGCGGCCGATCCTGTCGTACTCATCCGCGTACGGCACCACGTGCGTGTCGACGAACGCCCGCGCCGAGCGCCGGTCGACGACCTGGACGGGTACCGGTGCGACGAGCGTCACGCGGCGGCCACGGTCGGCGAGAGGCGGGTCACGAGGCCGGCCATCGCGGTGGCGGTGCGGAAGTTGTCGATCCGCAGCTCCTCGTTGGGGATGGTGACGCCGAAGGTCTTCTCGACGTACATCACCAGTTCCATCGCGAACAGCGAGTTGACGAAGCCGAGCGCGAAGATGTCCTGCGTCGCGTCGATCTCGGCCTGCGGGTACCGGCCGCGGACGAAGTCGAGGATCTGCTCCTGGGAGGTGGGGTGCGACATCGGTGACTCCATTCAGTTCGTTGCGTAGGTGTAGAAGCCCCGGCCGGACTTGCGTCCGTGCAGGCCGGCGTCGGTCATCTGCTTGAGCAGCGGGCAGGGCCGGTACTTGCTGTCGGCGTAGTGCTCGTAGAGCACCTCGACGCTGTAGAGGATCGTGTCCACGCCGATCAGGTCGGCGGTCTCCAGCGGCCCCATCGGGTGGCCGAAGCAGCTGCGGAAGACCTCGTCGACCGACTCGGCGTCGGCCACGCCCTCGTGGACGAGGTACGCGGCCTCGTTGACGGTGAGCATCAGGACCCGGTTGGAGACGAACCCGCAGGAGTCCTTGACGTCCACCGCCTTCTTGCCCATGGCGGTCAGCAGGTCGCGGGTGCGCCGCACCGTCTCCTCGGAGGTGTGCACGCCGGGGATGAGCTCCACGGCCGGCTTGGCGGGCACCGGGTTCATGAAGTGCACGCCGACCACCTTGTCGGGCCGCTTGGTGACGGAGCCGACCTTGGTGATGGGGATGGCGGAGGTGTTCACCACGAAGACGGTGTCGGGGCCGCAGGCGGCGTCGAGCGTCTCGTACACCTGCCGCTTGGTGTCCCAGTCCTCGGTGACGTTCTCGATGACGAGGTCGCACTTGGCCGCGCCCGCCGCGCCCACGGCGGTGCCGATCCTGGACAGCACCTCGTCGACGTCGAGGGCCGGACCGCCCATGAGGCGGCTCATCCTGGTGTTGCGGGCGATGGCCGTCAGCGCCTCGCTCAGGATCGTCTCGTCCTTGTCGACCAGCACCACGTCGTGGCCGGTCTGGGCGAGGTTCTGGGCGACGCCGACACCCATGACACCGGCGCCGATCACTCCGATCAGGCTCATGTCCGCTCCGTTCCGCTCATGTGGGTCTTGCCTCTCATATGTGGGTCTCCTGAGGTTGGCGTGCGCGCCTCCGCGCGGCGGAGGCTTCGAGGCCCGAGCGGCGCAGCTGGGCGCGCACGTGGCTGCCGCCGTCGGCGTCGGCCTGCGCGGGCGCCGTGCCCGAGACCGCCGCCTCGACGGTCCGGCTGAGCGCCGCCACGGTGGGGGCCTCGTAGAGGATGTGCGGGGGCAGTTCGTCCAGGCCGAAGGCCCGCCGTACGGCGGCCACGATCGCCACGCCGAGCAGCGAGTTGCCGCCGAGCTCGAAGAAGTTGTCCAGGGCGCCCACCCGGTCCAGCCGCAGCGACTCCCGCCAGATCGCGGCCGTCTTCTCCTCGGTGGGGCCGGTCGGCTCCTGGTAGGAGGTGACCAGCTCGGGCCTGGGGTGCAGGTCGCCGCCGCCCATGTCGGGCGAGGTGACGGCCTCCAGCGTGAAGCGGGAGCTGCCGCGGATGAGGGTCGGGTAGTCCTGGGTGGAGATCACGACGCGCGGCTCGCCGGAGGCCAGGGCCCGCCGGAGCGAGCGCCAGCCGTCCGCGAAGCCGATGCCGACCCTGGCCCGGTTCCGGCGGAAGAAGTCGCGCAGCTCCTCCTCGTACCCGGCCAGGCCGGCCTCCCAGGCGTTCCACGTCCACTCGCCCCAGTCGACGGCGACGACACGGCGGCCGGTGGCGGCCAGCCTGCAGGCGTAGCCGTCGAGGAAGGCGTTGGCGGCGCAGTAGTCCACCTGGCCGGGGCCGCCGCCGGTGGCGGAGGTGATGGAGGAGAACAGGACCAGGAAGTCCAGTTCGACCTCGTCCGGCTCTCCGACGCGCAGCGCCTCGGCGAGGGCCAGGGTTCCGGCGACCTTGGGGGCGAGGACGGCGTCCAGCTCCTCGGGCCGTTTGAACTGCATGAGGCCCATGCCGGGGACGCCCGCGGCGTGCAGGACGCCGTGGAGCGCGCCGAAACGGGCCAGGGCCGCGTCCACGGCGCGGCGCGCGTCGGCGGCGTCCGCCACGTCGCCGACGACGATCTCGACCTCGGCTCCCAGGTCGATCAGGTCGCGGACCTGGGCGGCGCGCCGCTTCGCGGTCTCGTCGTGGTCGCCGTCCTCCGGCGGCAGGCCGGTCCTGGCCAGGAGGACCAGTTTGGCGCGGTGCTCGCGGGCCAGGTGCTCGGCCAGGCCGAGCGCGATGCCGCCGAGGCCGCCCGTGATCAGGTAGACGCCCTCGTCGCGGAAGGGCTCGTCCTGCGGTACGGCGGGCAGCTGCTCGTAGTCCGGGAGCCAGCGGCGGCCGTTCCGCAGGGCGACCGTGCGGTCGGACTGCGGGCGGGCCAGCTCGGCGGCCAGCGCGGCCAGGTCCGCGGGCGCGGGCGCGCCCGGGAGGTCGATCAGGCGGGTGGTCACCCCCGGGTACTCCAGGGGGATCACCAGGCAGGGGCCGGTGAGGGTGGCGGCCTCGGGGCAGGTGACCTCGTTGCCGACGACCTGCTGGGTTCCGGAGACCACGACGTCCAGGGACCAGTCGGTGACGCCCGACTCCCCCGCGGCCCCGGCCAGGGCGACGAGGGTGTGGAGACCGCGGACCGTGACGTCGCCGACGCCGTCGATTCCGCCGACGTCGCCGGCGCCGTCCGGCTCCAGGGCCCACAGGTGCAGGACCCGGTCCAGGGGACGGCCCGCGGCCCTGAGGTCGCGGAGCAGGGCGCGCAGGTCGGCGACGTCGCCCGGCCTGACGGTGTGGTCGCCGTCCGGGGTGGTCGTGTACGCGTCGCCGGCGCGGACCAGGGTGACGGTGGCGCCGGTGGCCCTGAGGTTCTCGGCGACGACACCGGCCGGGCCCTCGCCCGTGAAGACCAGCCAGGAGCCGGGGCCCTCGGCGGCGGGGGCGGGGGGCGCGGTCTGACGCCAGACGGGGAGGTGGAGCCAGCGGTCCTCCGGAAGCCTGGGCAGGCTCGTGATGGCGTCGAAGATGTTGTCCGGCTCGGCCGCCGCCTCGATCGCGGGCCGGCGCGGGGCCGGGGGCTCGATCCAGTGGCGCTGCCGCTGGAAGGGATAGGTGGGCAGCGGGATCCGGCCGGGTACGGCCTCCATGGTCCGGTCGGCGGTCTCCCCCTCCCGACCGGCGGCGTCCCGGTCCTGATCGGTGACGGCCCGGGGCTGCCCGGTGCCCCGGGCCTGGCCGTTCGCCGGGCTCCTGCCGTGGTAGGCGTCCCAGTCGACGGTGACGCCGCACAGCCAGAGGCGGGCCAGGCAGTCCGCCAGCGCGAGGTCGCCCGCCCTGCCGTCGCTCGCGGCGGGCAGCGTGTGGGTGATCAGCGGCCAGCGCTCGGGCGGGCAGCCCGCGCCGCGGACCAGCGCGCCGAGCGACTGCCCGGGGCCGATCTCCACGACGGCCAGCTCGGGGTCGGCCAGCACCGTGCCGACGCCGTCGGCGAACCGGACGGTCGCGCACATGTGCCGCGCCCAGTAGCCGGGGTCGCACACGAGCGCGGCGTCGGCGACCTCGCCGGTCACGTTCGAGATGTACGGCAGGCTCGGCGCGTTCAGCCGCACGTTGGCCGCCACCCACCCGGTCAGCTCGTCGCTCAGCGGCTCCAGCATCCGCGAGTGGAAGGCGTGGGTGGTCTCCAGCGGGCGGCACGGCACCTCGGCCGCGCGCAGGTCGGCGGCCAGCCGCGTGACCGCCTCACCGGGCCCGGCGACCACCGTGACCTGGGGACCGTTGACGGCGGCGACGTCCAGGCCGCGCTCGTCCAGCCGGAAGCGGCGGCGCAGCCGGTCCACCGGGAGCGACACGGCGAGCATGGCCCCCGCGGGGAGGCCGGCGATGAGGCGGGCCCGGTGGGCGACCAGGGCCAGGGCGTCCTTCAGCGACAGGACGCCCGCCAGGGTCGCGGCGACGTACTCGCCGAGGCTGTAGCCGAGCATGAGGCGCGGGGTGACGCCCCACGAGATGAGGGTGCGGGCCAGGGCGTACTCGACGGCGAACAGCGCGGGCTGGACGACCTCGGTGCGTTCGAGCGCCGCGGCCCGGCCGCCGCTCGCGCCGCCGCGGCCGCCGGAGCCGTCACGGCCGAGCAGGGCGGCCAGGTCCGCGCCGCCGCCCCGCTCGCCCGTGAGCAGGCCGGCCAGCTCCGGCAGGTCGTCGCCGAGCAGCGCCAGACACTCGTCGAAGGCGGCGCGGAAGGCCGCTTCGTGGCGGTACAGGTCGCCGGCCAGGCCGGGGTACTGCTCGCCGACGCCGTCGAAGAGGAACGCGACCCCGCGGTCCTGGACGGTCTCGACCCGGCCCAGCAGTCCGGTCCGCTCGCCGAGCGCCTTCGCCGCCGCGGCGACGCCGTCGGTGACCAGGGCGCGGCGGTGCTCGAACGTCTTGCGTCCGGCCTGCAGCGTGTACGCCACGTCGGCCAGCCGCGTGGCCGGCTCGGCGGCCAGGTGGCGTCCGAGGCGCTCGCACGCCTGGTCCGCGGCCTCGCCGGTGCGCGCCGAGACGGGCAGGACGTGGTGGCGGTGCGCGGCCGGTTCGGCACCCTCCCTGACCGGGGGCTGCTCGACGACCATGTGGACGTTGGTGCCGCCCATGCCGAGCGAGTTGAGACCGGCGATGCGGGGGCGGTCGCCACGGGTGCGCCAGCGGGACAGCTCGGTGTTGACGTAGAACGGGCCGTCCTCGAAGTCGATCTCCGGGTTGGGGGTCGTGTAGTGGAGGCTGGGCGGGATCACGCCCTCCCGCAGCGCCAGCGACGTCTTGATCAGGCCGCTGGCCCCCGCCGCCCGGTCCAGGTGCCCCACGTTGGTCTTCACCGAGCCGATCGGGCAGTAGCCCTTCTCGCCCGTGGCGCCGAAGGCGCGGGCCAGCGCGGCCACCTCGATCGGGTCGCCCAGCTCGGTCGCGGTCCCGTGCGCCTCGACGTAGCTGATGTCGTCCCCGGTGACGCCCGCGTCGGCCATCGCGTCGGCGATCACCCTGGCCTGCCCCACGACGCTGGGGGCGGTGTAGCCCACCTTGAGCGCGCCGTCGTTGTTCATGGCCGAGCCGCGGATCACGGCCCAGATGTGGTCGCCGTCGCGGACGGCGTCCGGCAGCCGCTTGAGCAGCACCACGGCCGCGCCGTCGCCGAACATGCTGCCCTTCGCCCGCGCGTCGAACGTGCGGACGTGACCGTCGGGCGACTCCTGGCCGCCGGGGCCGTACAGGTGGCCGACCCGGTCCGGGACGCGGATGGATACGCCGCCCGCCAGGGCCAGCTCGCACTCGCCGTTGCGCAGGCTCTGCACGGCCAGGTGCGCGGCCACCAGCGACGTGGAGCAGAACGTCTGGACGGCGACGCTGGGACCGTACAGGCCGAACAGGTAGGAGACGGTCGTGGTCAGGGCGTCCTTGTCGTTGCCCATGATGACCTCGAAGTCGGTGAACTCCTGCTGGTCGCCCTCCAGGAGCCGGGCGGTCTGGCGGAGCAGGTAGGTGCTGATGTTGGAGCCGCCGTACACGCCGACCCGGCCGCGGTGCTCGGGGGCGGCGTACCCGGCCTGCTCCAGGGCCTCCCAGCACACCTCCAGGAAGGCCCGCTGCTGCGGGTCGGTGATCGCGGCCATGCGGGGGCTCATGCCGAAGAACGCCGCGTCGAAGCCGGCCACGTCGTCGAGGACGGGGCGGGCGGGCACGTACGCCGGGTCCTTCACCAGGTCGGGGGTCACCCCGGAGGCCAGCAGCTCCTCCTCGGTGAAGAAGCTGATGGACTCCACGCCGTCGCGCAGGTTCCGCCAGAACGCCCCCACGTCGGGGGCGCCGGGGAAGCGGCCCGCCATGCCGACGATCGCGATCCCGCGGTCGTCGTCCCCGGCGGGGGCCGGGGCCCGCTCCACGACCCGTGCGGGGACGGGCGCGGGCTCGGGTACGGACTCGGAGCGTTCGTCGAGGATGGCGGCCAGGGCGTGCACGGTGGACGCCTCGAACAGCGTCACGGTGGGCACCGCGACGCCGAACCGCTGCTTCACCAGCGCCAGCATCTGGATCGCCACCAGCGAGTTGCCGCCGAGGTCGAAGAAGTTGTCCCGGGTGCCGACCGGCTCCACGCCGAGCACCTCGGACCAGAGGCCGGCGAGGTCGCGCTCGGCCCGCGTGAGGGGCGGCGTGTACGGCTGGGGCAGCTCGGGGCGCGGGAACCGGTCCGCGCCGGCCGGGACCGTCGAGGCCGTCGCGGCCGTCCTCCCCGGCAGCCGGTCGTCCAGACCGCCCGCGGCCACCACCAGGGAGGGGCGCGGGGCGGCGAGCAGCCGGTCGAGGGCCGCCAGTCCCTCGGCGTCCGACATGGAGTGCGCGGCCATCGACGCGCCCAGGCCGCCCTCGATCCTGCCGAGGGTGACCGACCAGGTGTCCCAGCTCGCGGCGACCCAGGTGGGGTTGCGGTGCGCGAGCGCGGTGAGGGCGGCGTTGGCGGCGGCGTACGAGCCGAACGTGATGCCGCCGAGCAGGGCCGACGTGGAGGAGAACAGGACGCAGAAGCCGTAGGGCTCCCGGAGTTCGGCCAGCACCCGCTCCAGGACCAGGGCGCCGGTGACCTTGGCGGCGAAGTGCCTCTCCAGGGCGCCGTCGTCGAGGTCGCGGAGGGGGCGGAACGTGTCCGGCGAGGTCTCGGCGGCCAGGTGGACGACGCCGCCCAGAGGGTGGCGGCCGTTCCCGGTGACGTCGGCGATCATGGCGCGCATGGCGTCGGCGTCGGTCACGTCCACCCGCGGGGTGAGCACCTCGGCGCCGAGGTCGCGCAGGCGGGCGACCGCCCGGTGGCGGGGGTGGTCCGGGTCGGCGGGGAGGCCACGGCGGCCGGTGAGCACGATCCGGCCGGCTCCGGCCCCGGCCAGGTGCTCCGCCACGAGCAGGCCGACGTCGCCCAGGCCGCCGGTGATGAGATACGTACGGCCGGCGGTGATCACCGGCCCGGAAGCGGACTCGGGAGCGGGCTCGGGGTCGGTGTAGGCGCGGGTGAGGCGGACGCCGTCGCGGTGGGCGACGAACGTGTCGCCGCCACCGTGGCGGATCTCGGCGGCGATCGCCCGCGCCGCCTCCTCCGGGTCCGAGCCGGGGGCGAGGTCGAGGACGGAGCAGTCGAGGGTGAGGTACTCCTGATTGGCGACCATGGGCAGGGTGGCCGCGGCGGCCTGGGCGGGGTCGGGGGTCTCGCCGTCGGCCACCGCCTGCCCGCCCCGGGTCGCGACCAGGACGCGGGTGCCGTCACCGCCCTCCTCACCCCAAGCGGACAGCAGCCGGGCCAGCGGGAGGACGGCGTCGCGGCCGTCGGCGTGCCGGTCGCCGGGGCCCTCGGGGTCGCGGTCGAGCAGGCGCAGGTCCACCACGACGGCGGCGTCACCCAGGCGCCGGGCCAGAGCCACGTGCTCCTCCGCGGACCCGAGGCCGAGGGTGTGCTCACCGGCCGGTGTCCCATCGGGGGTCCCGCCGGCCGGCACGGTCACGACCTCGTTCCCGGCGGCCCGCAGGGCGCGACCCACCGCCTCGGCGGTCTCGCCCCGCTCCGCCACCAGCACGCATCGTCCCGTCGGAAGTCCCCGGGCGTCGGCGTCGGGCGAGGCCGCGAGCGGAGCCGGCGTCCAGGCGGGGGTGAGGACGCGCACGTGCGCGGAGGGCCGTTCCACGGCGGGCGCGGTGGGCGTGGAAGGGGACGTGGAGGACACGGAGGACACGGAGGACACGGAGGACACGGACGGCGCGGGAGCGGTGGGGGCAGTGGGGGCAGTGGGGGCGTCCACCCAGTAGCGGTCACGCTGGAAGGGGTAGGTGGGGAGGCCGACCTTGGCCGCGGGACGGTCCCCGCGGAAACCGGTCCAGTCGAGCGGCACGCCCGCCAGCCACAGCCGGCCCGCCGCCTCCGCGAGGACCTCCTCGGCCGGGCGGGGGTCGCCCGCGCCGGGGAGGGCGGGCACGATGAGGGGCCAGCGGCCGGGGTCGCAGTCGCGGTGGCCGCGGGCCATCACGCCCAGTGACGGCCCGGGTCCGATCTCCAGCAGCGCGGCGCCGGCGTCGTGGCCGAGCAGCGTCGCCAGCGCCTCGTCGAACCGGACGGGCGCGCACATGTGCTCGGCCCAGTACGCCGGGTCCGTCGCCTGCCCGGCCGTGACGAACTCCCCCGTGACGTTCGACACGTACGGCGTCCGCGGCGCGCGGAGCGTGACGTTGGCCGCGATCCACGCGGTGAGCCGCTCCCTGATCGGCTCCATCATGCGCGAGTGGAACGCGTGCGTCGTGGCGAGGGGACGGCACGGCACCCCGTCCGCCTCCAGCAGCTCGCGGGCGGCGTTCATGGCCGCCGGCTCGCCGGACAGCACGGTGAGCCGCGGCCCGCTGACCGCGCCCACGTCGAGCCCCGTGATCCCGGCCCGGCGCAGGCGGTCCGCGAGGTCGGGGGCGGGCAGCGGGACCGCGCTCATCGCGCCCCCGGGCAGCTCGCCGATGAGGCGGGCCCGGTGGGCGACGAGGGCGAGGGCGTCCTTCAGTGACAGCACGCCGGCCAGGGTGGCGGCGACGTACTCGCCGAGGCTGTACCCGACCATCGCCGCGGGCCGGACGCCCCACGAGATCACGAGCCTGGCCAGGGCGTACTCGACCGCGAACAGCGCGGGCTGCAGCACCTCGGTCGGGGTCGCGCCGGGGACGGCGGCGCGGCCGAACACGCCGCCGTCGCCGTCGCGGCGCGGGCCGAGCATCTCGGCGAGCGGGTCGGCGCCGCCCATGAGCCCGCGCAGCACGTCCCGGCACTCGTCCAGCACGTCGCGGAAGACCGGTTCGGTGCGGTGCAGGCCGGCCGCCATGCCCGGGTACTGCTCGCCGGTCCCGGCGATGAGGAAGGCCACGGGCCGGTCGTCGCGGTCCTCGGAACGGCCCAGGACGCCGGCCGGCTCGCGCAGCGCGGCGGCGGCCTCCTCCGTGGAGGAGGCGACGAGCACGCGGCGGTGGGCGAACACCCGGCGGCCGGTCTGGAGGGTGCGGGCCACGTCGGCCAGCCGGTGCCCGCGGCCGTCCCCGGCCAGGTGATCGGCCAGGCGGGCGGTCATGGCGTCGGCCGCCTCGGCCGTGCGGGCGGACCAGACCAGCGGCTCCGGGCGGGGCCGCTCCTCACCGGGCCGCTCCCCGGTCCCGGGCGCGGGCGGCGCCTCCTCCAGCACGACGTGCGCGTTGGTGCCGCCGATGCCGAACGCGCTCACCCCGGCCCGCCGGGTCCGGCCGTCCTCGCGCGGCCAGGGACGCAGGTCGGTGACCACGTCCAGCGCGGCCTCGCCACCGGCGAGCTGCGGATTCGGCTCGGACAGGTTGAGCGTGGGCGGGATCTCGTCGTGGCGGAGCGCCAGCGCGGCCTTGATCAGGTTCGTGACCCCGGCGGCCCGGTCGAGGTGGCCGAGGTTCGTCTTGACCGAGCCGATCAGCAGCGACCGGCCGCGGAACACCTGCTGGAGCGCGGCCAGCTCGGCGGCGTCGCCGAGCGCGGTGCCGGTGCCGTGCGCCTCCACGTAGTCGATGTCGTCGGGCGTGAGGCCGGCGGCGGCCAGCGCCTCGGCCATGACGGCGGCCTGGCCCTGCACGCCCGGCGCGGTGAACCCGACCTTGCGCCCGGCGTCGTTGTTGACCGCCCAGCCGCGGATGACGGCGTAGACCTGGTCGCCGTCGGCGAGCGCGTCCTCCAGCCGTCGCAGCGCGACCACGCCGACGCCGCTGCCCAGGGGCGCGCCGAGCCCTCCGGCGTCGAACGCGCGGCACTCGCCGTCGGGCGGCGCGATGCCGCCCTGCTGGTACAGGTAGCCCACCCGGTGCGGCACGTCGACCGCGACGCCGCCGGCCAGCGCCAGGTCGCACTCGAACCCGGCGAGGCTCGTGGCCGCCGCGCACACCGCGACGAGCGAGGTCGAGCAGTAGCTCTGCACGCCGTACGCCGGTCCGGACAGGCCGAACGCGTGGGCGACGCGCGTGGTGAGGGAGTCCTTGTCGTTGGCCAGGCCGAGCGCGAGGGCGCCCATGACCGCGCCGACGCCGCTGGGGATGAGGTTGTTCTGCATGTACGAGCTGTGCGCGCACCCGCCGAACACCCCGATCGAGCCCTCGAACCGCGCGGGGTCGCAGCCCGCGTCCTCCAGCGCCGTCCAGCTGTGCTCCAGGAACAGCCGGTGCTGCGGGTCGAGGATCTGCGCCTCCTTGGGGCCGAACCCGAAGAACGCCGCGTCGAACAGCTCGACGCCGTCGATGACCGGGGCGGCCTTGACGTACGCGGGGTCGGAGAGCACGTCCTCGGGCACCCCGGCGGCGCGCAGCTCGTCGTCGGTGAACCGGGTGATCCCGGACCGCCCCTCCCGGATGACCGACCAGAGTCCGGCGACGTCGGACGCGCCGGGGAAGCGGCCGGACATCCCGACGATCGCGATGTCGGTGCCCGGACCTTCGATGTCGTCGTTCACGTCTCGCGTCCTCTTCTCCGTTGCTCGGACGGTGGTCATTTCCGGGGGCCGGACCTCGCCCGGCGGCGCCGCTGCCCCCTCGCCGAACCGGCGGTGAGCGCCTCCCGGGCGGCGGCGCCGTCGTCGTGCAGGGCCGCGGCGAACTCGGCCACGGTCGGGTGCTCGAACAGCACCGCGGGCGGGACGGGGCGGCCGAGCCGCTTCTCGACGGCCATCACCATCGCCATGCCGAGCAGCGAGTTGCCTCCGAGGTCGAAGAACGGGTCGTGGACGCCGACCCGGTCGATGCCGAGGTAGGCCCCCCACAGCTCGGCGATCTCGGCTTCGGCGTCGGTCCTGGGCGGCGCGTAGTCGGTGCGGAGCTGCGGGCGCGCGAACCGTTCGCCCTGGGGCACGACGGTCGCGCCCCCGACCAGTTCGTCCAGGTCGAGCATGGACGTCCAGGCGCGCAGCACCTCGCGCAGCGGCTGCCGGACGGCCAGGACGTTGCCGTGGTCACCGGCCAGGATGCGGTCCAGGAACGCGCAGCCGGCGTCGTCGGGGAAGCCGTACCGGGCGCGGTAGTCGGCCACCCGGCCGGCCAGGCCGCCGCCCGCCGGCGACGTGAGTCCTTCGGACTGCCACACGTCGTGCCGCCAGGGTCCCCAGGCCACCGAGACGACGCGGGTGGAGGGGGCGACGGCGGCCAGCGCCTGGCCGTACGCGTCGAGGACGGTGTTGGCGGCGCAGTAGTCGGCCTCGCCGACACCGCCGAACGCGGTGACGGCCGAGGAGTAGAGCACCAGGACCTCGGGGCGGTCCTCGGCGGGGGTCCCGGGGCCGACCAGCTCGGTCAGCGGGCCCATGGCCAGCACCTTGGGGGCCAGCACGCGCCGCGCCTCGTCCGGGGTACGGCGCCGCACCATCCCGCTCGCCGGCAGCCCGGCGGCGTGGACCACGCCGTGGAGGCGGCCGAAGTGCTCCCGCGCCCGGCGCAGGGCGTCCCGCAGCTGTCCGGGCACGCCCGTGTCCGCCGTGAGGAGCAGCACCTCGACGCCCATGGCTTCGAGTTCGGCGACGTCCCGCAGCGTCCCGGCCGTCCTGTCGTCGCCGGGCGCGGCGCCGTCTCGGGACAGCGGGGTGCGGCCGACCAGGGCCAGGCGGCGGACGCCCGCGCGGGCCAGGTGCCGGGCGAGCGCCATGCCGAGGCCGCGGGTGCCGCCGGTGATGAGGTACGCGCCGTCCGCCCGCCAGGGCGACGACGGTTCGGGCCGGTCGGGGACGCGGGTCCAGTGGCGGACCCAGCGGCGGCCTCGGCGCACACCGGTCAGGGGGTCGGCCGCCTCGGGGGCGCCGTCCTCCTCCGGCGGCGTGAGGAGCTCGCGGGCGAGCTGGGCGGCCACGGCCGTGGCGGGGGAGTCCTCCTCGGCGTCCAGGTCCACGCCGCTCCAGGTCAGGCCGGCGTACTCGTGGCGGGCGGCCCGGCCGAGACCGTGGACGAGCGACCGGTGGGGGGCCGGCACGTCGCCGCCGAGGATCTCGGTGGCGCCCCGGCTCACGGTGAGCAGGCGGCCCGGCCGGTCGCCCAGCGCGTGCAGTGTCAGCAGGAGGCTGTCGAAGCCGTGCCCGACGGCCTCCCACAGCTCCTCGTCGCCGGGCAGCCCGTCGGCCGCGGCCAGGCTCCACAGGTGGGCCACGTGCACGGGGCCCGGAGGGAGCCCGGCGAAGACCTCGGCGTACTGCCCGGGCGAGGCCGGGTCGATGACGAGGCGGCGGCCTTCGCGCCGCGGCCCCTCCCCCGCGACGCCCGCCGTCACCTCCACCACCGGGGTCCCGGAGGCGGCGGCCAGGTCGGCGAGCGCCGATCCGGCGCCGCCGGGGTCGGCGAGGACGACGAGCGGGCCGGGGAGCGCGAGCGCGGCGGGGAGCGCGAGCGCGGCGGGGAGCGCGCCGGCGGCCGGGTCGCGCCGCCACGCGGGGACGAAGGCGTGGTCGCCGATCCCGGCGTCGCCGGGCCGTCCCGCCGCGGAGGACTCGGAGGACTCGGGAGACTCGGGGGCCGTCCGGGACGGCCGGGCGTGCCGGGCGGCGGGCTCCGGCCAGAAACGGGTGCGCTGGAACGGGTACGCCGGCAGGCTCAGCACGCGGCCGGCGCCCGGGTCGACGCGTTCCCAGCTCACCCCGGCGCCCAGCTCCCACAGCGCGCCGCAGGCGTTCAGCAGGTCGGCGTGGGCGTCGCGCGGCCCGGTGGTCGTCCAGAACGGCGGCAGCGTCCCGATGACGGCGGCCGGGCCGCCGGTCATGGTCTGGCGTACCAGACCGCCGAGGGTCTGGCCGGGGCCCAGTTCGACGAACGCGGTCACGTCCTGGTCCAGGCAGTGGCGCACGCCGTCGGCGAAGCGGACCGTGCCGACGAGCTGGTCCGCCCAGTAGGAGGTGCCGGTGGCCTGCTCGGCGGTGAGCGGGCGGCCGGTCAGGTTGGACACGACGGTGACGGCGGGGGCGTTCCGCCGGACCGTCTCCAGCACCGCGACCAGCTTCTCCCTGGCCGGCTGGAGCAGCGAGGAGTGGAAGGCGTGGGCCGAGCGCAGCGGGCGGCAGGCCAGGCCCTGGCCGGTCAGCACGGCGGTCGCCTGCTCGATCTCCGCGGGCGGGCCGCTGAGCACGGTCATGGACGGGCCGTTGAGCGCGGCCACGTCCACCTCGATCCCGGCGGCGGAGAGGGCGGCGCGGATGGGGGCCTCGGGGGCGGCCACCGCGACCATGCGTCCGGCGGGGGCCGCGTCGATGAGGTGCGCCCGCTCGATCACGACGTGCAGGGCGTCCTCCAGGGAGAACACCCCGGCCAGGCAGGCGGCGACGTACTCGCCGAGGCTGTAGCCGACGAGCAGGTCGGGGGTGACGCCCCAGTGACGGAGCAGGCGGGCCAGCGCGTACTCGACGGTGAAGAGGAAGGGGTGCGCCACCGGGGCGTGGCCGAGCGGGTCGTCGGCGGCCCGGCCGTCGTCCCCGCCGCCGTCTCCACCGCCGTCCCGGCCCAGCATGGCGGCCAGGCCGGCGGACGGGGCCGCCGGCCGCCCGGCCGCGAAGTACGGGCGCAGGTTCACCCCCGAGTGGCGTTCCACCAGGTCGGCGCACTCGTCCACGGCGGCGGCGTAGGCGGGCTCCCGAACGTACAGCTCGCGGCCGAGGCCGGCGTAGTGGTCGCCCACGCCGGGGAGGAGGAAGGCCAGGCGCGCGTGGCCGGTGACCCGCCGGCCGCCGCCGTCGGCGACGGCGCGGAGTCCGCGTACGGCGTCGCCGAGGCCGGCGCAGACGAGGGCGCGGCGGTGGTCGAGCTCGGCCCGGCCGGCCCGCAGCGTGTGGGTGAGATCGCCGAGCGCCGTGCCGGGCCGCTCCTCCAGCCAGTCCGCCAGCCTGCCGGCCTGTTCCCGCAGCGCCTCCGCGCTGCCGGCCGACACCGGCACCACCCGGGGCCGCTCCTCCCCCGCCGGGCCGGCGGAGGACGGGGCCGGGGACTCGGAGGCGGACGTGACGGGCGCGCTCCCGCCGGAAGGGGACGGGACCGGCGCGACGGCTTCCAGGACGACGTGGGCGTTGGTGCCGGAGAGGCCGAAGGAGCTGACACCGGCCAGGGCGGGGGCGTCGCGGCGGGGCAGCGGGGTGGCGGCCGTCACCGGCTGGACGGTGCCGTCGGCGGGCACGGCGGCGCCCGGGGTGGTGAGGTTGAGGGTGGGCGGGATCAGGCCGTTCTCCAGCATCAGGATCGTCTTGATGACGCCCGCGACCCCGGCGCCCGCCTGGGTGTGGCCGATGTTGGTCTTGACGGCGCCCACGCGCAGCGGCCGGCCCGGGTCACGTCCGCCGAACACGTCGTGCAGGGCCGACAGCTCGATGGCGTCCCCCAGGTGGGTGCCGGAGCCGTGCGCCTCCACGTAGTCGACGTCGTCGGGGTTCACCCCGGCCGCCGCCAGGGCGCGGGTGATGACGTCGGCCTGGGCGCGCCGGCTGGGCGCGGTGAGGCCGTTGCTGCGGCCGTCCTGATTGACCGCCGAGCCGCGCAGGACGGCCCGGATCCGCCGGCCGGCGGCGATCGCCTTCGACAGCGGTTCGAGGACGACCATGCCGCCGCCCTCGCCCATCACGTACCCGTCGGCCTGCTCGTCGAAGGTCTTGCACCGCCCGTCGGAGCACATCATCAGACCGGCGCACGCCTGGAGGTACACCGTGGGGTGCAGGGTGAGCGAGGCGCCGCCGGCGAGGGCCAGGTCGCACTCGCCCCGGCGCAGGCTCTCGGCGGCCAGGTGGATGGCGATCAGCGAGGAGGAGCAGGCGGTGTCCACGGTGAGGGTGGGCCCCATCAGGTCGAGCTGGTACGCGATGCGCCCGGCCGCCACGCTCGCCACCGCCCCCTGGCCGAGGTAGGGGTCGGAGACGACCTCGTCGCCCTGGAGTTCGAGCTGGAGCCTGCCGTACTGGAGCGTGTCCATGAAGCCGACCATGACGGCGGTGCGGCTGCCGGCCAGCCGGGACGGCGCGAGCCCGGCGTTCTCCAGTCCCTCCCAGGCGAGTTCGAGCAGCAGCCGCTGGTGCGGGTCCATGCGCAGCGCCTCGCGCGGGGACAGGCCGAAGAACTCGGCGTCCCAGCCGGTCACGTCGTCCAGGAACGCGCCGTACCTGGTGTACATGGTGCCGGGCACGCCGGGCGACGGGTCGTAGTACGCGTCGACGTCCCAGCGCGAGGGCGGCACCTCGCCCACCGCGTCGTCGCCCCGCCGAAGCAGGTCCCAGAAGTCCTCCACGGTGGCGCCGCCGGGGTAGCGGCAGGCCATACCGACGACGGCGATGGGCTCGTGACGGCGCTCCTCCAGCTCGGTGAGGCGCTGGCGGGTCTGGGCCAGATCGACGGTCACGCGCTTGAGGTATGCGCGGAGTTTTTCCTCGGTCCCCATCGGCGGAGCCTTTCCGGTCGCGGTCGTGGTCACAGTTCGTTGTCGATGAGGGCGAAGATCTCCTCGTCGGAGGCTGAATCGATCTTGTCCATCACTCCGCCGTGCGGCGCCGTGGCCGAGCCGAGCCTGGCGAGCGCGCCCTGCAGGATCGGCATGAGACGGCCGCGGATGGAGTCGGCCTCCCCGTTGGCGCTCGCCAGCGCCTGGTCGATCCGGGCGAGGGCGTCGCGGAGCGTGTCCTCGGGCGCCGCCTCCGGCGGGGCCAGGACGGTGGACAGGTACTGGGCGAGCGTGGTGATGGTGGGGTGGTCGAAGACGAGCGTGGCGGGCAGCCGCAGGCCGGTGTCGGCGTTGAGCCGGTTGCGCAGCTCGACGGCGGTCAGGGAGTCGAAGCCGAGTTCGTTGAAGGGGCGGTTCACGTCGACGCTGCCGGCGCTGCCGTGCGCGAGCACCGCGGCGACGTGGCCCTGCACGGTGTCGACGAGCAGGCGCAGCGCGTCGGGCCGGGGCAGGGCCGCCATGCGGTCGGCGAGGGTGGCGTCGCCCGTCCGTGCCGCCGAGGACGCCGCCTTCCGGGGCATGCGGACGAGGCCGCGCAGCATGGGCGGCAGGTCGCCGTTCTCGGCCCTGGTACGCAGCCCGGTGGTGTCCCAGCGGGCCGCGACCACGAGCGCGTCGTCACCGCTCAGGGCGGCGTCGAACAGCTCCAGCCCCTGGTCCGGGGCCAGCGGGGCGATCCCCGACCGCGTCAGCCGGGCCACGTCGGCCCGGCTCAGCCCGCCGGTCATCCCGGAGTCCTCGGTGTCCCACAGTCCCCAGGCCACCGACACCGCGGGAAGCCCCCGCTCACGGCGGTGCGCCGCGAGAGCGTCGAGGAAGGCGTTGGCCGCGGCGTAGTTGCCCTGCCCGGCGTTGCCCAGCACCCCGGCCAGCGACGAGAACAGCACGAACGCCGACACGGGGTGGTCGCGAGTCAGCTCGTGCAGGTGCCAGGCCGCCTCCGCCTTCGGCGCCAGCACGGTCGCCAGCCGATCCGGGGTCAGATCCCCCACCAGGGCGTCGTCCAGGACGCCGGCCGTGTGCACCACGCCGCTCAACCGGACGCCGGCCAGCACCGCGGCCAGCGCGTCGCGGTCGGCCACGTCGCAGGCGGCCACCGCCACCCGGGCTCCCAGGGCCTCCAGCTCCGCGACCAGCTCACCCGCGCCGGGGGCCCGCGGGCCGCGCCGGGAGACCAGCAGCAGATCCCGCACCCCGTGCCGGACCACCAGATGCCGGGCCGTCAACGCACCCAGGCCGCCGGTGCCGCCGGTCACCAGAACCGTCCCCTCCGCCAGCGGGACCGGCCCGGCCGCGGGACCGCGGCGGACCAGGCGGGGCACCAGGAGCCGGCCGTCCTCGACACGGACCTGCGGCTCACCGGCGGCGGCGATCCCGATCCAGTCGGCGTACCCGTCGGGGACCTCGGCCAGGAGGAAGCGGCCCGGCTGCTCGGTCTGCGCCGACCGCACCAGCCCCCACACCGCCGCACCCGCCACGTCACCGGGCCGGGTGACGAACATCAGCGGGGCGCCGTCCTCCGGGTGGGAGGTGACGGCGGTCAGGACGCGGGCGGTCAGATCCCTGACGGCGGCGGGCACGTCCGGCTCGTCGCTCACGCAGGGGACCACGACCGGCTCGGGGGCTCCGGCCGCCGGGGACGCCGCGTCCACCCAGTCCACGCCGTACCGGGCGAGGGAGGTGGGGGCGGCGGCGCGGGGCGCGGCGGCCCTCGTGCGCAGGGCGTCGATCGAGAGCACCGGGGCGCCGGTGGCGTCGGCGGCCTGCACGACGACGTCCTCGCCGGTCACGGCCAGCCGTACGCGGAGGGCCCGGGCCTCGGCGGCGTGGAGCCGTACGCCCTGGAAGGCGAACGGCAGGCGCAGTTCCCCGTCGTCACCGGCCAGCAGCAGCGGGTGGAAGGCGGCGTCGAGGAGGGCGGGGTGGATGCCGAACCCGGCCGCGTCCACGCCGTCGGGCAGGGCGACCTCCGCGTAGAGCTCCTCGCCCGCCCGCCACATCGCGCGCACGCCCTGGAAGGCGGGGCCGTACTCGTATCCCTGCTCGGCCAGGCGCTCGTAGCCGTCCGTGATCTCCACGGGGACGGCGGCGGGCGGGGGCCAGGCGGCGGCCCAGCCGTGGCCGGCGGCGGGCGCGGTCTCCCCGGCGACGGCGCCCGAGGCGTGCCGCCGCCAGGCGTCGGCGTCCGCGTGGCGGGAGAACACGGCGACGGCGCGGCGCCCCTCGGCGTCCGGCGGGTCAAGGGTGATCTGTACGGTGACCGTACCCGTCTCGGGCAGGTACAGCGGGGTCTCGATGATCAGTTCGTCGAGGCGGTCGCCGCCCGCGTGGGCGGCGGCCTCCAGCGCCAGTTCGGCGAAGGCGGCCCCGGGCAGCAGGACGCCGCCCTCCACCGCGTGGTCGGCCAGCCAGGGCGCCGTCCGGTGGGAGAGCCGGCCGGTGAGGACGTACCGGTCGTCGGCCACGGACACGACGGCGCCGAGCAGCGGGTGCCGCGAGCCGTCGACGCCCGTGCCGGCCGGGCCGACCGCCGCCAGGCCGTCGCCGAGCCAGTAGCGGTCGCGCTGGAAGGCGTAGGCGGGCGGGCTCACGGCGGGACGCGGACCGGATCCCAGGACCGTCGTCCATGACACGGACGCGCCCAGCGTCCACGCCTGGGCCAGGGAGAGGAGCATCCGGCGCGGGCCGCCCTCGTCACGGCGCAGCGACCCGCACACCCCGGCCCCGATCCCGGCGGCGTCGCAGACGTCGGTCACGTCGCCCGTCAGCACGGGATGGGGGCTGGCCTCGATGAACATCGGGCTGCCGCCGTCGCCGGCCACCCGGACCGCCTCGTCGAACAGCACCGGGCGGCACAGGTTGTCGATCCAGTACGTCTCCGTCAGGGTCGTGCCCTCGACGAACGCCGCCTCGACCGAGGAGCAGAACCGCACGTCGCCCTCGACCGGCCACACCCCGGCCAGCTCCTTCTCCAGCTCGGGGGAGAGGACGCGCATGTGCGGGGTGTGGCTGGCGTAGTCCACGGCGATCCGGCGGACCCTGACGCCCTCGTGCTCGGCGAGCTCGTCCAGGGCGGTCACGTCGCCGGCCACCACGCAGCTCCCCGGACCGGACCGGACGGCCACCCAGAGGCGGTCCCGCCACCGCGTCCCGATCAGCTCGCCGGCCTCGGCGGCGGGGAGGTCCACGGCGGCCATCCCTCCGGTGCCGGCCATCCGGGTCAGGGCCCTGCTGCGCAGCACGACCACGCGCGCCGCGTCCTCCAGGGAGAGGATCCCGGCCACGGACGCCGCGGCGATCTCGCCCTGGGACTGGCCCACGACGGCCTGGGGCTCCACCCCCGCCGCCCGCCACACCGCGGCCAACCCCACCATGACCGCCCACAACACCGGCTGGATCACCTGCGA
>NZ_JBVJKQ010000010.1:0-154944 GCF_055585205.1 Streptosporangium sp. NPDC053982
CACCCGGTTACATTCCGAACCCGGAAGTTAAGCTCTTCAGCGCCGATGGTACTGCACCGGGGACGGTGTGGGAGAGTAGGTCGCCGCCGGACAATTTTTGTAGCGGGGCTCTGGACGTTCGTCGTCCGGGGCCCCGCTTTTTCGCGTTTCCCGGGTTTCCGCACGGGTGTTTCTACGGCGCTGTCGTGCCGTACGGCGGGCTCGCCGAGACCAACCGGTGAGGCTCGAGGCTCGTCATGCCAGGCGTCCTTGACCGGTACGGCTCGCCGGCTGACGGAGCGGCCGACTCGATCTCCGCTGAGACGCAGAGGCGAGGGGGTCACCGGTAGCCGAGTCGTCGGCGTACTTTCGTCGACTGGATGTTGATGCCTGAGCACAGGGGGCAGAGGAGGCCTGGGCGGTTGCTAGGCTGGAGATGCCGGGCCACCCCACCGCGGGTGGCCTTCGTCGCGCTGGACCACGGATAGGGCGGGGCAGCGATATCGAACGGGGCGTATCCCGTGGCCGAAGACCGCCCGTACAGCGATCGCCCATCCACAGACGAAGAGGGCGCGCTCGCCGGTGAGCAAATGAATGGACCAGAAGTGAACAGTGATAACGGGCGTGACGGCACGGGCCGGCGCGGAGAAGGCGAGAACCGCGAGTTCGGCGGTCGAGAGAGCGGCCGAGGGGGCCGTGAGTGGGGACGTTCAGGTGACGGTCCCCGATATGGCGAGCGCCGCGAAGGGCGTGGAGGCGGTTCCTACGGTTCCCGGGAGCGGGGTGAGCGCCCCGGTGGTTACCGCGACAGCGGTGAGCGGCGTCCGTTCAACCGCGATGATCGGCCGGGTCAGGGGCGTGATGATCGCGGTGAGCGGCGTACATATGGTGATCGTGATCAGGCGCGTAGCCGGTACGGTTCCCGCGACCGTGACGATCGCCCCGGCTACGGTCGTGATGACCGCGGCCAGCGGCCTCCGTTCAACCGCGAGGAGCGTCCCGGTCAGGGGCGCGACGATCGTGGTGAGCGGCGTCCCTTCAACCGCGAGGAGCGTCCCGGTCAGGGCCGTGATGATCGCGGTGAGCGGCGTACGTATGGTGATCGTGATCAGGCGCGTAGCCGGTACGGTTCCCGCGACCGTGACGATCGCCCCGGCTACGACCGTGGCGATCGTGGTCAGCGACCTCCGTTCAACCGCGATGACCGTGGTGAGCGGCGTCCCTTCAACCGCGAGGAGCGTCCCGGTCAGGGCCGTGACGATCGTGGTGAGCGGCGTCCGTTCAACCGTGACGATCGTCCCCGTGGTGGTTACCGCGATGACCGTGGTGAGCGGCGTCCGTTCAACCGCGATGATCGGCCGGGCTCTGCTCGTGATGATCGCGGTGAGCGGCGTACGTATGGTGATCGTGATCAGGCGCGTAGCCGGTACGGTTCCCGCGACCGTGACGATCGCCCCGGCTACGGTCGTGATGACCGCGGCCAGCGGCCTCCGTTCAACCGTGACGATCGTGGTCAGCGGCCTCCGTTCAACCGCGATGACCGTGGTGAGCGGCGTCCCTTCAACCGTGACGATCGGCCGGGCTCTGCTCGTGATGATCGCGGTGAGCGGCGTACGTATGGTGATCGTGATCAGGCGCGTAGCCGGTACGGTTCCCGCGACCGTGACGATCGCCCCGGCTACGGTCGTGATGACCGCGGCCAGCGGCCTCCGTTCAACCGTGACGATCGTGGTCAGCGGCCTCCGTTCAACCGCGATGACCGCGGCCAGCGGCCTCCGTTCAACCGTGACGATCGTGGTCAGCGGCCTCCGTTCAACCGCGAGGAGCGTCCCGGTCAGGGGCGCGACGATCGTGGTGAGCGGCGTCCGTTCAACCGTGACGATCGTCCCCGTGGTGGTTACCGCGATGACCGTGGTGAGCGGCGTTCCTACGGCGACCGTGACGACCGCCCCCGCTACGGCCGTGAGGATCGAGGGGCACGTCCCTTCGGGGATCGTGACGGTGGATTCCGCTCCGAGGGCGGCGGATCCCGCACGCGTTACGGTCGTGACGAGCGGCCCGAGGAGCGCGAGGAGGCCCGGAGCCGGACGCGGGAGGAACTGCCCCCGCTGGCTCCCGACATCACGGCGGACGAGCTCGACAAGGACGTCAGGGACGAACTGCGCTCCCTCCCGCTCGACCTCGCCGACCTGGTCTCCTGCCATCTGGTGGCGGCCGGCCGGGCGCTTGAGGAGGACGACCCTGAGCGCGCCTACGAGCACACCAAGGTGGCCCGTCGTTTCGCCGCCCGTATCGGTGTGGTCCGTGAGGCCGTGGGCATCGCCGCCTACCATTCCGGGCACTTCGCCGAGGCGCTCAGCGACCTGCGTGCGGCGCGTCGTATGACCGGATCCGACGCCTACCTGCCGGTCATGGCCGACTGCGAGCGCGGTCTCGGCCGTCCGGAGCGCGCTCTCGACCTGGTCCGATCCCCGGAGGCGGAGCGTCTCGACCGATCCGGCAAGATCGAACTCGCCATCGTGGAGTCGGGCGCTCGCCGGGACCTCGGCCAGAACGACGCCGCCGTCATCACTCTTCAGCGCCTCCCGGAGCTGCGCGACACGCGTCCGCACCCGTGGTCGGCGCGTCTCGCCTTCGCGTACGCCGATGCCCTGGCCGAGGCGGGGCACGAGGAGCCGGCCGTCGAGTGGTTCGGCCGCGCGATGGCCTTCGACGAGGACGGCGAGACCGACGCCGCCGAGCGGTACGCGCAGCTGACGGGGACCGTCATCGAGGACCTGGAGGAGGACGAGGACCTCGACGATGCCGCCGCACTCGATGCTCAGCTCGAGGACGAGGCGGACCTCGACGAGGGCGAGCCGGACCTCGGCGGTGTGTCCGATGAGACACCCGCCGTCGAGGAGCCGTCCGCGGAGGAGGAGCCTCCCGCGAAGGCCGCGGACGAGGCCGTACGCGGAGATGAGGCCGCTGGAGCCGAGGCCGACGAGGCGGACGAGGCCGAGACCCGGGAGACCGGGGCTGGTGATGAGGCGGCCGAGGCCGTCGAGGACGACGTCGCGAAGGCCGGGGGGAAGGCCGAGGCCGGCATTGGCCCGGCCTTCATCGAGCCGAATTTCGGCGACACCCTCGACGACACGAACGAGGACGGGGACGAGGACGAGAAGAAGTAGCGGTTCCACGCCGCCTCGGGTGGGTCGGAAGGCTCACCCGAGGCGATACGGGATCGGGCCGGAGGGAGCCGGAGGTCATCGGCTCGATCTGCGGCGGCTTCGGCTCAGGGCTGAACCCGGTTCAGCCAGTGGAGGATTCCGGCCACGTTGGACGGGGCGCCGCTGAGCAGCTCGAACTGCTCGGCCGTCCCGTCGTCGTCCTTCAGGGCCGCGTACCGCTCCCGGGTGCGCTCCCTGACCATGGCCACCGCGTGGTCGAGGTCCATGCCCTCGGAGTGGGCCCGGCGGGTCAGATCCACCCAGACGCGTAGTTCCTCCGCCGAGCGCTCCAGTGTCTCCGCCACGTTCGCGACCGGTCCGTAATGGCTGAACAGGAGTCGCTGGGGGGCCAGTGACTCGAACAACGCGATCGAGTCGAGCGCGGTCCGCAGGTCGAAGTCCGGGGGCGGGGTCGCCGGTCGCAGATCTCCCGTCTGCGGAAGATAGACGCCGGCTGCGTCGCCTACGTAGAGATCCCCCGTGCCGGAGTCGATCAGGCCCACGTGGTGCTTGGCGTGTCCCGGAGAGTAGTGGCTGCTCAGGGTGCGGCCGTTGCCGAGATCGATGCTCCCCGTGTCTCCGAGGGCACGGATGCGCGACGACTCGGTGGGGGAGAGCTCCCCGAAGAGGGTGTCCAGCTTGTCGCCCCAGACCATCCGGGCGCTGGACATGAGCCGCGAGGGGTCGGCCAGATGCCGGGCGCCTTTCTCGTGGACCACGATCTCGGCCTCCGGGTAGAAGCCCGCGATGTCGCCGACCCCGCCCGCGTGGTCCAGGTGGATGTGCGTCACGACCACCGTGGCGAGGTCCGCGGGGCCCACACCCAGGGAGGTGAGGGCGTCGCGCACGATCGGGGCGGAGGTGGACGTGCCCGTCTCGACCAGACAGGGACGGTCTCCCAGGATCAGGTATCCCGCTGTGATGCCGGAGTATCCGGCCATTCTCGTGTCGATCTCATAGACCTCGCCGCCGAGAGCGGTGATGTTGTCCACAGGTCACCTCAGAACTGGAACCGGCATCCCCAGAACGGCGTTCGGCCATTCCGGCACAGCTCACATCGTAAAGAGTCGTCTCCGATCGGCAGAGGCAGAGATCGGAGGAAGATTCGATGGATCGCAACGAGGTCGTCCTGGTGGGTCGCCTGCCCGAGGCGGCGAGCGTCAGGAAACTGCGAAGCGGGAGCGCGCTCACCAGGTGGCGGCTGATCGTCCGTCGGCAGCAGCGGGCCCGGAGGATCCAGGTTGACACCATCCCCTGTGCGTCGTTCGCCCCGGAAGTGGCTCTGGCCGCCGTCGGGTGGCTACCCGGTGACATGGTCGAGGTGACGGGTTCGCTTCGCCGTCGATGGTGGGGTGACGACGGATCCAAATCCTCCGGCTACGAGGTGGAGGTTCGCTCGGCGAGGCATCTCGGCCCCGCTCCCGGGGCGGCACCCGCCGGTGACCGGGGCGGGGAGGAGGCGGCCCTGGATCGGAACGGGGGCGGGGAGGGGACGGCCCCGGCCGTCATGCCGCCTCCCGGATCCGCGCCCGTCCGGAGCTCCACGTCGAAACCGCCGGTGCGACCCGGTCGGGCACGCTCACCGCTGCGGGCCGGAGCAGTCCCGTCCGATGAGAACCGCGGTAGCGGGTCGCGGGGCGGCGGAGCCGAGGCAGGGCGGGGGCGGACGCCATGAGCACGCGGAGGTCACGCCTTGTAACGGCGGGCGCCTCCCGGACGGCGGGCGGCCCTCGGACGGAGCCTGCGGATCGGGATGAGGACACCGTGGCCGACCGGACGATGGGCCGGACTTCGCCGCGAGGCCTTCACCCGCGCCTTCATCGCCGGTCTTCGTCCTCAGTCGAGGTCGAACATTCGCAGGACCAGACCTGTGCGGGGCTTGGGGCCGAAAGAAGTGGACTTGCGCGGCACCCGTTCCCTGTGGGACGCGACGGCGAGCACGTCGTCGACCTTCAGGGGGTTCATGAGCACGGCGGTTCCGCCCGAATCCCGGGCGAGCCGTACCGCGGCCTCCGCGTCGTGGTGCACGACCCGCACGGACCGCTCTTCATCGGGCATCCCCCAGATCTCGGGGAGCAGGAACTCGGCGAGGACCGAGGTGTTCAGCGCTCTCCAGCGGGCCGAGCGGTCGGCGGGCATGGCCCGCTCCAGACGTTCCCGGTTCGGGTCGGTGAGGAGGTGGGCGGTGCCTCCGGCCGACAGCAGGTAGGCCGGCTCCGCCGCGGCCGCCAGCGCGGAGAGCCCCTCGCCGAGGGATCCGTACTCCCGGATCCTCCAGGCATCCCCGGCCCGGGTGAGCGCTTCACCGAGCGGCAGCCCCGGGATCACCCGGTGGATGGCCTTGAGGTTGGGCGGGTAGGCGGTGGAGTCGACCAGGAGTGCCAGGCCGAAGTCCCGGGCGCCCGGTATCGGCGGCCGCCCCGGCGCGGTGGCTCCGGCGGCGGCTTCGGCGGCGTGGTGCTCCCGCTGGAGGGCGAGATAAGTGGCGTAGCGGTGATGACCGTCGGCGATCAGCGCCCTGCGGGGACGCAGATCCTCATTGAGCAGGGCGAGCTCTTCGGGGGCGGTGATGGCCCACAGCCGGTGTCGCACCCTGTCATCGGTCGTCGCCTCGGCCAGGGGCGTCCGTGAGGCGGCGATCTCGTCCACGAGCCTGGTGGCCGGCCCGCCGTCGCCGTCGTAGAGCAGGAAGATGGGCTCCAGGTTGGCCTCGGTCGTGCGCATCAGGGCCAGGCGGTCGGCGACGGGCCCCGGCATGACGTCCTCGTGCGGCAGGATGATCTGCTCCTCGGGGCCTGCCAGACCCACGTCCCCGATGAGCCCCCGCTGCAGGATCCCGGGTCCGGTCTGCTCGTAGACGTACACGGCGGGTGACTCGTCGGCCACCAGCACGCCGGAGGACAGCCAGGTCCGAAGGGTCTCGCGGGCTTCGGCGTAGCGGTGGCGGTCGCTGCCGGGAAGGATGAGCCGCACCACGTTGTTGGGGTGTGTGTCGAGGAGCTCCCGAGCGCCGACCTCTGAGATGAGGTCATAGGGCGGGGAGATCACCTCGGCCAGATCGCCGACCGCGAATCGCACGCCGCGAAACGGGCGTAGCACCAGCCCGTCAGGTGCCGGCAGTTCAGGATTCGCCATGGAGGGCATGTTGTCACAAAGGCCTGTAAGGCTCGGGGGCCGTCTTGAGGGCGCACTGGTGCCCGGGTCGTCAGGGAATCGGTCAGATCTGTCATCTGTCGATGAAGGAGGCCTCACATATGGTCCAAGGACGCAGCGGTTCGCCTGATTCCCCCGATCCAGAGGCGGGCGCTCCCGTCGGGGACGTCTATGACTGGTTTCAACGCGGGATGAAACTTCTGACCGAGGGCAGCCCGGCCGCCGCGGCCTCGCTGCTGGAGCGGGCCGCCGACGCCGAACCGGAGTCGCGCAGCATCAGGGAGGGGCTCGCCCGGGCCCAGTTCAACTCGCGGCAGTACGCCGACGCCGTCGACAGTTTCCGCTGGATCATCGACGCCAACCCGGCCGAGGACTACGCGTACTTCGGTCTGGGGCTCGCCCTGTGGCGCACCGGGGACATGGAAGCGGCGCAGGAGCCCCTGGCGATCGCCGTCGCGATGCGCCCCGACCAGCGTCATTACGTGTCGGCGCTGCGGAGCGTCCGTGCGACCCTCCGCGCCCGTCAGGCATGACGACCGGGGTGGTGGAATAGGGCGGTGGATTCCAACGCGCTCATCGATCCCTACGACACCCTCCTCCTCGATCTCGACGGCGTGGTCTATCTGGGCCGCGACGCCGTTCCGGGGGCTCCGGAGGCGTTGCGGCGGGCGGCGGAGGAAGGGATGCGGCTCGCCTACGTCACCAACAACGCCTCACGCACTCCCGGGGCGATCGCCGAGCACCTGAGCGCGCTCGGCGCCCCGGCGCGTGCCGAGGACGTCGTCACCTCGGCCCAGGCCGCCGCGCGGCTGGTGGCCGAACGGGTCGAGCCCGGTTCGGCGGTGCTGGTGGTCGGGGGGATGGGATTGCGCAGCGCCCTTCGCGCACACGGCCTGCGCCCGGTGAGCACCGCGGCGGAGGGGCCCGCCGCGGTCGTGCAGGGCATCGCTCCCGACCTCTCCTACGGTCTGCTCTGCGAGGGTGCCCTGGCCGTACGGCGGGGCGCCCTGTTCGTGGCGGCCAACGCCGATGCCACTATGCCCTCGGGCCGCGGTGAACTGCCGGGCAACGGGTCGATGACCCGGGTGATCGCCACGGCGACCGGGGTGGAGCCCGTCGTCGCCGGGAAGCCGGAGCCACCCCTGCACCGGGAGTCGATGCTGCGCACCGGCTCCCGGCGGCCCCTGGTGGTCGGTGACCGGCTCGACACCGACATCGAAGGGGCGATGAACGCGGGGGTGGACGCCCTGCTGGTGCTGACCGGCGTGACCGCGCCGCTCGACCTGCTGACGGCGGGCCCCCGCGGGAGGCCCACCTACGTCGCCGCGGACCTGTCGGCGCTGCACCGGCCCTACCCCGCGGTGCGGCGGTCCGGGGACGGATGGGTCTGCGAGGGCTGGACCGCCCGTTGGGAGAGCGGCCGGCTGCGCCTCGACGGCCATGGGGAGGGGATCGACGCTCTCCGCGCGGCCTGTGCCGCGACATGGGAGGCCGCCGGCGAAGGGAGGGCGGACGAGGACGCGGTGAAGGCCGCTTTGGGCTCCTCACTGCCGGGGGAGGGCGTCCGCCGTCGATGATCCGGTCACACGGGGCGGCACGGGTCGTGGATGCCGAAGACTCCGAGGATCAGAGGAGCTTGCGGAGCCGGAGGAGGTCGCCGAAGCTGGCGTCGATCTTCACTTTGCCACCGAACAGGGCGCGCCCCATGTCCAGCTCCCCGTTGACCAGGGAGATCAGATCGTCACTGCCGATGGTCAGCTTCACGTCGGCGGGCCTGCCGTCGGCGGAGGGCCTCTCCTCGAAGGGGCCAAGGCCGCCGTGGTGGATGCGTCCGTAAAAAGTGACGCCGAGGTCGCTGATGTGGCAGCTGATGCTGCGCTCGACCACGTGCTTGGCGCGGCTCGCCTGGTCAACCTCGTCGAACTGTTCGCCGAGTCTGCGCAGTGCCACCCGGCACTCGTCGACGGTCGCCATCGCGCGACGCTCCTTTCTCTTTCCGGACGCTTCCGGATCCTTTGACGTACGGACGGTAGCGTTCCACATGAACATAATGTGCGATCCGGCGTCCGGGGGTTCGCCGGAGGGGGGAGGCGTCGCCATGGTGTTCGATGCGCTGCGCGGTTACCTGCAGGGGGCCACCGGCCTCAGCGAGATGACGACGGCCAGGGCGCGGGAGGTGGTCCGTGACCTGTTCGGTCTGAGGGAGGCGGAGTCACCGCAGGCGTCCGATCAGATCGACGAGATGGCCAGGGAACTGGTCACGGCGGGGGAGGAGAGCCGGAACCAGCTCGACGAGATCATTCAGAACGAGGTGAACCGCCTGGTCGACGCGTTCGATCAGGCGCACGAGAGAGAGATCGAGGAGATCGACCGGCTGCGGACGCGCGTGGCCGAACTGGAGGCCCGGCTGGCCGAATCCGAGACGGCCGCACCGCGCGCCACGCGGAGCCGTACCGCCGCGAAGACCGCGAAGACCGCGAAGAAGCCGGACGGGACCGCCGGGAAGGCAGCAAAGACGGCGAAGACGGCGAAGGCCACGGGAAAGGCCGCGGTGAAGACGGGGGCGGCGAAGACCGCCGGCGAGGCCGAGGCGAAGGAGAAGCCTGAAGGGGCCGTCGCGAAGGCCGGAAAGACGGGGAAGGCCGCCGGGAAGGCGACCGCCGAGACGGGGAAGGCCACCGCGAAGACGGAGAAGGGGACGGCGAAAACGACCGCGAAGGCGGGGAGGGGTACGGCGAAAGCGGCTGAGGAGACGAGGAAGGGCACCGCGAGTACGGCGAAGGCCACGGGAAAGGCGGCGGAGAAGAAGACCGCTGGGGGGACCACCGGCAAGGCCGCCACGTCGCCCGGGACCGCAGGCAAGGCCACCGAGAAGTCCGAGGAGAGGGCCACCGGCAAGGCCGCCGCGTCGCCCGGGACCGCGGGCAAGGCCGCTGAGAAGTCCGGGACCGCAGGCAAGGCCGCTGCGAAACCCGGGGCCACTGGCAGGACCGCCGCGAGAACCGGTGGCGAGGCCGCGGAGAAGCCGGGGGAGGACACGGGCAAGGACGGGAAGGGCGCTGACAGGGCGACCGCGAAGGCCGAGAAAGCAGCCGAGCGGGCGACCGCGAAGGCGGAGAGGGCCGCGGAGAAGGCCGCTGAGGCGGGCAGGTCCGCGGAACGCGCCGAGAAGGCGGCGAAGGACACGGAGCGGGCCCGGGAGGCGTCCGGCGAGGGCGGCGAGGCGGGTCAGGGCGGCGGTGGCGCCGCGCCGCGGAAGACCGGTGGAAGATCCACAGGAAAGACCGCAGGAAAGACCGAGGAGAGAGCCGCCGGGAAGACCGAGGAGAGAGCGGCCGGGAAGACCGCGGGGAAGGCGGGCCGTACGACCGGGACGACGCGTGCCGCGGCGTCCGATACCGTCAAGGCGTCCACGGGCGGGGCGTCCCGTGCCCGTGCGGCGGACAGGACAGCGAAGAGGACGACGAAGAGCACTTCCGGAGGGGACGGATGACCCACCTGCCCGAAGAGACCGGCGAGGAAGAGACCGGTGGAGAGCGGGTCGACGCCGTGCTGAACGGGCTGACCCGGCTCGGCGAGATGCCCGTCTCGGCGCATGTGGGCGTGTTCGAGGAGGTGTTCGCCGGACTGGAGGGGGTGCTCGCGTCGGCGGACGACACCGCGGACCGGCGCCGGTGAGCCGGCGGGCACGTCTCGACAGCGAGCTCGTTCGTCGCCGGCTGGCCAGATCCAGGGAGCAGGCGGCCCAGCTGATCGAGGCCGGCCGGGTCACCGTCGGGGGCCAGGTGGCCGCCAAGTCCGCGACCCAGGTGGACACCGCCGCCGCGATCGTGGTGGCCGAGGCCCCCGGCGGTGTCGACTACGTCTCGCGGGGGGCGCACAAGCTGCTGGGCGCGCTGGAGGCGTTCGGGCCCCGTGGCCTGACCGTCTCCGGGCGGCGCTGCCTGGACGCCGGGGCCTCGACCGGGGGCTTCACCGACGTGCTGCTGCGCAACGGCGCGGCGCACGTGCTGGCGGTGGACGTCGGGTACGGCCAGCTCGCCTGGTCGCTGCGGACCGACGAGCGGGTCACGGTCATGGAGCGGGTCAACGTCAGGGACCTGACGCCCGACATGGTGGGGGAGGCTCCCACCCTGGTCGTGGGCGACCTGTCCTTCATCTCGCTGCGCCTGGTGCTGCCGGCCCTGACCCGCTGCGCCGCCGGGCGGGCCGACTTCGCGATGCTGGTCAAGCCTCAGTTCGAGGTGGGCAAGGAGCGGGTGGGCGCCGGCGGCGTCGTCCGGGACCCCGCCCTGAGGGCTCAGGCCGTACGAGACGTCGCCGAGGCCGCCCGGGGCCTCGGTCTCGTCGTGCGCGGCGTCACCGCGAGTCCGCTGCCCGGCCCGTCCGGCAACGTCGAGTACGTCGTCTGGCTGGGCAAGGGAGAGGGCGCGCCGCCGGTCGCCGACGTCGAGGCGGAGATCGGGCGCGCGGTGGCGGAAGGACCCCGCTAGGGTCTGTCGGTGGACGCGCCGAAGGCGCCGGTGCTCACCCCCCGAAAGAGTGGAACATGACGATCAAGCGCACCGTGCTGGTCACCGCCCACACCGGGCGGCAGGCGGCCGTCGAGAGCGCCCGGCTGGTGATCGGGCGGTTGCTGGAGGCGGGGGTGGCGGTGCGCGTCCTCGGCTCCGAGGCCGAGGCCGTGGCGTGCGCGGGCGCCGACGTGGTGCCGGACACCGCCGTGGCCGTCCAGGACGCCGAGATGATGATCGTGCTCGGCGGTGACGGCAGCCTGCTGCGGGCCGCCGAGTTCGCCCGTCCGGCCGGGGTGCCGCTGCTGGGGGTCAACCTCGGGCACGTCGGGTTCCTCGCGGAGGCGGAGGTGGAGGACCTGGCGGTCGCGGTGGACTGCGTGGTCCGGGGCCGCTACGACGTTGAGGAGCGGATGGCCGTCGAGGTCACCGCCCGCCTCAACGGGCGGCTGCTGGCCGACACCTGGGCGCTCAACGAGGCGACGGTGGAGAAGAACGACCGGATGCTGGAGGTGGTCGCCGAGATCGACGGGCGGCCTCTGTCACGATGGGGGTGTGACGGGGTCATCTGCGCCACTCCGACCGGTTCGACCGCGTATGCTTTCTCGGCCGGCGGCCCGGTGGTGTGGCCGGAGGTGGAGGCGTTGCTGCTGGTGCCGATCAGCGCCCACGCGCTGTTCGCCCGGCCGCTGGTGGTCTCCCCGCGGTCCCGGCTGGCGCTGGAGGTCCAGCCGGAGACGGCCGGGGCCGTGCTGTGGTGCGACGGCCGCCGCCGCTTCGATCTGCCCGCCGGGACACGGATCGAGGTGCGCCGCGCGGAGGTGCCGGTACGGCTGGCGCGACTGCACGGCCTGGAGGACACCGGGGCGCCGTTCACCGACAGGCTGGTCGCCAAATTCGGCCTTCCTGTGCAGGGGTGGCGCGGCCGGGCGAGGCCGTAGATCATCCCGGCGATCACGGTGCCGAGCGCGTAGGATCGTGCCCGCGCACCGCACTGATGTTCGGTGAATTCGATGTGACGGGAGGGACCAGTGCGACCCAGGGTCGAGGAGGTCCGCATCCAAGGGCTCGGCGTGATCGACGAGGCCGTCCTGGCGTTGTCGCCGGGATTCACCGTGCTCACGGGCGAGACCGGCGCGGGCAAGACGATGGTGGTGACCGGCCTGGGGCTGCTGTTCGGCGGCCGGGCCGACCCGGCCCGCGTCCGTCCGGGCTCCGACCGGGCGACCGTCGAGGGCACTCTCGTGGTGAACCCGGCGGGCCGGGTGGCCCAGCAGGTGCAGGACCTCGGGGGAGAGGTCGAGGACGGCGAGCTGATCATCTCGCGCACGGTCTCGGCCGAGGGCCGCAGCCGGGCCTGGCTGGGCGGGCGCACCGTCCCGGTGGGCACGCTGACCTACCTCGCCGAGGACCTCGTGGCCGTCCACGGCCAGATGGACCAGCAGCGGCTGCTGCAGCCGGGCCGTCAGCGCGCGGCCCTCGACCGTTACGCCGGCGAGGAGCTGGTCAAGCCGCTGCGCGCCTACGAGCAGGCCTACCGGCGCCACCGGCAGGTGACCGACGAGCTCGCCGAGATCACCGCCCGCGCCCGGGAGCGCGCCCAGGAGGCCGACATGCTCCGGTTCGGGCTGGAGGAGGTCGAGCGGGCCGAGCCCAAGGCGGGTGAGGAGGCCGAACTGCGCGAGGAGGAGGAGCGGCTCTCCCATGCCGACTCGCTCCGCGGTGCGGCGGAGACCGCGCACCGGGCGCTGCTCGGTGACCCGATGGCCGGTGACCAGGACCTCCGGGACGCCGTCACGCTGGTCGGGCAGGCACGCTCCGCCGTCGAGGCGGTCCGTGACTTCGACCCGGCGCTGGCCGGGATCGCCGACCGGCTGGCCGAGGCCGGCTACCTCATCTCCGACGTGGCCACCGAGCTGGCCGCCTACGCCGAGTCGGTCGAGGCCGACCCGGCCCGCCTCTCGATGGTGCAGGAGCGCCAGGCGGTGCTGACCCATCTGGTGCGCAAGTACGGCGAGGACACCCGGGCCGTGCTGGCCTGGGCGGAGCGGGCCGCGCGGCGCGTCACCGAGCTGGAGGGCGACGACGAGCGGATCGGCGAGCTGACCCGCGAGCAGGAGGAGCTCACCGGCCGTCTCACCGAGCTCGCGGCCGAGCTGACCCGGATCCGCGCCTCCGCCGCCGAGCGGTTCGGGCAGGCGGTGACCGAGGAGCTCTCGGCGCTGGCCATGCCGCACGCCCGGGTGGTGGTCGTCATCACGCCCGCCGCCGAGTTCGGCCCGCACGGCCTGGACGAGGTGGAGCTGCGGATGTCCCCGCACCCCGCCTCACCGCCCCTGCCGCTGAACAAGGGGGCCTCCGGCGGCGAGCTGAGCCGGGTGATGCTCGCCATCGAGGTGGTCTTCGCCGGCGCCGACCCGGTGCCGACGTTCGTCTTCGACGAGGTCGACGCGGGCGTGGGCGGCAAGGCGGCGGTGGAGATCGGCCGCCGCCTGGCCCGTCTGGCCCGCACCGCCCAGGTGATAGTCGTCACACACCTGCCCCAGGTCGCGGCGTTCGCCGACCAGCACCTGGTGGTGGAGAAGGCGAGCGACGGCAGCGTGGTCCACAGCGGCGTGGTGGCGCTCGACCAGGACGGCCGGGCCCGGGAGCTGGCGCGCATGCTCGCCGGCCTTGAGGACTCCGAGCTGGGCCGCGCGCACGCCGAGGAACTGCTGGCGATCGCCGCCGCCGACAAAAGGGGTTGAGGAGGACTGTTCACGCCCATTCGGGGGAGCAGCCGGACGCGGGGAATCCGCGGTGACGAATCCGGCGGGCATCGGGCTGCCCGGCTCACCCGGTCGTCACCTCTGGCAGGATGGGTTCGATGAAGGTGCCGACTGACGGGCCTCGACGCAGGCTCACCGGTTACCTCCGCCACAGGAAGGTCTCGGACCTTCCCGGGGTGACGGCCGTGGCGCGGATCGACCGGCGGACGAAGAGGCTCACCAAGCGCCTCCGTCCCGGGGAGATCGCGATCATCGACCACGTCGACGTCGACCGGGTGAGCGCGGAGGCCCTTGTCGCGTGCGGCGCGGCGGGCGTGGTCAACGTCGCCGCGGGCATCAGCGGGCGCTACCCCAACCTGGGGCCGCAGATCATCGTCGAGGCCGGCGTGCCGTTCGTCGACAACGCCACCCCCGAGCTGTTCGACCGGATCTCCGACGGCGACCTGATCCGGCTGCACGACGGCGTCGTCCACCTCGACGACGAGATCGCCGGCAAGGGCGACGTGCAGACGGCCGAGTCCGTCGAGGCCGCCATGGCCGAGGCGCGGGCCGGGCTGACCACGCAGATCGAGGCGTTCGCGACCAACACGATGGAGTACATCCAGCGTGAGCGGGACCTCCTCATCGAAGGCGTCGGCGTGCCCGAGGCCGTCCACACCTCCATGGAGGACAGGCACGTCCTCATCGTGGTGCGCGGTTACCACTACAAGGAGGACATCGCCGTCCTGCGCCCCTACATCCGCGAGTACCGCCCCGTCATGATCGGGGTGGACGGCGGCGCCGACGCGCTCATCGAGGCCGGATACCTCCCCGATGTCATCGTCGGGGACTTCGACTCGGTGTCGGACAAGGCGCTCACCTGCGGCGCCGAGCTGGTCGTGCACGCCTACCGGGACGGCCACGCGCCGGGCCTGGAACGGATCCAGCGGCTCGGCCGCGACGCCGTCGTCTTCCCCGCCGTCGGCACCAGCGAGGACATCGCCATGCTGCTCGCCGACGACAAGGGCGCCGACCTGATCGTCGCCGTCGGCACCCACGCGACGCTGGTGGAGTTCCTCGACAAGGGACGCGCCGGCATGGCCAGCACCTTCCTCACCCGCCTGCGGGTGGGGAGCAAGCTCGTCGACGCCAAGGGCGTCAGCCGGCTGTACCGCAGCCGGATCTCCACCCCGTCACTGCTCCTGCTCGTGGCCACCACGCTGATCACCATGGGGGTGGCGATCATCGTCTCCCCGGTGGGCAAGATCTGGCTGGACAGCGTCCGCGACATCTGGAACGGCTTCATCTTCTGGTTGGTCGGACTCTTCTCGTGATCGATTTCCGCTATCACCTCGTCTCCATCGTCGCGATCTTCCTGGCGCTTTCGGTCGGCATCGTGCTCGGCACCAGCTTCCTGGAGGACCCCGCCATCAAGGCGACGGAGATCTTCGCCAACCAGCTCCGGGTGAGCAACGAGGAGTACCGCGACCAGCTGGAGACCGTGCAGAAGCGCGAGGCGGCCAACGACGCCTTCGTCACCGACTCGGCCCCCCGCCTGGTGCAGAACGCCCTCGCCACGGAGAGCGTCGTCATCGTCGAGGCCCCCGGCGCCACGACCGCCATGCGTGAGGGGGTCCAGGATCTCCTCACCAAGGCGGGGGCCACGGTGACCGGCCGGGTCGTCCTCGACGAGAGCTACGTCGACGCGGCCCAGGCCCCCCTCATCGAGAAGCTCGCCGACGACGTCAAGCCGGCCGACATGGTCTTTCCCGCCGACGCCACGCCGTACCGGAAGGTGGCCGCCGCGCTCGCCGGGGCGATCGTGACCGACGACCCGGCCCAGATCGGCAAGGAGAACCCGGTGGCCGCCGGGGTCCTGGACGCCTTCGAGGCCGGTGGGCTGCTCACCGTCACCGGCCAGCCGGCCAAGCGCGCCGACCTGGCGGTGCTGATCGCCCCGGCCGAGCCGTACACCGGGGAGAGCGCGGCCCAGCAGGCGAACGCGATCGTGTCGATGGCGCTGGGCCTGGACGAGACCGGCCGGGGCGTCGTCGTGGCCGGCGCGCCGTCCTCCGCCACGGCCGGTGGGACCATCGCCGCGCTGCGTGACGACACCGCCGCCGCCGAGAAGGTCTCCACCGTCGACAACGCCGATATGCCCATGGGGCGGGTCGTGGTGGTCTACGCTCTGCGGGAGCAACTGTCCGGGGCCACCGGCCAGTACGGCATCGGCTCGGGCGTCTCGGGCGTCGAGCCCAGCGCGTCGCCGGCCCCCACGGCCACCTCCGGAGGATGACCCGATGGCTCGTCGCGCTCTCACCGCCGCCCTGGCCGGCGCCTTCCTCGGCGCGGCCGCGGCCCGCGCCGCGTACGCGGCCTTCACCCGCAGGCCGCCGGTCGGCGACGCCGGCACCTGGAGCCGCGTCAACCACCGGGGTGAGCCCATCACGCTGCTGGAGGGCCCGGCGTTCGTCGCGGGCGCCGGCGTCGCCGCCGCGGCGGTCCCCGGCCTGCCCGCCCGGGTCCGCGCGGCCGCGCTGCTGGCCGCGGCCGGCGCCGGCGGGCTGGGCGCCTACGACGACCTGTACGGCGTGACGGCCTCCAAGGGGTTCCGGGGCCATCTGGGCGCGCTGGCCAAGGGCGAGGTCACCAGCGGCGCGGTGAAGATAGCCGGAATCGGCCTGACCGGGCTGGCCGCGGCCGCGCTGACCGTGTCCGCGTCGGCCGAGCGCCGGCCCGCCGACGCGGTGATCGACGGCATGCTGATCGCCGGCGCCGCCAACCTGGCCAACCTGTTCGACCTGCGTCCGGGCCGTGCCGTCAAGGTCGGCCTGCTCACCGGTGTGCCGCTGCTCGCCGCGGGCCTGCGCCGCGGCGACCCGACGGCCGCGGCCCTGGCCGCGCTGCCGCTCGGCGCCTCGGCCGCCCTGCTGCCCGAGGACCTCGGCGAGCGGGCGATGCTGGGCGACGCCGGGGCCAACGCGCTGGGCGCGCTGCTCGGCCTGGCGGCCTCCGTCACCCTGGGGCGTCCCGGCCGTCTGGCCGCCCTCGGCACCGTGGCCGCGCTGACCGCCGCCTCGGAGAAGGTCAGCTTCACCAAGGTCATCGCCGGCAACCCGGTGCTCAACCGCATCGACATGCTCGGCCGCCGTCCCCCGGAGCAGGCGCCCGCCGGCTGATGGGGAGGAAGATCGGGCAGGGGGTCGCGGGCGCGGCGCTCCTCATCGGGATCGTCACCATGGCCGCCCGGATCGTCGGGTTCGGCCGGTACTGGGTCCAGTCGCACACCGTCGCCAACTCCTGCCTGAGCACCGCCTACAACACCGCCAACTACGTCCCCAACATCGTCTTCGAGCTGGTGGCGGGTGGCGCGCTGGCCGGGATGGTGGTCCCGGTGCTGGCCTCGGCCGCCTCCCGGTCCGGCGACGACCCCGGGGCCCGGGTGGAGGCCGGGCGGATCACCTCGGCGCTGCTCACCTGGACGATGCTGGTCCTGGTGCCGCTGACCCTGCTCATCGCCGTGCTGGCCGGGCCGATCGTCTCGCTGCTGAGCGGCGACGCCAAGGGGTGCGACCTGTCGCGGGTCGTCGCCGCCGGGACGGACATGCTCGTCGTCTTCGCCCCCCGCATGATCTTCTTCGGGCTCGCCGTGGTCCTGTACGGCGCGCTGCAGGCCCACCGGCGGTTCATGGGTCCCGCCCTGGCGCCGCTGGTCTCCAGCCTGGTCGTGGTCGTCTCCCTCGTGGTGTTCGAGGCGGTGAACGGCGGCGCCGCCGACGACCTGTCGCGCCTGACCCCGGCGGGGAGCCTGACGCTGTCCGTGGGCGCGACCGTCGCGGCCGCGGCGATGGTGCTGACCGTGCTCGGCCCGGCGGCGCGGCTCGGACTGCGGCTGCGGCCCTCGCTGTCGTTCCCGCCCGGGGTGGCGGCCCACGCCCGGCGCCTGGCGGTCGCGAACCTGGCCGTGCTGGTGGCCCAGCAGGTCACGCTGACGGTCGTGGTCCGGCTGGCCAACCACTTCGGCGGGGCGGGCGTGGTGGGCGTCTACACCTACGCCTGGGCGCTGTTCCAGCTGCCCTTCGCGGTGTTCGTGGTGCCGGTGGCCACCAGTTCCTTCCCGCTGCTGTCCACCCGGGCGGCCGACGGCGACCGCGCCGGGTTCGACGACCTCGCGGCCTCCACCACACGGGTGGTGCTGCTGGTGACGGGCCTGTCGGCCGGGGTGATGGCGGCGGTCGCCACACCTGTGGCGCGGCTCTTCGTGGCGGGCACCGAGGGCGGCGACCCCCCGGCGATGGCCCGCGCGGTCGCGTTCTTCGCGCTCGGCCTGGTGGGCTACGGCCTGATGTTCCACCTCGCCCGGGTGCTGTACGCACGCGGCGAGGGCAGGGCGGCGGCGCTCGCCTCGGTCGCCGGGTGGGCGGTCGCACTGGTCGCGCAGGTCGTGCTGGCCCGTGCCGCGTCCGGCCCCCCGCAGGTGGTGGGGCAGCTGGCGCTGGGCGGCACCGCCGGGATGACGGCCGGCGGGGCGCTGCTGGCGCTGGCCGTACGTCGGGGCGCGGGTGCCGGGGCGCTGGCCGGGACGGGGCGGGCGCTACTCGCCGCGGTGCTCGGCGGGGCCGCCGCCTACGGCGCCGGACTGGTCGTCGCGGACGCCCTGACGGGCACGTCCACGTGGACGAGCGTGATCGCCGGAACGGTGGCCGCCCTGGCGGGTGCGACGGCGTTCGCGGTCGTGGCCGCGGTGGTCGACGGGCCGGACGCCCGGGCGCTGCTGGGCAGGTTCGGCGGGATCGTCGGCCTGGGCAGGCTCACCGGGGCCGGGGGCTCCGGCGGGGACGGCGGGGAGGCGGGGATGTCCGCCACGGGAGGGAGACGCTCCGATGACTGAGACGGCGCGGACGGTGTCGCGGGGGAAGGACGTCTCCGGTGGCCGGAACGGTGCGGACGGCGTCGCGGAAGAGGGGCGTTCCGATGGCTGAGCCGGTGCGGGTGGCGTTCGTGCTGGGGACCAGCGCGGGCGGGGTCGGACGGCACGTCGCGATGCTGGCCGGCGGTCTGGTGGAGCGGGGGGCGCGGGTGGTCGTGGCGGGCCCTGCGGCCACCGAGGAGAGCTTCGGGTTCGGCCGCCTCGGTGCGCGGTTCACGCCCGTGCCGATCTCGGACCGGCCCCGCCCCCGGGACGACCTCCGGGCACTGAGCCGGCTGCGGACGCTGCGCGGCGCCGGCGTCGTGCACGCCCACGGGCTGCGCGCCGGGGCGCTGGCCGCGCTCGCGCTGGCCGGGACCGGAACGCCGCTGGTGGTGACGCTGCACAACGCCGCCACCGCGGGCGGCGCGGTCGGTGCGGTCCACGCCGCCCTGGCGCGGATCGTGGCACGCCGGGCCGACCGCGTCCTGGTGGTCTCCGCCGACCTGGGAGAGCGGATGCGCCGGCTCGGTGCGCGGCACGTGACGGCCGCGGTGGTCCCGGCGCCCCCGCTGTCCCCGTCCGGGCTCCCGCCCGCCCGGGTGCGGGCGGAACTCGGCGTGGGCGAGCGCCCGATCCTGCTGACCGTCGCCAGGCTGGCCCAGCAGAAGGGGCTGGAGACGCTGCTCGACGTCGCCGCAGCCTTCGCTGCCGGCGCGGGGGAGGGACGAGGACCGGAGCGCCCGGCCGCGGGGGAGGAGTGGAGACCGGAGCACCCGGTCACCGGAGAGGAACAGGGGCCGGAGCCCTCGGCCGCCGGGGAGGAGCGGGGGCCGGTGTTCCTGGTCGCCGGGGAGGGCCCGTTGCGCGGGCCGCTGCGGGAGCGGATCGAGCGTGAGGGGCTGCCGGTGCGGCTGCTGGGTGATCGCGGCGATGTCGCGGATCTGCTCGCCGTCGCCAGGGTCCTGCTGGTGCCGAGCCGGTGGGAGGGGCAGCCGCTCACCGTCCAGGAGGCGCTGCGGGCCGGGGTGCCCGTCGTGGCCACCGCCGTGGGCGGCCTGCCGGACATGGTGGGGGAGGCCGGGCTGCTGGTGCCGTACGGCGACGCCGGCGCGATGCGCGAGGCGGTGGCCCGGCTGCTGGCCGACGACGGGCTCACCCGGGACCTGGGCCGGGCGGCGGCCCTGCGGGGACGTGCGCTGCCCGGACGCCGGGAGGCGGTGGAGGCCGTGCTGGTGGTTTACCGGGCGCTGTCCGGGGGAAACGGAGGATCGGAACAACCGACCACGCCTGATCGTTGAATTAGGCGGTTCCAAGCCACCCACCTATACTGGCTTGGTTAGGGGGGGAGTATCCCTTCGCGGCAGTCTCGTCATCACGGTGTCGCCCCGCCCCACGGGGCCCCCGGGGCTGTCGGTCCGCGTCCTGTCGCGGGCGGGAGAGACCTCCGGCAGTCAGTCATGCGCGCCGCCGGAGGTTACCAACTGTGATCGTTCCTGTCTGGGCTTGGATCGCCGTCATCGGCGGTCTCCTCGTGGTCCTCGCCCTCGATCTGTGGATCGTCGACCGGGGCGAACCCCGCGAGTTCTCCATGAAGCAGGCGGGGGCGTGGGTCAGCTTCTACGTCGCGCTCGCGGTCGTCTTCGCGGTGGTGTTGTGGATCACCGCCGGGGTGACCCCCGCGGCGCAGTTCATCGCCGGCTATCTCACCGAGTACAGCCTGAGCGTCGACAACCTGTTCGTCTTCTACATCATCATGACCCGATTCGCGGTGCCCAAGGTCCACCAGCACAAGGTGCTGCTGGTCGGCATCCTGATGGCCCTGGTCATGCGGGGCGTCTTCATCGCCGTGGGCGCCGCGGCGCTGTCGAGCTTCAGCTGGCTGTTCTACGTCTTCGGCCTCTTCCTCCTCTACACCGCCGTGCAGCTCATCCGTCAGCACGGCCAGGACGAGGACGAGTTCAAGGAGAACGCGGTCCTGCGCTGGGCCCGCCGGGCGCTGCCGCACACCGACGACTACGTGGGCTCCCGGGTCTTCGTCAAGGTCGACGGCAGGCGCATGGTCACCCCGATGCTTATCGTGATGGTCGCCATCGGCACCACCGACCTGCTGTTCGCGCTCGACTCGATCCCGGCGATCTTCGGCCTCACCACCGACGCCTTCATCGTCTTCACCGCCAACGTGTTCGCCCTGATGGGCCTGCGCCAGCTCTACTTCCTGCTGGGCGGGCTGCTGCAGCGGCTCGTCTACATCAGCTACGGTCTGGCGTTCATCCTTGCTTTCATCGGGGTTAAGCTGATTCTCGAGGCGCTGCACTCCAGCGGCGTCTCCTGGGCGCCGGAGGTGCCGATCTGGCTCTCGCTGGCGGTCATCGGCGTCACCATGACGGCCACCACCGTCGCCAGCCTGGTGAAAATCCGCCGCGACGAGAGCAAAAGCAGGGAAGTGACCACCCCCGCGGGTGCCGAACAGGGCTAGCGGATCGGCGCCCGAGGCGGTTTTCTTGTCTGGTTCCGCCGTATAAGGGTTGTCAGATGGGTAGCATCCTGCCTCAAGCAGGTAGACATACCGGTCTAATGCCCTAATACATCACAAAAGGTTCCCCGTGTCCCAGGATTCAGCAAGCCCTCAGCCCGGCCGGATCAGACTGGCTCGTGGCGTCTCCCCGTGGCTTCTCCCCACCGTGGCCGCCGCGACGGCGACCTCGCTGCTCAGCCGCCGCGACCGGCGCTGGGCGCTGGCGGCCCTCCCGCTGACCGCGCTCACCGGCGGGATGCTCTGGTTCTTCCGCGACCCCGACCGCGTGCCGGGCACGGCGCGAGTCCTGTCCCCTGCGGACGGCGTGGTGCAGAGCATCGACCCGTGGCCCGACGGCCGCACGCGGGTGGCCATCTTCATGAGCCCGCTCAACGTGCACGTCAACCGCGCGCCGCTGACCGGCACGGTCACCTCCGTCGAGCACGTCCCCGGCGGGTTCCTGCCCGCCTTCAACAAGGACAGCGACTCCAACGAGCGCGTCGTGTGGCACCTGGACACCGAGCTCGGTGACATCGAGCTGGTCCAGATCGCCGGCGCCGTCGCCCGCCGCATCGTGCCCTACCTGGTGGCGGGGGCCAAGGTCAGGCGGGGCGAGCGGATCGGACTCATCCGGCTGGGTTCGCGGGTGGATGTCTACCTGCCCGAGGGGATCGCCCCCGCCGTGTCGGTCGGACAGAAGACCGTCGCGGGGGTGACCGGTCTTGACCACGGCTGACGCCGGCTGGCCGCTCGACGAGACGGACGACGAGCCGCGCGGCCCCGTCGGCAAGGCGTTCCGTCTCTCGGCGGCCGACTCCCTGTCGCTCGGCAACGCGCTCTGCGGGTTCCTGGCCGTGTGCGTGCTGGCCTGGTCGGCCATCCGCGCGCTGCAGGAGGGCAAGCCCTTCGAGGCCGACCCCCGCTTCTTCGGCACCGCCGTCGTGCTGCTGCTGATCGGCGCCACCTGCGACCTGTTCGACGGCCTGGTGGCCCGCAAGTTCCGCGCCTCGGCCATGGGCGCGGAGCTGGACAACCTCGCCGACGTGATCAGTTTCGGGTTCGCCCCGGCGTTCATGGTCGTCATCTGGGCGGGTTTCACCCCCAGCACGCCGTTCCCGCTGGTGATGGTGGTCGCGGCGTCGGTGCTGCTGGCCGGTGTCATCCGGCTCGCCCGGTTCGCGTGCGTCAAGACCAAGAGCGGCGACTTCATGGGTCTGCCCATCCCCATGGGCGCGATGACGGTGGTGTCGATCGTCCTTCTGTTCCCGCCGTCGAAGCTGACGGTGGTGCCCATCCTGGGCGTGGCCTACCTCATGGTCAGCCGGATCGAGTACCCCAAGCCCAAGGGCAACCTGGCGGCCGTCGTGCTGGCCTGGATGATGATCAACGTCGCCTGCCTGACCATATGGGCCGCCGGGCTGTCGGGGGGCGACTCGCTGATCAAGGTCGGGGCCGGCATGCAGATCGCCATCGTGGCGGCCATCCCGCTGCGCGTGCTGATGTTCAAGCGGGCCAAGCGCAAGGAGCGCCGCGAGGCCGAGCACGTCGGCTGACGGCCGGGCGCACGGCTCCCGAGGGCTTCCGCCGGGCGGGGCCGTACGCCCGCCCGGCCGATCACGGACGGCGCGCTACCCACGCGGCCGCTCATGGACGTGCGTGCGCCGGCCCCGCGCAGGACCGGCGCCGGCCGTACGGCCGCGCGGATCCGGGCGCGGGCCGTACGGGACGCCGGGCGCGAGGGCTCACCCGCCCTCGTGGTCCCGTCGCGGGCTCACCAGCCGCGGGCCCGCCACTGCGGCAGGGACGGGCGCTCGGCGCCCAGCGTGGTGTCCCTGCCGTGGCCCGGATAGACCCAGGTGTCGTCGGGCAGCCGGTCGAAGATCCGCTCCGACACGTCCCTGAAGAGCTGCTCGAACCGCTTCGGATCCTTGTCGGTGTTGCCGACGCCGCCGGGGAACAGCGAGTCGCCGGTGAACAGGTGCCCGGGATAGTACAGCGCGATCGAGCCGGGGGTGTGACCGCTCAGGTGGATCACCTCCAGGGACACCACGCCGACGGTCACGCCGTCGCCGTGCTCCACCTCCTGGTCCACCGGCACCGGCAGCTCGGGCGCGTCGAGCGGGTGGGCGACCACCGCCGCGCCCGTCACCCCGGCGACCCGCTCCAGCGCCTGCCAGTGGTCGGCATGCCGGTGGGTGGTCACGATCTTGCTGATCGGCCGGTCGCCGATGAGCGCCAGCAGCCGGTCGGCGTCCGCCGCGGCGTCGATGAGCACGCCGTCGCCGGTCTCGTTGCAGCGGACCAGATAGGCGTTGTTGTCGTACGGCCCGACGGCCAGCTTGGAGATCGTCAGGGCGCTCAGCTCGCGGACGTCGGCGGGACCGCCGACCCGCACGTCACCGGTATAGGTCATCGGTTGCCTCCAGGGTGGGAGCCGGTCCTTCGGGACCGGGGAACATCAGGAAACGCCGGGGAACACGGTGCGCTTCCACACCTCGGGATCCGTCTTTCAGGAGGGGGTCGTCGACGGGTACTCCTCGGGCGGGGCGGCGGGCAGGTTCGGGGGCGCGGTCAGGGTCAGCCAGGGCGGCGGCGCGGGCAGCGGCCCGGCGTCCGCCGAGGCGGGCCTGTTGCCCGCGGTCCCCTCCGGCATCACCCTGAGGCCCGTTCCCGGGGCGCGCCCGGTCAACCATCCCAGCAGGCTCCAGGCGTCGCCCTGGACGACCGGCCCCGAGCCCAGCCCCCGCCAGACCTGCCGGTGCTTGTCGCCCTCCTTGACCTCCTCCACCACGATCTCGCTGACCGTGCCGCGACCGTGCGGCCACGACACCATCGCGTCGTACAGCTCCCGGCGGACGAACGCCTCCGGCCAGTCGGCGCACCGGTATCCGGCGCCCAGGTCCACGTGGTGGATCTCGACCTCCCGCAGCCGGCGGACGAGGACGTACCAGGCGGGGTGGGCGGGCCCGCGCATCCCGCCGACCGTCGCCCGCCACCCGTCGGAGGGCATGGCCAGCACCGCCTCCGCCAGCCGCGCGGCGCTGTCCTCCAGGTCGGCCAGCTGCTCCTTGACGGGCCGCGCCGCCCCCGCCAGGATCCCGGCCTCACGCGCCCCGGCGTCGGGGTACTGCGGCGTCTCGACTCCGGTCCTGGCCCAGGACAGCAGGTTGACGTGGCTGTCGGCGTTGCGCGATATGTGGGCGAGCACGTGCCCCCTGCTCCAGCCGGGCAGGCGGGAGGGCTCCGGGACGTCGTCGTCGGACAGCCCGGCGACGGTGGAGAGCAGCCGCCCCATGGAGCCGTCCAGCTCGGCCAACAGCGTGTCTATGACGTTCATGCCCCAACTCCATCACCTGGGCGGGCCGCCGGGCCAGGGTATGGACGACCGTGTCTTCCCGGTCGTCCATCGGGCGGCCGTACGGCCCGCGGGAAGGCCGTAACCTTGAAGCGGACGGGAAACCTCATCCCCCGCACGACGCTCCGCGAAATTGTCGGACCCCGTCGCTAGTCTTCCCGCGACCGCTTCTGAAACCTTCCACATCGACGTCGGGACTGCTGTGGCTGACCGCCTCATCGTGCGTGGCGCACGTGAACACAACCTCAAGGACGTCTCGCTGGACCTGCCGCGAGACTCTCTGATCGTCTTCACCGGACTGTCCGGCTCGGGCAAGTCCAGCCTGGCCTTCGACACCATCTTCGCCGAGGGCCAGCGTCGCTATGTCGAATCGCTGTCGGCCTACGCCCGCCAGTTCCTCGGGCAGATGGACAAGCCCGACGTCGACTTCATCGAGGGCCTGTCGCCCGCGGTGTCGATCGACCAGAAGTCGACGAGCCGCAACCCCCGCTCGACGGTCGGCACGATCACCGAGGTCTACGACTACCTGCGGCTGCTGTGGGCGCGGGTGGGCAAGCCGCACTGCCCGAGCTGCGGGCGTCCCATCGCCAGACAGAGCCCCGAGCAGATCGTCGACCGGGTGATGGAGCTGCCCGAGGGCACCCGCTTCCAGGTGCTGGCCCCGGTCGTCCGCGGCCGCAAGGGCGAGTACGCCGAGCTGTTCAGCCAGCTCCAGACCAAGGGCTTCGCCCGCGCCAGGGTCGACGGCACGGTCGTCCGGCTGGACGAGCCGCCGACGCTGAAGAAGCAGGAGAAGCACGACATCGAGGTGATCGTCGACCGGCTCGCGGTGAAGGAGGGCTCACGCAGCCGCCTCACCGGCTCGGTCGAGACGGCCCTGCAGCTGTCGGGCGGCACCATCACGCTGGAGTTCGTCGACCTCCCCGAGGACGACCCGAACCGCGAGCGCTTCTACTCCGAGCACCTCTACTGCCCCTACGACGATCTGTCGTTCGAGGAGCTGGAGCCCCGCTCGTTCTCCTTCAACTCGCCCTTCGGCGCCTGCCCGGAGTGCACCGGCCTCGGGGTGCGGATGGAGGTCGACCCCGACCTCGTCGTGCCCGACCCGGAGAGGACCCTGGCCGAGGGCGCGATCTCGCCCTGGGCCGGCGGGCACACCAGCGACTACTTCGTCCGCCTGGTGGAGGCGCTCGGCCTGGCGATGGGCTTCAAGCTCGACACCCCCTGGGAGCGCCTCCCGCGCAAGGCGCAGAAGGCCCTGCTGAACGGCTACGACGAGCAGGTCCACGTCCGCTACCGCAACCGCTACGGCCGCGAGCGTTCCTACTACACCACCTTCGAAGGCGCGATCCCCTGGGTGCAGCGCCGCCACGCCGAAGCCGAGAGCGACGGCATGCGGGAGAAGTTCGAAGGCTACATGCGGGAGATCCCCTGCCCCGCGTGCAAGGGCGCCCGGCTCAAGCCCGTCTCGCTGGCCGTCACGGTGAACGACCGCTCGATCGCCGAGGTGTCGGCGATGTCGATCGCCGACTGCGCGGCGTTCCTGGCCCGTCTGGAGCTGTCCGAGCGCGACATGCACATCGCCGAGCGGGTGGTCAAGGAGATCAACGCCCGGATGGGCTTCCTGCTCGACGTGGGCCTGGACTACCTCACCATGGACCGCGCGGCCGGCACTCTGGCCGGCGGCGAGGCCCAGCGCATCCGCCTGGCCACCCAGATCGGCTCCGGCCTGGTCGGCGTCCTGTACGTGCTGGACGAGCCGTCCATCGGGCTGCACCAGCGCGACAACCAGCGGCTGCTGGAGACCCTGATCCGGCTCCGGGACATGGGAAACACCCTCATCGTGGTCGAGCACGACGAGGACACCATCGCCGCGGCCGACTGGGTGGTGGACATCGGCCCCGGCGCCGGCGAGCACGGCGGCCAGGTCGTCGTCTCCGGCACGGTGCCGGAGCTGCTGGCCAGCGAGGAGTCGCTGACCGGCGCCTACCTGTCCGGCCGCAAGGCCATCACGGTCCCGGCGGCGCGCCGCAAGCGCGACAGGAAGCGCCAGCTCACCGTCAAGGGGGCCCGCGAGCACAACCTCAAGGGCGTGGACGTGGAGTTCCCGCTGGGCGTGTTCACCGCCGTCACCGGCGTCTCCGGCTCGGGCAAGTCGACGATGGTCAACGACATCCTCTACAACGCCCTGGCCAAGGAGCTCAACGGCGCGCGCACCGTCCCCGGCCGCCACTCGCGGATCAACGGGATGGACCTCGTCGACAAGGTGGTCCACGTCGACCAGTCGCCCATCGGCCGCACCCCGCGCTCCAACCCGGCGACCTACACCGGCGTCTTCGACAAGGTGCGCGACCTGTTCGCGCAGACCACCGAGGCGAAGGTCCGGGGATACCAGAAGGGCCGGTTCAGCTTCAACGTCAAGGGCGGCCGCTGCGAGGCGTGCTCGGGCGACGGCACGATCAAGATCGAGATGAACTTCCTGCCGGACGTCTACGTGCCGTGCGAGGTCTGCCACGGCGCGCGGTACAACCGGGAGACCCTGGAGGTCCACTACAAGGGCAAGACCATCTCCGAGGTGCTCGACATGCCCATCGAGGAGGCGCTGGAGTTCTTCGACTCCATCCCCTCGATCAAGCGGTACCTCAAGACGCTCAACGACGTCGGCCTGGGCTACGTCCGGCTCGGACAGCCGGCCACGACCCTGTCCGGAGGCGAGGCGCAGCGCGTGAAGCTCGCCTCGGAGCTGCAGCGCCGCTCCACCGGCCGGACGGTCTACGTGCTGGACGAGCCGACCACCGGCCTGCACTTCGAGGACATCCGGCGGCTGCTGGGCGTGCTCGGCAAGCTCGTCGACGGCGGCAACACGGTCATCGTCATCGAGCACAACCTCGACGTCATCAAGACCGCCGACTGGGTGATCGACATGGGACCCGAGGGCGGTTCGCGGGGCGGCACCGTGGTGGCCACCGGCACACCCGAGGAGGTCGCGCTGGTGGAGGACAGCCACACCGGCCGCTTCCTGCGGAAGATCCTCGGCGCCTGAGGCCGGATGCGGGACCGGACCCCGGCATCAATAGCCTTTTGGTGCGGGGGTCCGGTCCCGGCGCGGCCCGCGTGCGCGGGCCGGCGGTCGTGACCGGCGGCCCAGGCCGGCCCCGACGGACCGCCCCCGACGGGCCGCCCCGGTACGGTCCGCGGCCTCCGGTACGGGGAAGACGAGGAAGGGCCTCAGATGAGCAGCAGTGAAGGTTCCGCCATGCCCACGCGCAGGCACGTCATCGGTGCCACGGCGGTGGCGGCCTGCGGGGCGGCGCTCGCCGGATGCGCCTCGGGGGATCCCGGCCCGGCGATCGTGCCGCCCGGCGTCAAGGGCAAGGTGGTCGCGCAGACCTCCGACGTCCCCGTGGGCGGCGGCCTCGTCATCTCCAAGTGGAAGGTCCTGATCACCCAGCCCTCCTCCGGGGTGTTCAAGGCGTTCAGCGCGAGCTGCCCGCACCGGGGCTGCGCGGTCGGCGGCGTCGCGGACGGCGTCATCAGGTGCCCCTGCCACGGCAGCGAGTTCGCCGCCGACTCCGGCAAGCTCCTCCAGGGCCCGGCGGAGGCCCCGCTCGCGGAGTTCCCGCTGAAGGTCGAGGGCGGCGGCATCGTCCTCGTCTGATCCGCGGTGCGCCGGGCGACCGGTCGTGGCGTCCCCCCTCCCGCACCGCCGGGGCCCGGCGGCCCCCGGCCCGTCGCCGCGCCGGTGCGGAGCGCGGCAGAAGTTGAAGCTTCACAGATTTTTGACGCCGGGTACGGCATGCTGATCCGCATCGGGGAGTTCGCACCCGACGACGATCTGGGGAGAGTGACGATGACGGACGCGACACGCCGCGCAATGCTGCTGGGAGCCGGGGGCGCCGGGGTGGCGGCGGTGCTGACCGCCTGCGGCGGGGACGGCGGGCAGACGACCGCCGAGGTCGGGGAGCCGTCGGCGGCCGGGTCGGCCGACGCCGACACGCAGCAGGGCCAGGGGACCCTGGCCAAGACGGCCGACATCCCGGTGGGCGGCGGCACCGTCTTCGAGGACCGCAAGGTCGTGGTCACCCAGCCCGCGGCGGGGGAGTTCAAGGCGTTCAGCTCCGTCTGCACCCACAAGGGATGTCAGGTGCAGAGCGTCTCCGACGGCACGATCAACTGCCCGTGCCACGGCAGCAGGTTCGCCATCGCCGACGGGTCCGTGAAGCAGGGCCCGGCCACGAAGCCCCTTGAGGCCAAGGAGGTGAAGGTCGAGGGCGACTCGATCGTCCTCACCTGAGCCCCCGGGGCCTCCTTCGGGGCTCCCGGGCCCGGCCCGGGAGCCCCGGTCCGGGGAGGGCTCGCGGGAAGGAAACCTGTCGGCGCGGGCCGATAGGCTCTTGGTGTGGCGAGATCTGCAGGCGGTCCGGCGAGCTTCCGGCCGAGTCCGGGGTCGATCCCCGAGTCCCCCGGCGTCTACCGGTTCAGGGACCCCGACGACCGGGTGATCTACGTCGGCAAGGCCAAGAACCTCCGCCAGCGGCTGAACTCCTACTTCGCCGACTTCGCCGGGCTGCACCCGCGCACCCAGACCATGCTCACCACGGCCGCCGGTGTCGACTGGACGGTCGTCGGCACCGAGGTGGAGGCGCTCCAGCTCGAATACTCCTGGATCAAGGAGTACGACCCGCGGTTCAACGTCAAGTACCGCGACGACAAGTCCTACCCCTACCTCGCGGTCACCGTGGGGGAGGAGTTCCCCCGCGTGCAGGTCCTGCGGGGGGCCAAGCGCAAGGGCACCCGCTACTTCGGCCCCTACTCCCATGTCTGGGCGATCCGCGAGACGGTCGACCTGCTGCTGCGGGTGTTCCCGATGCGGAGCTGCTCGGCCGGGGTGTTCCGCCGGGCCGGGCAGGTCGGCCGGCCCTGCCTGCTGGGCTACATCGACAAGTGCTCGGCGCCCTGCGTGGGCCGGATCAGCCCCGAGGACCACCGGGCCCTGGCCGAGGACTTCTGCGACTTCATGGCGGGCAACACCGGCCGGTTCGTCAGGCGGCTGGAGCGCGAGATGGCCAGGGCCGCCGCCGAGCAGGAGTACGAGCGGGCCGCCCGGCTGCGCGACGACATCCAGGCCCTGCGGCGGGCCATGGAGAAGCAGGCCGTCGTGCTGGGCGACAACACCGACTGCGACGTGATCGCGCTGGCCGAGGACCCGCTGGAGGCGGCCGTCCAGGTCTTCTACGTCCGTGGCGGCCGTATCAGGGGCCAGCGCGGCTGGGTGGTGGACAAGGTCGAGGAGACCGGCCCCGGCGAGCTGGTCGAACGGTTCCTGCTGCAGATCTACGGCGACGCGGCCGCCGAGTCGGTCCCCCGCGAGGTGCTGGTGCCGGCCCCGCCGCCGGACGCCGACGCGATCGCCGAGCTGCTCGGCGAGCACCGCGGCGGCCGGGTGGAGATCCGCGTCCCGCAGCGCGGCGACAAGAAGGACCTGATGACGACCGTCGAGCGCAACGCGGCGGAGGCGCTCCGGCAGCACAAGCTCAAGCGGGCGAGCGACCTGACGTCGCGCAGCAGGGCGCTGCAGGAGGTCGCCGACGCACTCGGCCTCGACCAGGCGCCGCTGCGCATCGAGTGCTACGACGTCTCCCACATGCAGGGCACCGACGTGGTGGCCTCCATGGTGGTCTTCGAGGACGGCCTGGCCCGCAAGAGCGAGTACCGCAGGTTCTCCGTCCGCACCACCGGGGGAGACGTCGCCTCGATCCACGAGGTGATCTCGCGGCGGTTCAAGCGTTACCTGGAGGAGCGCTCGGCCACCGGGGAGCTCGACGTCGAGGCGGATGCCGGGCCGGGCCTGGAACCTCAGGCGGGTGCCAGGCCGGGCGTCGGCCCCGAAACAGGCGCCGGGGAGCCCGGTGCCGAGGCGGGCGCCGGGCCGGGCGGTGAACCCCAGGCGGGCGCCGAGCCGGGCATCGACCCCGAGACCGGCAGGCCGCGCAGGTTCGCCTACCCGCCCAACCTCGTCGTCGTGGACGGCGGCCCGGCCCAGGCCGCCGCGGCCCGGCGCGCGCTGGACGAGCTGGGCGTGGACGACGTGGCGGTCTGCGGCCTGGCCAAGCGGCTGGAGGAGGTCTGGCTCCCGGACGAGGAGCTGCCGGTGATCCTCCCCCGCACGAGCGAGGCCCTTTACCTGCTGCAGCGGGTGCGCGACGAGGCCCACCGCTTCGCCATCACCTACCATCGTTCCAAGCGGTCCAGGAGCGTCAGGGAAAGCGCCCTGGACGGGGTACCGGGGCTCGGGCCGGCCCGCAGGCAGGCCCTGATCAAGCACTTCGGATCGGTGAAGCGGCTTCGGGAGGCGACCGCCGCCCAGATCTGCGAGGTTCCCGGGATCGGCCCCGCCACGGCCGAGACGATCGTGTCGGCGTTGAAGGATGAGACATCATGAGCGAGGAACAGGCCCCGAACGACGAGCCGACCGCGGGCGTGGACCGCGGCGCGGGTGAGGCGCAGGGCACGGACGGCGGACGGCCGGATCAGCGCCGGGCGGCCGGCGGCCAGACCGCGTTCGTCATCGTCACCGGCATGTCCGGGGCGGGGCGGAGCACCGCGGCCAAGGCCCTGGAGGACCTGGGCTGGTTCGTCATCGACAACCTGCCGCCCGGGCTGCTGTTCGCCATGGCCGAGGAGGCCGGCCGGGTCAAGCTGGCCGCCGACAAGGTGGCGGCCGTGGTCGACGTGCGCAGCCTGGCCTTCACCACCGACCTCAACGCCGCGATCGGGGAGCTCGACGGGCGGGGCGTCGCCGTACGGGTGGTGTTCCTGGAGGCCAGCGACGAGGAACTGGTGCGCAGGTTCGAGAACGTCCGCCGCCCGCACCCCCTTCAGGGGGACGGCCGGCTGGTCGACGGGATCGCCCGCGAGCGGGGCATCCTGCGGGAGGTGCGGGCCAACGCCGACCTGGTCATCGACACCTCCAACCTCAACGTCCACGAGCTGCGCGGCAAGATCGTCGCCTTCTTCGGCGGCGATGACCGTCCGGGCCTGCGGGTCAACGTCGTCTCCTTCGGCTACAAGTACGGCCTGCCGGTCGACGCCGACCTGGTCGTCGACTGCCGGTTCCTGCCCAACCCGCACTGGGTGCCCGAGCTGCGCCCGATGAACGGCCTGGACCCCGCGGTGCGCGACTACGTCCTCGGCCAGCCGGGCGCCAAGGAACTGCTCGACGCCTACGAGGAGGTGGTCGGCATCATCGCGGCCGGCTACACCCGCGAGGGCAAGAGCTACGCCACGCTCGCGGTGGGCTGCACCGGCGGCAAGCACCGCAGCGTCGCCATGGCCGAGCAGATCGGAGCCCGGCTGCGTGACCGCGGCGGCCTGGACGTCCAGGTGAGCCACCGGGATGCGGGCCGGGAGTGACCGAGGATCTCAAGGTCGTCGCGCTGGGCGGCGGCCACGGGCTGTACGCCTCGCTGTCGGCGCTGCGCCGGGTCACCTCCCGGCTCACGGCCGTGGTCACGGTGGCCGACGACGGCGGATCGAGCGGGCGGCTCCGCCGTGAGCTGGGGGTGCTGCCCCCGGGTGACCTGCGGATGGCGCTGGCCGCCCTGTGCGGCGACGACGAATGGGGCCGCACCTGGAGCGAGGTCGTCCAGCACCGGTTCCGCAGCGAGGGCGAGCTGCACGGGCACGCCCTCGGGAACCTGCTGATCGTGGCGCTGTGGGAGCGGCTCGGTGACACGGTCGCCGGCCTCGACTGGGTCGGGCGGCTGCTCGGCGCGCACGGCCGGGTGCTGCCGATGTCGTCGGTGCCGCTCGACATCGTCGCGGAGGTCGAGCTGGACGGTGTGGTGAGCACCGTGCGCGGGCAGGTGGCCTGCGCCCTCACCCCCGGCAGGGTCCGGGCCGTCTCCCTGGTCCCGGCCGACCCCCCGGCCGGTCCCGAGGCGGTTCAGGCGGTCCTGGACGCCGACTGGGTGGTCTTCGGCCCCGGGTCGTGGTTCACCAGCGTGCTGCCCCACCTGAAGGTGCCCGAGCTGGCCGAGGCGCTGCACACCACCCGGGCGCGCCGCCTGGTCACGCTGAACCTCGCCCCGCAGCCCGGTGAGACCGACGGGTTCTCCCCCCAGAAGCACCTGGAGGTGCTCCGCCAGCACGCGCCTGCCCTGGAGATCGACGTGGTGCTCGCCGACGCGGGGGTGGCCGACGACCGCGAGGAGCTGGAGAAGGCCGCGGCCGGGCTCGGCGGGCGGCTGGTGCTGGCCGACGTCGCGTCCCCCGACGGCTCTCCGCGGCACGATGCGCAACGTCTTGCCTCCGTCCTGGACGAGATTTTCCGTGGGAAGCGTTGATCCTGGTCAGCGGTGCCCGTGAGTGCGAGAAACTTCTGTGTGCCCGGTTGTTCCGGGCTGCACGAGGTCTGATGGGGGAGGACGAACGATATGGCGGCGATGACAGGAGTGGTGAAGGACGAGCTGAGCCGGCTGCCGGTCCTGAAGCCGTGCTGCCGTAAGGCCGAGGTGTCGACGCTCCTTCGCTTCGCGAGCGGCCTGCACCTGGTCGGCGGACGGATCGTGATCGAGGCCGAGCTGGACACCAACGTCACGGCGCGGCGGCTCATCAAGGACATCGCCGAGGTGTTCGGGCATCGGGCCGAGGTGCTCGTCCTCGCCCCGGCGGGACTGCGCAAGGGCGCCCGCTACGTGGTGCGGGTGTACCGCGACGGTGAGGCGCTGGCCCGCCAGACCGGCTTGATCGACAACCACGGCCGCCCGGTCCGCGGCCTGCCCAGGCAGGTGGTGGCGGGGGCGACGTGCGACGCCGAGGCCGCCTGGCGCGGGGCGTTCCTGGCGCACGGCTCCCTCACCGAGCCGGGCCGTTCCATGTCGCTGGAGGTCACCTGCCCCGGGCCCGAGGCGGCGCTCGCGCTGGTCGGCTCCGCCCGCCGGTTGAAGATCCACGCCAAGGCGCGCGAGGTGCGCGGCGTCGACCGGGTGGTGGTCCGTGACGGCGACGCGATCAGCGCTCTGCTGACCCGGCTGGGCGCCCACGACAGCGTGCTGCTGTGGGAGGACCGGCGGATGCGCCGCGAGGTGCGGGCGACGGCCAACCGCCTGGCCAACTTCGACGACGCCAACCTGCGCCGCTCGGCCCGCGCCGCGGTCGCGGCCGGAGCCCGGGTCCAGCGGGCCCTGGAGATCCTCGGTGAGGAGGCCCCGGAGCACCTGGTGGTGGCCGGGCGGCTGCGGGTGGAGCACAAGCAGGCGTCCCTGGAGGAGCTGGGCCAGCTCGCCGACCCGCCGCTGACCAAGGACGCCATCGCCGGGCGCATCCGCCGCCTGCTCGCCATGGCCGACAAGCGCGCCCAGGACATCGGCGTCCCCAACACCGAGGCCAACCTCACCGTCGACATGCTGGCGCCGTGACGACGCGGGGTGCGGTGCGGGAGAGCCGCCGGGAGCGCCGCGGGGGAGCGCGGTGTGCCGGGGGTGCGCCGCGAATGTCGTGAGGGGCATCGCGGCAGGTCAACGGGCGCGCCGAACACACCCCACCCCACCAGTGGTCTAAACCAATTTGGGTCCTATAGGGTTCGTGTTGAGGTTTTCAGCCCGCCACACGCCGCCGGTCCCCGGGGCCGGCGCACCGACGTACGAGGAGATCGGTACCGTGAGCATCCGCGTAGGCGTCAACGGCTTTGGCCGCATCGGCCGCAACTTCTGGCGTGCGGTCGCTGCCAGCGGCAAGGACATCGAGATCGTTGCGGTCAACGACCTGACCGACAACGCCACGCTCGCCCATCTGCTCAAGTACGACAGCATCCTCGGCCGCCTGCCGTACGAGGTGAAGAGCACCGCCGACGAGATCATCGTGGACGGCAAGGCCATCAAGGCCTTCGCCGAGCGCGACCCGGCCAAGCTTCCCTGGGGCGACCTGGGTGTGGACGTCGTCGTCGAGTCCACCGGCCTGTTCACCGACGCCAACAAGGCCCGGGTGCACGCCGAGAACGGCGCCAAGAAGGTCATCATCTCGGCTCCGGCCAAGAACGAGGACGTCACGGTCGTGATGGGCGTCAACGACGACACCTACGACCCGGCCAGCCACACGATCATCTCCAACGCCTCCTGCACGACCAACTGCCTGGCCCCGATGGCCAAGGTCATCAACGACACCTTCGGTATCGAGAAGGGTCTGATGACCACCATCCACGCCTACACGCAGGACCAGAACCTGCAGGACGGCCCGCACAGCGACCTGCGCCGCGCCCGCGCCGCCGCCCTGAACGTCGTGCCGACCTCCACCGGCGCCGCCAAGGCCATCGGCCTGGTGCTGCCCGAGCTGAAGGGCAAGCTCGACGGTTACGCGCTGCGCGTGCCGGTGCCCACCGGCTCGGCCACCGACCTGACCGTCGAGGTCGGCCGCGAGACCACCGTCGAGGAGGTCAACGCCGCGCTCAAGGCCGCCGCCGACGGCCCGCTCAAGGGCTACCTGACCTACACCGAGGACCCGATCGTCTCCAGCGACATCGTCACCGACCCGTCGTCGTGCATCTTCGACGCGGGCCTGACCAAGGTGATCGGCAACCAGGTCAAGGTCGTCGGCTGGTACGACAACGAGTGGGGTTACTCCAACCGTCTCGTCGACCTCGTCGAGAAGGTCGGCCGAGACCTCTGATGAAGGACCTGTCCGCATTCGATGTGAAGGGTCGGCGCGTCCTGGTACGCGCCGACCTCAACGTCCCCCTGGACGGGGACGTCATCACCGACGACGGCCGCATCCGCGCCTCCGTCCCGACGATCCGGGAGCTCGCCGACAAGGGCGCCCGGGTGGTGGTTTGCGCCCACCTCGGCCGGCCCAAGGGCGAGCCGAACCCGAAGTACTCCCTGGCGCCGGTGGCCCGGCGCCTCGGTGAGCTGCTGGGGGCCGACGTCGCCTTCGCCTCCGACGTGGTGGGCGACTCGGCCCGGTCCGTCGTCGAGGGCCTCGGCGACGGCCAGGTGGCGCTGCTGGAGAACCTGCGGTTCGAGCGGGGCGAGGAGTCCAAGGACGACGCCGAGCGCGCCGCGTTCGCCGAGAGGCTCGCGGCCTTCGCCGACCTCTACGTCGGAGACGGCTTCGGCGCGGTGCACCGCAAGCACGCCAGCGTCTACGACGTGCCGAAGCTGCTGCCGCACGCGGCGGGCCGGCTCGTGCTCGCCGAGGTCGAGGTCCTGCGGAAGCTGACCGAGGAGCCGGCCCGGCCGTACGTCGTGATCCTCGGCGGCGCGAAGGTCTCCGACAAGCTCGGCGTGATCGGCAACCTCCTGACCAAGGTCGACCGGCTCCTCATCGGCGGCGGCATGGCCTACACCTTCCTGGCCGCCCAGGGCCGCGAGGTCGGGAAGTCGCTGCTCCAGGAGGACCAGCTCGACACCGTGCGCGGCTTCCTCGACGAGGCGGCCAAGCGCGGCGTGGAGCTCGTCCTGCCGGTCGACGTGCTGGCGGCCGTCGACTTCGCCGAGGACGCCGAGTACGAGGTGGTCGACGCCACCGCGATCCCGGCCGATCGCCAGGGCCTCGACATCGGCCCGCGCACCCGCGAGCTGTTCGCGGGCAAGCTGGCCGACGCCCGGACGGTGTTCTGGAACGGCCCGATGGGCGTCTTCGAGTTCGAGGCGTTCTCCGGGGGAACCCGCGCGGTCGCCGAGGCGTTGGTCGCCTCGGAGGCGTTCACCGTCGTCGGTGGCGGGGACTCGGCCGCGGCCGTGCGCACGCTCGGGCTGCCCGAGGACGGGTTCTCGCACATCTCCACCGGTGGCGGGGCCAGCCTCGAATACCTTGAGGGCAAGACCCTGCCCGGGCTCGTCGCCCTGGACAGCGGGGAGTGAACCGACTCGGTGAGCGGGCGCGCCGTCCCGGCGCGCCCGCTTCCGACGCCAGAAACGTGAGTAGCGCTCCGCGAAGCGGACGAGGAACGGCGGGTGACAGATGAGCACGGCACGCAAGCCCCTCATCGCCGGCAACTGGAAGATGAACCTCAACCACCTGGAGGCCATCGCTCACACCCAGAAGCTGGCGTTCGCGCTGAACGACAAGGACCTCGACCGGGTCGAGGTGGCGGTCCTGCCGCCGTTCACCGACCTGCGCAGCGTGCAGACCCTGGTGGACGGCGACAAGCTGCGCCTGGTGTACGGCGCGCAGGACCTGTCCGAGCACGACGGCGGCGCGTACACCGGGGAGATCTCCGGGGCGATGCTCGCCAAGCTCGGCTGCACCTTCGTGGTGATCGGGCACTCGGAGCGGCGGCAGTACCACCGCGAGGACGACGACGTGGTCAACGCCAAGGTCCACGCGGCCTACCGGCACTCGCTCACGCCGATCCTGTGCGTGGGGGAGAACCTCGAGGTCCGCCGGGCCGGCGGCCAGGTGGCCCACAGCGTCGCCCAGCTCGACGGGGCGCTGCGCAAGGTCACCGCCGAGCAGGCCGCGTCGATCGTGCTGGCATATGAGCCGGTGTGGGCGATCGGCACCGGCGAGGTGGCCACCCCGGAGGACGCCCAGGAGGTCTGCGGGGCGCTGCGCTCCCGACTCGCCGAGCTGTATGACGCCGATGTGGCCGCCGCCGTCCGTATCCTTTACGGAGGGTCGGTCAAGGCCGACAACATCCTCGGCATCATGGCGCAGCCCGACGTGGACGGCGCCCTGGTCGGCGGCGCCAGCCTCGATCAGGTGGAGTTCGTGAAAATCTGCCGTTTTGGTGAAATGTCAGGCTGACCGAGACGTTCGGGGGGTACGACTTGACATGAGGTCGTACCCTCTTAGAGCAAGTTTGAATCGTCACGCCTCAGGCGTCACACAAGGGTCGTGCCCGGACGCGGGCCGCGCGTAAATAGGGAACAGGTCAACGGTGACAATCGGAATCTCCATCGCCCTCATTCTGGCGAGCTTGCTGATGATCCTGCTCGTCCTGCTTCACAAGGGCAAGGGCGGGGGTCTGTCGGATCTGTTCGGTGGCGGTTTCTCGTCATCGTTCGGAGGGTCCTCCGTGGTCGAGCGCAACCTTGACCGGCTCACCATCATCACCGGTGTGGTCTGGTTCGTCTGCATCATCGCGCTGGGCCTTCTTCTCAAGCCCTGACCGGGGCTTTCAGACGCCCTGGCTTTCGCCAAGCGTGACAGTGGTTCAGCCCCCCGCGCCCACCCGGAGCGGCGGGGGGCCATCGAGCGAGGAGTTCATCCGTGGGTAGTGGCAACGCGATCCGTGGCAGCCGTGTCGGAGCCGGCCCGATGGGAGAGGCGGAGCGCGGCGAGGCGGCTCCCCGTGTGAGGGTCCCGTTCTGGTGCGCGAACATGCATGAGACGCGCCCCAGCTTCGCCAGCGACGCCCCCATACCGGAGTTCTGGGACTGCCCGCGGTGCGGCCTCCCGGCCGGTCAGGACGAGAGCAACCCGCCCGCGCCGCCGCGCAACGAGCCGTACAAGACGCACCTCGCGTACGTCAAGGAGCGCCGCAGCGACAAGGACGGCGCCCAGATCCTGGCCGAGGCCCTGGAGCGGCTGCGTTCCTCCTCCCGCCCGATGTACTGATCCGCTGATCCGGCGGATGTGAGGGGCCCCCGTGGAGAGCTTCCGCGGGGGCCCTCCGCGTCTCCCATGACCAGGGGACGCCGGGCGGCGGGTGAGGCGTCCCGGCCCCGCCGTACGGATGCCGGGGTTCAGGTCCCGGCCACGCCGCGGCGGTAGGCGTAGCCGACGGCCTGGGCGCGGTCGCGCGCCCCGATCTTGGCGAAGAGGTTGTTGACGTGCGTCTTCACCGTGGCCTCGCTGATGAACAGGGCCGCGGCGATCTCCGCGTTGGAGCGGCCCTCGGCGATGAGCCGCAGGACCTCACCCTCCCGCCTGGTCAGCCCGTCGGGCAGGGCGTCGCGCTCCTGCGCGGGACCCGTCCGCCCGGCGCGCTCCCGGCCGGGATCCGGCACGGCGGCGCGGTCCCGTACGGGGTCCGGCCGGGAGACGCGGTTCCGTACGGGGTCCGGCACGGCGGCACGGTTTCGTACGGGGTCCGGCACGGCGGCGTGGTCCCGGGAAGTGTCCGGCCGGGCGTCCTCCAGGTCTCTCCGGGCCGGACCGGTCGGCGGAGCCGGGGGCATGGCGTCCAGGAGGCGGCGCTGGACGGCCGGGTCGAGCTGGGCGTCGCCCCGCGTCACTGCGGCGACGGCCCGGGAGATCTCCTCGGCGTCGGCGCTCTTGGTGAGGAAGCCCCGGGCCCCGGCCCGCAGCGCGGCGAACACCGACTCGTCGTCGGAGTAGGTGGTCAGCACGACGACCTGGACGTCCGGATACGCGGCGCGGATCCGCCCGGTGGCCTCGACGCCGTCCATCCGGGGCATCCGCAGGTCCATCAGGACCACGTCCGGCCGTGTCTCCCGGACCAGCCGCAGGGCGGCTTCGCCGTCGCCCGCGGAACCGGCCACCTCGATGCCGGGCAGCAGGCCCAGCAGCAGCGTCAGCCCCTCACGCACGACCGTCTGGTCGTCGACCACCAACACCCGGACGGGCGCGCCGCCCGTCTCCCTCCCGGCCTCGGTCATCCTGCGGTCTCCTCCGGTGGCTCGACGGGCCGGCGCGCGGCGGGGATCAGGCCCGGAGGGCGCCCCGCCGCCGGAGACCCCCCAACGGGCCGCTCCGTCATGGGAGACGGCCCGGCCGACCGTTCCGCCGCACGGATCCGCCCGGACCGTCGTTCGGCGGGGGACCGGCCGGAGGGTCGTTCCGCCGCGGGGAGCCTCAGCCGCACCCGGAAACCCCCGTCCGTCTCCCCGGCCTCCAGCGCCCCACCGAGCAGCTCGGCCCGCTCCGCCATCCCGACGAGACCGTACCCCCCTCCCGGCGTGCCCGGCCCGCTCCCCGAAGGGTTGGTCACCTCCAGCTCGCAGACCTCGCCGGCGAAGGCCAGCCGTACGGTGGCCGGCGCCCCGGGAGCGTGCCGGCCGACGTTGGTGAGGGCCTCCTGGGCGGTGCGGACCACCGCCAGCTCGGTCTCGGGCGCCAGCCGCCGTTCGGGGCCGGTCACCGTCAGCGGGCACGCCTGCCCGGTCGTGGCCCGGAACTCCTCGGTCAGGGCTTCGATCGCCGCCGGCAGTGGCGGGCTGTCCTCCCGCAGCGCCGACACGGCCCTGCGGGCCTCCTCCAGTCCCGACCTGGCGAGCTGCCCGGCGTGCTCCACCCGTTCCAGTGCTTCGGTGTGCCGCTCGGCCCGCAGCAGCAGGCGCGCGCCCTCCAGGTGCACGATCTGCGCGGACAGGGAGTGGGCCAGCACGTCGTGGATCTCCCTGGCGATCCGCGCCCGCTCGGCGAGCACCGCCTCGCGTGCCTCGGCGGCCCGGGTCGCCCTGCGCTGCCGGACCGCGTAGGCGATGAGGAGGATCACGCAGACGTTGACGGCCAGGGGCAGCTCCTGTTCCCAGGAACGGCCGGCCAGCCCGGCCAGCAGCAGGCCGGTCAGCGCGAGCAGCCCCACCGGCACGGCCCGGTGCGGCGGATGGCGGAAGGCCGCCGCCCCGACGGTGAAGAGCAGGGCCGCGACGGCCAGGCCGCCGTCGGGAGAGAGAACGAGGAGGCCGATCGAGGCGATCACGGCGGTGCCGAGCCTGACCGGGATCCCGAGGACCGTGACCGGGGGCTTCTCCCGGCGGGCCGAGCCCGGCGGGGGAGCGGCGGCCAGGCATCCGGCGACGGCCAGCGCCAGTGCCGCGACCGTGAGGCGGTGGCCGGGGGCGGCGGTCTGGTCCCGGACCACCTGGACGACGGCGAACGCGGCGAACGTCGCGACCACCGCGACCCGCAGCAGGACCGCGGCCTGCCACCGGATTCCGGGCATGTCCCGAAGATACCCGTGGGCTCGGCCTCCCTCCGTACCGGGCCGTTTCCGGCGTTCCGCCGCGCGGGGCCTCCGGGCGCCGGACGGCGTCCGGCGGTGCGGGCCGTACGGCGACGCCCCAGCGGTGGGCGGCGGCATACGGAGCCCGGTACGGAGCGCCGTACGGTGCGGGGAGCGGTCACGCGTGCGCCGGGGCGGTGAGGTGCGGGGGCAGGGCGCGGGCTCGGCGGGCGACGAGGAGGGACTGGACGCCGATGGTCACGCCCATGAAGAACAGGATGGCCGTGGGCGCCGACGCGAGCCCGAGGGCGTGGCCGGCGCCGAGCAGCGCGACGCGCGCGACGGCGGAGGCCAGCCAGCCCAGCAGGGTCCATCGGGTGCCCTTGGACCAGGGCGTCCCCTTCCCGTCCCGCCAGACCCGGACGGTCGAGGCGCGCAGGACGCCGAAGGCCACCGCGCAGGCGACATCCACGGCCAGCAGGAGCAGGCTGAGCGGCAGACGACGAGGGTCCACGAGCCCGCCGGAGGCGGCGCCGGCCACCATCATGAACAGGGCGAGCCAGAGGAGGCCGGTCCGGGTGGCGACCCGGGTCATCATCTGCCGGTAGAGCACGAAGGCGATGACGAGGACGATGACGGCCGCCGTGCTCAGCGGGTTCGTCGGAGTGAGCGAGTTCACGGGGAAGACGGTAGGGAAACGCGCGCCGGGGCGGATCGGCGCCGGGGTGGAGAGATTCGATCTCCACCCGTGGGTGGAGTGCCGGCGGATCGCCGTCCGCGATTCCCGCACCGGGCGGTGATCCGCGTCCCCGCGCCGGGGCGGCGGTCTGCGCCCTCGCATCGGGGCGATGGTCCGTGTCCCCGTACCGGGCTGCCGGGCTGAATGGCCCGTGCGACGCGGTTCGGGCCATACGGCGAAAAAATTTCGCGGCACGCATCTTTTCGTAATCCGCAAGTATGTGTACGGTGGTCCCATGGACACCGGGAAACCCGAGCGGCCGGGACTTCGGGAGCGCAAGAAACAGGAGACCCGTGCCGCGCTGAGCTGGGCGGCCATCCGCCTGGTCGTGGAGCGCGGGCTGGACGCCGTCCGGGTGGAGGACATCGCCGCCGAGGTCGGGGTGTCCCCCCGCACCTTCAACAACTATTTCTCCAGCAAGGGTGAGGCGATCGCCGCCCGCCACCTCGACCGCGCACGCCGGATCGCGGAGGAACTGCGCGCCCGGCCGGAGTCCGAGCCGCTGTGGGAGGCGATCCTCAACGCGGTACAGACCCAGTTCTCGCCCGCCGACATGCCCGCCGACATGCCCGGCGGCGCGGCCGGTGGCACGCGCGTCGACGCGTCCGGTGACATGTCCGGCGGCGCGGGCGACGAGGTGACCGGCGGCAGACGGGCACCCGACCGGCGGTGGATCGCCGGAGTCCAGCTGATGATCAGCGAACCCTCGCTGCAGGGCGAGATGTTCAAGGCGAACGCGGCCGCCGAGGCGGAGCTGGCCGCGGCGATCGCCGAGCGCACCGGCACCGACGCCGTCCGCGACCTGTACCCGCGGCTGGTGTCCGGCGCGGTCGGCGCGGCCGTCGGCCTGGTCATGGAGCGCTGGCTGCGGGCCGACCCGCCCGTTCCGTTCGGGCCGATACTCCGCGACGCGCTCGGCCAGCTCGCCGCGGGGCTGCCGGTTCCCGGTCGAGGGGAAACCGCCGGTCCCCGGGCCTGAGAGCGGTTCATCCGCCTTCTGGTCCCGCCGAACTTCCGGCTCTCCCGGATCCGCCGGCTCTGATCGATGCCGTCCCAGAGAGTCCGGGCCGGGAGGTCCGGTCTCCGGGGTCCGGTCCGGAATGCCTGGTTTCCGGGGTCCGGCCGGGGATGCTCGTCCCACCGGATCCGGGTCTCCGCCGGATCCCCACCCCGCAGAACCCCGTACCCGTGTGCCTCCGTCGGCCGTCGCCCGGGTGGTCCGTCACGGCCGCCTGCTGTCACCGTACGTGAAAATACCGTGACGAATTGTGCCGCCATGTTCCGCCCCCTCTTCATCGGGCTCCGAACCTCCGGGGCCTGAGTCCCCATCCATCCCACCGAGGAGGAACCGCCATGTCCGCAGACGTGGTCATCGCCGGAGCCGGCCCCAACGGGCTGATGCTCGCCTGCGAGCTGAGCCTGGCCGGAGTGCGGCCGATCGTGCTGGAGCGGCTGCCCGCACGCACCACCGAGAACCGCGCCAACGGCCTGGTCGGCCAGGTGGTGCGGATGCTCGACCGCCGGGGCCTGTACGGGCGGCTCGGCGGTGGCGCCGAGCCGCCCCGGCCGGTGCCGGGGTTCGTGTTCGGCGCGCTGCCGCTCGACCTGAGCACGCTGGACGACAACCCGCTCTACATGCTGGGGACGCCGCAGCAGCGCGTCGAGCAGGTCCTGGAGGAGCGTGCCGCCGAGCTGGGCGTCGAGATCCGCCGGGGGCACGAGCTCACCGGCCTGTCGCAGGACGCCGAGGAGGTCGTCGCCGACGTCACCGGTCCGGACGGCCCCTACCGGCTGAGGGCCCGCTATCTCGTCGGGGCCGACGGCGGGCGCAGCGTGACGCGGAAACTGGCGGGGATCGGCTTCCCCGGCGTGACGCGGGACTCCACGGTCTCCCGCACCGCGTCCGTCACCGTGCCGCCGGAACTGGTGGACCCGGCCACCGGCGGGCTGAACGTGCCCGGCTACGGACTCGTCCCGCCGTTCATGCACCACCGCACCGAACACGGGTTGTTCGTCTTCGCGCCCTTCCCCGGCCGCCCGGCCCTGGTGAGCACCATGGAATGGGAGCCCGCCGCGGCCGGGGGCGACGGTCAGCCGCCGCTGACCCTGGAGGAGCTGGGCGAGAGCGTCCGCCGCGTTCTCGGGGCCGATCTCCCCCTCGGCCCGTCCACGGGGTCCGGTCCGCACGTGATGCGCCGCCTGGCCGGTGGAAACACCCGGCTGGCCGACCGGTTCCGGGACGGCCGGGTGCTGCTGGCCGGTGACGCGGCCCATGTGCACTCGGCGATCGGTGGTCCCGGTCTCAACCTGGGCCTGCAGGATGTGGTCAACCTCGGCTGGAAGCTCGCCGCCGAGATCCACGGCTGGGCTCCGTCCGGCCTGCTGGACAGCTACGAGGCCGAACGGCGACCCGCGGCGGAGCGGGTCGTCATGCACAGCCAGGCGCAGTCCGCTCTCATCGCCCCGGGAGCGGAGGTCACCGCGCTGCGGCGGCTGTTCACCGAGTTGCTGGGCGACCGGAACGTCGTCCGGCACATCGCCGCCACCATGGCCGGATCGGACATCCGCTACGACATGGGCGCGGGCGACGGGGACGACGAGGGCGCGATCGCCGGGGGCGACGCCCATCCCCTGGTGGGCCGGTGGGCGCCCGACCTGTCGCTCGACACCGACACCGGCACCGGCACCGGCACCGGCACCGGTCCGGTACGGCTCGCCGAGCTGACCGCGGACGCCCGGCCGCTGCTGCTCGACCTGACCGGGGACGCGTCCCTCTCCGGGGAACCGGCCGGATGGGACGACCGGGTCAAGGTGGTCGCCGCGCGCCTGCTGGGCCCGAGCGCCCCCGGTGCGCAGGGCGGTTCGGGTGCTCCGGACGGCTCGGGCGGCTCGAACGGCTCGAACGGGGAGGGCGGGACCGGTGAGATCACGGCCCTGCTGCTGCGGCCCGACTGCTACGTCGCCTGGGCCTCGTCCTCGCCCCGTCCGGACTCCGGTGAGCGCGAGGACCTCCGCGCCGCCCTGACCCGGTGGTTCGGGGCGCCGGCGACCGTACCCGCCTGAACCGTCGTGCCCGCCGTACGGCGGGCTCCCGCAGGGGACGCCCGCGGTGCGGCGGGCTTCCGCAGGGGGCGCCCGCCGTATGACGTGTCCGGTCCGCCGGGAGCATCGGGAACCCCGGGGCGGGGTCGTCCGCCCGCCACGGACGCTACAAGACACCATGGGACGCGATGGGACGCCGCGGATACGTTCGGCGCAGATCCTCTTAGTACGACGAACATCGTATTTTGACATCTATCGTACTTCCGTGTTTGAGTCGATCATCGTCTCTCACGGAGGAAGAACGACATGATGGCGAAGGCGGTGCTGTTCCACGAGCTCGGCGGCCCCGAGGTGATGAGGCTGGAGGACGTGGAGATCGGCGAGCCGGGTCCGGGCGAGGTCCGGATCCGCGTGGACGCGATCGGCCTGAACCGGGCCGAGGTGCTGTTCCGCACCGGCCACTACATCGAGCCGGTGAAGCGGTTCCCCGCCCGGCTGGGCACCGAGGCCGCGGGCGTGGTCGAGGCGGTCGGCGAGGGCGTCGAGGGGTTCCGGCCCGGACAGCCGGTCAGCACCGTGCCCGGGTTCTCGCAGAACGACCACGGGGTCTACGCCGAACGGGCGATCGTGCCCGCGGCTTCGGTGCTGCACCGCCCCGAAGGACTCGGCGCCGTCGAGGGCGCGGCGGTGTGGATGCCGTACCTGACGGCCTACGGCGCGCTGGTGGAGGCCGGGGGGATGCGTGCGGGGGACACGGTCGTGCTGAACGCGGCCTCCAGCAGCGTGGGGCTGGCCGCCATCCACGTCGCCGGCCGCGTCGGCGCCACACCCATCGCCCTCACCCGCACCGCCGCCAAGAAGGAGGCGCTGCTGAAGGAGGGCGCGGTGGAGGTGATCGTCACCGGGTCGGAGGACGTGGCCGAGCGGGTGCTGACGGCGACCGGCGGCCGGGGCGCCGAGTTCGTCTTCGACGCCGTCGCCGGTCCCGGCGTGCGGGACCTGGCCCGGATGGTCGCCGACGAGGGCACACTCCTGGTGTACGGCGCGCTGAGCGGCGAGCCGACCCCCTATCCGGGCATCGACCTCGGCATGCCCGCGCTGAACATGCGCACCTACACCATGATCGAGACGGCGAGCCGGCCGGAACGGCTGCGCCGGGCGGCCGCGTTCGTGACCTCCGGGCTGCGTTCGGGTGCGTTCCGGCCGGTGGTGGACCGCACCTTCGACCTGGGCGAGATCGTCGAAGCACACCGGTACCTGGAGTCGAACGCCCAGGTCGGCAAGATCGTGGTCACCGTCGCGCACTGACCTCCGCAGGTCCTCCGCCGGCCCGCAGACCGGCCCCGTGGCCGGGGAGGCGGGATCAGGGCCAGACCTTGGCCTGGGACTCGAAGAGCTCCCGGTCGCTCTCCACGGGCAGGACGCAGACCAGGTGCCCGCCGGGCACCCGCAGCACGCGGCACTCCTGCCACCGTGACACCTGCTCGGCGCCGAGCCCGACCAGACGCGCGGTCTCGGCCTCGACGTCGTCGGTCTCGATGTCCAGGTGGAAGCGGGGCGCGTCGTCGACCGACTGGACGGCGGTGACCAGTCCGGGCAGGGCCTCGTGCAGCGTGACGAACTGCGGCTCGGAGGGGATGAGCTCGGTCCGCACGCCGAGCGCGGCGGACCAGAAGGCCGCGGCGTCGGCGGCCTCGGCCTCGGGGGCGTCGATCAGAACGGCGTATACGCGGCTTCGATGCATGTCCGCACCGTACCGGTTGGGTCTCCGGCCGGTGCCGACACCCGTGCGACGGCGATGCGGCCGCCGGCTTCGGGGACGTCCGAGAGGGTCAGCCGTCCGGCCCGGCGAGCCGGTCGCGCAGATACTCCCGCAGCACCACGGCGTTGTTGTGCTCGGTGTCCCTGGCCGCGTACAGCAGCGTGACCTTCCCCCCGCGCGCGGCCTCCAGCAGAGGCTGGACGGTGTCCGCCTCGCCGTCCAGCTCCTCGCGGTAGCGGCGGCGGAACTCCGCGAACCGCTCGGGGCGGTGCCCGAACCAGCGCCGCAGCTCCGCCGAGGGCGCGAGGTCACGGACCCAGCGGACCCGCTCCAGCTCGTCCTTGCGCACACCGCGCGGCCACATGCCGTCCACCAGGAACGCCGTCCCCTCGAACGGCCCGCCGTCGTACACCCGCCTGACGATGATGTCCCTCATCCCCGGGATCTACCCGGATGGCGTGCCGCGGAAGCGGCGGACCGGTTCGCGGCATCGGGTGGCAGGATGTCCGGCATGACTGCATCGGATCCGAAGTCGGATCTCCATCGTTACCTGAAGATCGCCCGTGAGGCCCTGGTCTGGAAGCTCGACGGACTGGCGGAGTACGACATCCGCCGGCCGATGACCCCCACCGGGACCAATCTCCTCGGATTGATCAAACATGTGGCCGGCACCGAGGCCGGGTACTTCGGTGACGTCTTCGGCAGGCCGTTCCCCGAACCGCTGCCCTGGATGGAGGACGAGGCCGAGGCCAACGCGGACATGTGGGCGACCGCGGAGGAGTCGCGCGACGAGATCATCGCGCTGTACCACCGGGTGCAGGCGCATTCGGACGCGACGATCGAGGCGCTGGAGCTGGACGCGACCGGCCGGGTGCCGTGGTGGCCGGAGGGCCGTGACGAGGTGACCCTGCACCGGATCCTGATCCATATGATCGCCGAGACCGACCGGCACGCCGGGCACGCCGACATCGTCCGGGAGCTCATCGACGGGGCCGCCGGACTGCGGCAGGACGCCGGGAACCTGCCGCCGGGCGACCGGTCGTGGTGGGAGGGCTACCGCGCCCGGCTGGAGGACTTGGCACGCGAGGCCGGCCGTGCCTGACGGGGCGGTCCGGCCGGGGCGTCCTCTGGGATGAGACCCGCGGGGGCGGACCGCCCCCGCGGGTTCCCGGACGCGGACGGCGGGCGAGGCGGGAACCGGCCTGGTCGCACGGGACGCCGTCGCCGTCGGCGGCGTCCCGCCTGCGCGGTGGGCCCGGTCAGCCGGACGTCCCGGCCTCCAGGATCGAGACGATGGAGAAGAGGGTGAAGCACACCGCGCCCAGTCCCACCATCACCCGCGCGGGGACGAAGAACTGCGAGTCGGTGACGGCGGCCTCGAACAGGAAGGCGGAGAGGAAAAGACAGGTCAGTGCGGTGACGATCGGCAGGATGGGGATGCGGTCGGCGAGGGGGAAGGAACGGCGCCACACCAGGGCCAGCAGGAGCGCCTTGGACAGGATGCTGAAGCAGACCAGCGCGAGGCCGATCAGGATGAAACCGGGTGCGATGCGGTAGGGCCTGTCGGAGCCCAGCAGGACGTACAGGCCCAGCACGAGGTTGATCGTCCCCATGACGATGACCAGCCAGCTCCACCGGTACCGTTCGGTTTCGCCGAAGGTGTTGCGGACCTGGCGGACGATGCTCGCCACCAGGGCGGTCAGGCTGGCGCATATCGCCGCCAGCCCGAAGACGACGTGCCCGGCGACGTAGCCGGCGCTTCCTCCCCGGGTGAAGAGGACGAAGGCGAGGGTGAACCCCACGACGGCGCAGACCACCGGAACCGCCACGAGCACCATGCCCAGCCCTCGCAGGTAGGCGCCCTCCGGAGGACCGTCCTCCGGGCTGCCGGCGGCGTTGACCGGGATGAGGGCGAAGGCCGTGGAGGCCGTGGCCACCGTACTGACGCAGGTGGCGATGAGGCCGATGCCGAAGATCACGTGGCCGCCGACGACGAACTCGGCGGCGTCACCCCGGAGCACGGTGGCGACGCCCCAGCCGATGGTGACGAGCGCGACGACGTAACCCGACAACGGCAGTGCGACGCGCCAGAACAGGCTGTAACGGTTGATCAACTGGCGGATGATCGTCGCGGCGGTGGTGAAGAGCGCGTAGCAGATCGCGGCCAGCGCCATGTTCACGGAGCCCGCGACGAAGTGGCCGGCGTCCGCGCCGCCGCTCCTGATGTAGAGGCCGTACGCGAGACAGACCGCCCCGAACACCAGGGGTATGGCGCGGAACAGGACACTCACCACGAAGTTCATGGACCCCTCCAGCCGCCCCCGTCGTGTGGCCCGCCCTGCGATGCCCGACGTTGTCGCGTTTCACGCCAATGTAACCCGCTGACCTGGGCTTTAAGGCGGAGACTCGCCCTTGGCGCCCTTTCGGGGGACGGTCGGGCCCCGGGTGGTCCGCCCGGCTTCATGGGCTCAACCGGAGCCGGACCGTACGGCGGGCCAGGTGAAGTGGGGGGCGCGGTCAGGCGCTCGCCCGAGTGGGTGGGCAGGGCGAAGCCGACCGCCTTACCGGGCGCTCCCGTCGTGAAGGAGGGCTCCGGGCGGGGCGGCAGGGGGATGAAGGCATGCGCGTCCTCCGTCGCCGTCGGTGACCGTCGTCCAGTAGGAGACGGCACCCGGAGCGGCGCGGGGGAGATCCCCCCGATGTCGTCGCCGTTCGCTGCGCGGGTCGTCCCACGGGTACGGCCGCCGCCGTACAGCGAGCGGATCACGCCGCCGGGTGGTCGTTTCCCGGTCGTTTCCGTCGCCGACACCCGACGCCCGTCAGTCGTGTTGACAATGGGTTCCGTATCGGTTGCCATGCGTGATCGGGGTGGCCATGGAGGGGCCGGGATGCGGCGCGGGGCGTCCGGAGCTGGTGCGGGCGCGCAAGCGGATGGGGATGAGCCAGAGTCAGATCGCACGGGCGCTGTGGGTGTCGCCGACGACGTGGAGCCGCTGGGAGCGGGGGCGGCAGGAGATCAGGCCGATCTACCGGGCGCGGATGGCCAAGGTGTTCGGGGCGGACCCGGCCGAGGCGGAGCGGTGGATCGAGGGCGCGTCCCGCTGGCCGGAGCCCTGACCTCCGCCCGCTCGGTCGAACGCCTCCGCCGCTTCTCCGCCCGCCTGGACCCGTACGGCACCACCATCCAGGTCAGAGAGTCCCGCGCAAGCCTGGACGCCGAACTCCTTTGGCGGCGGCGGGACTCAGTCGTTGGTGGACGCCCCCGGCCCAGTCGCGGCGTACCGGGCGGCGATGGTGCGGACGGCCTCGTCGACGACCTGAGCGACGCGTTCGGCGCTCACCTCCCAGCCCGGCACCAGGAGTTTCGGCCAGAAGACGTAATTGGAGATCATGCCTAGGAACTGGGTGGCTGCGAGGTCCACGTCCTCGACCCGCACCGTTCCCGCCTCGTGCTCAGCCAGAAGGTAGCTGCGGACGGACTCGAAGTAGGGCATCTTCCCGTGCGAGAACTGCGCATGGGCCAGCTCCGGGAACCGCGGCAGCTCGGCGATGACGATCCGGAACAGGTCGGTCATCTGGGGCCGGCTCAACAGCTCGGCGTAACGGCGGCCGATGGCGCTGAGCCCGCCGACGACGTTGCCCGCCGGCGGAGGATCCTCCTCGTCGGCGGTTGACCAGGACTCGGTGACGATGGCGTCGAACAGGGCGGCCTTGCTCGGAAATTGCTTGAACAAGGTGGCCCGCGAGACACCCGAGCGCTCTGCGATCCGCGCCAGCGATGTCCGGTCGTAGCCCAACTCGAGGAACAGCGCGGTCGCGGCCGTCACGATCAGCGCGCGCTTTTCCTGGGCGACGCGCTGGTGGTACGTCGGTACGACCCTGTTCATGGACCGAGCATACGAGGTGAGTGGCTTGACTCGCCACTGCCGCCGACCTACTGTCAAGGCAGTGGCGAGTCGCCCGGCTCACCATCGGCCGGCCGTTCATCGCAGATGATCCCGGTCGGTCACCCACGTACCGAAGGAACATCGGATGAACCGCTTCGGCAACCAGACCGTGCTCGTGACCGGTGGGACCGGTGGCCAGGGATCGAGCCACGTACGCGCCTTTCACGCGGAGGGAGCGAACGTGGTGATCGGCGACATCGACACCGAACGCGGCGCCGCTCTCGCCGGCGAGCTCGGGACCCGCGCTCACTTCACCCGCCTCGACGTCACCGACGAGAGTTCGTGGTCCGCTGCCGTGCTGGCCGCCGAGAGCGCCTTCGGCGCCCTGAACGTGCTCGTCAACAACGCGGGCGTCCAGAACCCGCCGGTGCCGATTGAGAACACGGACCAGGCCACGTGGTCGCGCATCCTCGACATCAACCTCACAGGGACCTTCCTCGGCATCAAGGTCGCCGCCCCCGCTCTGCGCCGCGCGACAGGGGGAGCCATCGTCAACATCGCCTCGACGATGGGCCTGGGCGGCACGGCGCACTACGCGCCGTACGTCGCCAGCAAGTGGGCCGTGCGAGGACTTACCCGAACGGCGGCGCTCGAGCTCGGCCGGGACCGCATCCGCGTGAACACCATCCACCCCGGCGTGATCGCGACTCCCTTCATCCAAGAACCAGCGGCCGGCGCCACCGCGGCAATCGCCGACTTCTACTCACCCGAGCCGTTCGCCATCCCCCGACTCGGAGAGCCGGCCGACGTCACCCGGCTTCTCCTGTTCCTCACGTCATCGGACGCGTCGTTCATCACGGGGTCGGAGTACGTCATCGACGGTGGACTCCTCCTCGGGCCCGCCCTTCAGACCGAGACCGCATGAGCAGTCCAGACACGACCGGATGGAACGACTCCGCACATGACGCGTCTTTGTCGCACCTGCCCGATCACGTCCGGCGAGCCATCGAGATCACACCTGCGGCAGGCACCAGCGAACGGATCATCGACATCACGACGCTGGGGCGCCGCACCGGCCGGCCACGCCACATCGAGATCTTCTTCTACCGTGCTGCGGGCACCACCTGCCTGTGCAGCGGCGCCGGCGGTGCCGAGACCGACTGGCATGCGAACCTTCTCGCCGATCCCGGCTTCACCTTCCACCTCAAGAACGGGATCCGCGCAGATCTGCCTGCACGGGCCATGCCTGTCACCGACCCAGCTGAACGTCAGGCCGTGCCGGCGGAGATCGTCGCGGATCTCAACCAGCCCCACGACCCCGGCACCGTCCGGCCGACTCGACTCGAGGACCGGGCTGACCGCCGGCTGATGCGCATCGGCTTCCGCCATCGGCAGTGATCGCGGATCCCCCGACAGATGCCCCGGATCGTCGGCAGTCACGGCAAGGCCGGCTCACCGTACGGCTTCGCCGCCCTGGCTCGCGCCGGCCCACCCGCGCGCCCGGCTGGAACGGGTGGAGGAACTCAGGTCCGGGGCCCTTCGATCATCGCGACGATCTCGTCGACGGCCCGTCTGGACTCGGGCAGGGAGTACAGGGGCCAGACGTGCATCATGCCGGGGTATTCGAACCACTCCAGGGACACGCCCTCCTGTCGTGCCCTGTCCCTGAGCCGGTGGGCGTCGACGTTGAGGATGTCGAGGGTTCCGGTGAAGACGGCGATGGGAGCCAGGCCGCGGAGCGAGCCGTACAGGGGGCTGACCACCGGATCACGCGGGTCCAGACCTCCCGCGTACAGACGACCGGCCTCGCGCACGCCCTCGGGGGCGAGGATCGGGTCGTCCCGCTCCAGCTTCGCCATCGCCGGATCGCTGCAGGAGACGTCGACGCACGGCGACACCAGCACCAGACGCGCCGGCTGCGGCAGGCCGGCCTGTCTGGCCTGCATGACCAGAGACAGGGCCAGGTTGCCCCCCGCCGAGTCGCCCACCACGGTCAGGCGCTCCGGGGAGGACTCCCCGGCGAGATCCCGGTAGAGAGGCAGGAGCATGGCCCACACGTCGCGGGCGTTGTGCTCGGGGGCGAGGGGGTACATGGGGACGGTGATCGAGCAGCCCAGCCGCTCGGCCAGCGTGCCGATGAGGTCCCAGTGCAGCGAGGTGATCGACAGGGACCAGCCGCCGCCGTGCAGGTACAGCAGGTGACGGCCGGTGCGGCCGGTCTTCGGGCTCACCGTGTAGACGCGGTGAGCGGCCATGCGCCGCTCCTCGACGGAGAGCCGATCCTTGTATCCGGGTACGGCGGGGCCTCTCCTGCGATCCGCGGCGATGCTCCTGTGCACCTTCTCCGCGCTGCCGTACATGCGCCGTTTGACGCCCATCAGCCTGACCGCGACGGTGGTCAGCCGCGCCTGCATGCTCGTCACAGGCCGCACTCGATCAGGTCGAACGCCTCGTCGATCAGATCGTCCGGCGACCTGCCGGCGTCGTCCTGCCAGGAGGCCCGTACGGCCCACTCGATGATGGAGAACGTCGTGACGACCAGCACGCCGGGGTAGACCTCGCCGGGCGGACGCTTCGTCCGAGCGGCCACGGCCCGCATGAGGGTCGCGAAGATTCGCTCCTGGTCGGCGGGCCTGCGTGCCCGGGCGAGCAGTTCGGGGTTGCGGCGCCAGAGCGCGATCTGCTGTCGGCTGGGCACGAAGGAGTCGGCGATCTCCTTGGCCATGACCCGCATCGTCCGGACCGCCGGTTCGTCCGCGGGACGTGCGGCCACCAGCGCCGCCAGCTCCTCCGCCGACCGTGAGGGCCCGACGGTGAGAGCCTCCTCTTTGGAGGAGAAGTAGTTGAAGAAGGTCCGGGTGGAGATGTCGGCCGCCTCGGCGATCCTCTCGACGGTCAGGTTCTCCAGTCCCACCTCCAGGGCCAGGCCCACCGCCGTGTCCCCGATGAGCCGCCGTTTCCGCGCCCTGTTGCGTCCGCGACGCTCCTCCGCTGCATCCATGATTTGCACAATATGCAATAATTGCATTAAATGCAATCCTTGGTGACCCTGTCCTCAACCGACCACTTCGCCGCCCGGCTGTCGAGTCGGCAGGTAGGACGCCGAACCTCTTCCGTGACCCGGGAAGGGGTTCCCGGCATCACCTCATCGCAGGTCGACCCGGCTGAGCCGTGCGGGCTGGACGTCTCCCGATCGCCCCACCCTCCTACGGTGCCACAGTGGAAACCGGCCGATCCGGGACGACCGGCATAGATCCTCGGCTCGTCCGCGTCCTTGCTCTTTGACATGACGAGGAGGACGGGTGGATCCAGGATTCGAGGCGGACTTCCGGGAGTTCGTCGTCAACCGGTCGGCGGCGCTGTTCCGCACCGCGTATCTGCTGACCGGTGACCGGCATGTCGCCGAGGACCTGGTGCAGTCGGCACTGGCGAAGACGGCGGCCAGGTGGAGCGCTCTGCGCGACCCGGCGGCGATCGAGGGATACGTCCGCCGGGCCATGTACCACGAGCAGGTCAGCCGGTGGCGTCGCCGTTCCCGGGGGACGGAGACGGCCGTCGGATGGCTGCCCGAGCAGGTGGGGGAGGGCCACGCCGAGTCGGTGGACCTCCGGCTGACGATGCGGGCCGCTCTGGCCCGCCTGACGCCCCGGCAACGGACCATGCTGGTGCTGCGCTACTTCGAGGACCTGTCCGAGACCGACATCGCGCGGACGCTCGGCATCCGGGTGGGGTCGGTCCGCAGTCAGATCCACCGATCGCTGGAACGTCTGAGGAAGGTCGCCCCGGAACTGGACACGGTGAGGGAGTTCCGATGAACGTCGAAGACCTGTTGCGCGAGACCTTCGCCGAGATGGCTCAAGAGGAGCCGCCGCCGTCACCGGAGCGGTTCCTGCGGACCCGTGACGTACGGCCCCATGACGTACGGCGCCGCCGTCCCGGCCCCGTCCTGGCCGCCGCCGCGGCGGTCGCCGTGCTGGCGGTGGGTTCCACGCTCGCGGTCGAGGGGTTGTCCTCCGGCTCCGGATCGTCCGGGCAGGCGTCCTCGGAGGCTCCCGTTCAGAAGAGGACGCCCGCACCCCGTTCCGCCGCCTCGGTGCCTCCTGAGCCGGGGACCACCGACGAGGTCGCGCCGCCGCCTGTCAAGGTCTGGCCGGACGCGGTCCACACCATGCCCACGAAGCTGCCCGACGGCAGGAAAATGCTTCCGGAGCTGTTCCTCGACGAACGCACGCTGCTGGTCCGGACCGGGAGGAAGGACGTTGGGAACCGGCCCGACGAGTTCTGGGCCTACGACCTCGGCTCCGGTAGCGCCAGGCGGCTGGTCGACCTCGCTCCGCCCGCCGGCACGACCCACATCCGTTCCGCGGTGTCGGGTGAGGGCCGGCTGGCGTGGGCGACCGTCCGCTGGAAGGACCTCCGCTCGTTCGTGGACGTCTGGACCGCTCCGGTCACGGGCGGGACGCCGCGCCGGATCGCCTCGTTCCCGCAGACCATGAAATACGGCGACCTCGACATGATGGAGATCGCCGACGGGCACGTGGTGTGGTCGCGCGTGGTGAAAGGCGGCGTCTACCGGGTCTCACTCTCCGGCGGGAAGACGACGATGGTCCCTCGCTCCCAGGGATATCACCTTCTCCGGTGGCCCTGGGCCGGGTCAGGGAGCGGCCGCGACCCACAATCCGATTTCGACCGCATCGTCAACCTCGTAAACGGTGAGAAGCAGGGTGTCGTCAAGACCGGAAAGGAGCGGATCAGCGGCTGCGGGGTCACCTGGTGCGCGCTGACCCGGCCTGCCGCGGGCGGGGGCGCGGAGGTGGTCGCCCGCCGCCGCGACGGCTCCGGCGAGCGCGTGATCCCGGGAGGGCCGAGGGGCTTTCCGGCACTCGGCCGGTTCCTCACGTTCCCGCAGTACGGCACCCTCGGCGCCGGCACCGGCGATCAGCAGAGCCGTATCGTGCTCTACGATCTGGCCACCGGCCGCGTCGCCGACCTGGGCTTCCGCGACAGGCGAATGGACCGGGGGCGCAGTTCCCACCTGGAGGACACCTACCTGGACCACACCGCGCCGGGGCTGCTCGACTATGTCCTCAACGGCAGGCGGGTGGTGGTGAACCTCGCCGCCATCGAGTGACCCGTCGCGCCGGGGACGCCCGCTCGCCGCGGACGAAGCAGGCGAACGCCGTGGCGGCGTGCGAGGGACGCGGTCACGACGAAGCCACGGTGCGGCGTGTGCCGCGCCGTCCGGCCCGAGGGGGCCGTACGGCGCGGCGCGGGCGGCCCGACGTCAGCGGCCGTACACCTGCTCGCCGCGGACGAAGGTCGCCGCGACCCTCGTCCGCCAGATGTCGGCGGCGGGCTCGGTGAACGGGTCGCGGTCCAGCACGACGAGGTCGGCGCGGTTGCCCGGTGCGATGACCCCCGCGTCGTCGTCGCCGTTGATCCACGCCGAGCCCTCGGTGTAGGCGGTCAGCGCGGTCACGAGGTCCAGGGACTGACCTGGCAGGAACGGGGTCTGCGCCGTCGGGTAGTCCGCGTGCACCGAGCTCGGCGGCTCGGTGCGGTTGACCGCCACGTGCATGCCCTGGATCGGGTCGGCGCTGGAGACCGGCCAGTCGCTGCCCGCGCAGAACCGGGCGCCGGCCCGCAGCAGGTCGGCGAACGGGTACTGCCACGACGAGCGCTCCTCGCCGAGGAACGGGATCGTCAGCTCGTCCATCTGGGCGTGGTGGGTGGCCCACAGCGGCTGCAGGTTGGCCGTCACGCCCAGCTCCGCGAAGCGCGGGACGTCCGACGGCTCGATGATCTGCAGGTGCGCGACGTGGTGGCGGTTCGCCGGGTCGGTCCCGGCGAGGCTGTCGAGCACCTCGCGCACGGCCCGCTCGCCGATCGCGTGGAAGTGCACCTGGAAGCCGTGCCGGTCCAGCTCGGCGACGTGGCCCTTCAGCAGCTCGGGGTCGACGTACGACAGGCCCGTGCCGCCGCCCGCGCCGCCGCAGCGGCAGTAGGGCTCGATCACCGCGGCGGTGAAGTTCTCCGCGATGCCGTCCTGCATGATCTTCACCGAGGTGGCGCGGAACCGCTCCAGGCCCTCGGCGGCCTTGCGGCGTTCCAGCAGCTCGGGGATCTGCTCGGCGCCGCGCGTCCGGTCCCACCACAGCGCGCCCACCACCCGGGCGGTGAGCCTTCCTGCGGAGGCGGCCTCCAGGTAGGCGGGGAGCTGGTCGTGGGAGCCGGCGAAGGGGCCGACGATGGCGTCCTGCCAGGCGGTGACGCCCAGGGAGAACAGGTGGCGCTGGGCGTCCAGCAGCGCCGCGACCTGGTCGGCGGTGGTGGGCCGCGGGGCGAGCGGGCCGACGAGCTCCATCGCGCCCTCGTGCAGCACCCCGGTGGGCTCTCCGCCGGCGTCGCGCTCGATCCGGCCGTCGGCGGGGTCGGGGGTGTCACGGGTGATCCCGGCCAGCTCCAGGGCGCGGCCGTTCACCCATGCGGCGTGGTGGTCACGCTGGACCAGGTACGCCGGGCGGCCGAGGAAGTCGAGCTGGGAGCGGTGCGGCAGGCCGCCGGGAAAGGCCGACATGTCCCAGCCGCCGCCCTCGATCCACTCCCGGTCCGGGTGCGCGGCGGCGTAGGCGGCGATCTTCTCCAGATACTCCGGCAGGCCGTAGACCTCCGCCAGGTCGCACTTGGCCCGCTCCAGGCCGGCCTGCACCGGGTGGATGTGCGCGTCGGTGAAGCCGGGGATGAGCAGGCCGCCGTCCAGGCCGACGGTCTCACAGCCGGGGCCGGCCCGGCGTGCGACGTCGGCCTCGGAGCCCACGGCGGCGACGCGGTCGCCGCGGACCAGCACGGCCTCGGCGAAGGCTCCGCCGGGCAGGAAGACGCGCCCGCCGCGGAAGAGGATCTCGTTCACTCGGTCGCCGCCGGGGTGCGGGCGGCGGGACCGGGCAGGTGGGGCATGCTTCTCCTTCGGGCGGCGATGGAACCTCGGACGGCGACGGAACCTCGGACGGCGACGGAACCGAACCTAGCGGCCGGTGATGGCGTCGGCGACGCGGGCCAGCGCCGAGGTGCGGCCGAGGCCGGCCTTCTCCCTGGCGTCGGCGCGGCGGTACAGGTCGTACATCGCGTGCACGCCGATCCAGCGCAGCGGCTCCACCTCCCAGCCGCGGACCTTCCGGTCCACCCACGGCAGCGCCACGAGGCCGGTGTCCTCGCGCAGGATCAGGTCGCGCAGGGTACGGCCGGCGAGGTTGGTCGCGGTGACCCCGTGGCCGGTGTAGCCGCCCGCCCAGCCGATCCCGGTCCCGTGGTCGACGTGCACGGTGGCGCACCAGTCGCGGGGCACGCCCAGCACGCCGGACCAGGCGTGCGCCACCCTCGACTCCCGCACGGCGGGGAACATGCCGGTCAGCAGCTCCCACAGCGCCTCGATCGTCCAGGCGTGGGTGCGGCCCCGGTCGTCCACCCGCGAGCCGTACAGGTACGGCTTGCCGCGCCCGCCGAACGCGATGCGGCCGTCGGCGGTGCGCTGGGCGTACATGTAGTAGTGGGCCATGTCGCCGAGCAGCTCGCGGCCCTCCCAGCCGATCGCGTCCCACAGGTCGCCCAGCGGCTCGGTGACGATCATCGAGCTGTTCATCGGCAGCCAGGCCCGGTGGTACTGCCGCAGCTCCGCGGTGAAGCCCTCGGTGGCGCGGATGACATGGCCGGCGCGGACCGTGCCGTACGGCGTGCGGGCCTCGTGCGGGACGATCTCGGTGACCGGGGTGCGCTCGAAGACCTCCACCCCGAGGTCGCGCACGACCCGGGCCAGGCCGCGGGCCAGCTTGGCGGGCTGGATCCGGGCGCAGTGCGGGCTCCAGATCGCGCTGACCGCGCCGTCCACCCGCAGGCGGCTCTCCCGCTCGGCCGGGTCCAGCAGCCGGACGTCCTCCTCGGTCCAGCCCCAGTGGCGCTCGTGGTCGAGCAGGGCGCGCAGCCGCCGGTCCTGGGCGGCGTTGGTGGCGACCGTGGTGACGCCGCCCTTGACGATGTCGGCGTCGATGCCCTCCTTGTCCGCGACGGCGATGACCTCGTCGATGGAGGAGAACATCTCCCGCTGGAGCCGCTTGGCCGCGTCCACGCCGTGCGTCCGGGCGTAGCGCTCGGGGGTGCCGGCCAGCTCGCCGACCAGCCAGCCGCCGTTGCGGCCGGAGGCGCCGTATCCGGCGAACTCCTTCTCCAGCACGGTGACCCGCAGATCGGGTCTGGCCCGCTTGAGGTAGTAGGCGGTCCACAGGCCGGTGTAACCGGCTCCGATGATCACGACGTCGGCCTCACGGTCGCCGTCGAGGGGTTCTCCTGCCACGGGGATGCCGAGGGAGCGGTACCAGAAGGAGACATCCCCGTTGACAAAGTCCCCAGACAGGGGAACTCGCGTGCTCATGGCCACATATCCTGCTATATCCGTCATGAGGCGTGCATCACCCCACGGAAACCGTTGTACAACCGCATCATCCACAACTCCCTTGAGACGTAACGGCGGGCTCACCCCGGTGTAGCGGGGCCGTAACAGGGCTCCGCCAAGCTGATGGCGATGGAGGGAGCTTTGATGGGGTTTCTGAGGATTCGTACTACCGTCGATGAGCGGCCGGGGCGGCTCGCCTCGCTGGCCACCGCGCTCGCCGAACGGGGCGGCAACATCCTGGGCCTGAGCGTCCAGTCCGACGCGGACGGCACCGTGGACGAGTTCGTGGCCGACATCCCCGCCGGCCCGGAGACCGTGCGCCGGGCGCTGGAGGCCGCCGGCGGACGTCGGGTGCAGGTCGTCCCCGCCACCGCCCACGAGCTGACCGACGAGCCCACCCGCGCGCTCCTGCTCGCCTCCCGGCTGCGCGCCGAGCCCTGGCGGCTGCCCGCGTTGCTGGGCGAGCTGCTGCGCGCCGACGACTCCCGCTGGGTCTACGGCGCCGACATGAGCGAGCTGCCCGACCCCACACAGCTCACCGTGCCGGTCGCACCGCGCCGCGCCGTACGGCTGCGCCGCGCCGGGCTGCCCTTCACGCTGACCGAGGCCGCCCGCGCGGCCTCCTTCGTACGGCTCGCCCAGCCGGCCTGCCACCGCCCGCCCGGGGCGACGCGGACCGCCAGGCTGACCGACGGCACCGAGACGCAGGTGCGCCCGGTCACCCGGCTCTACCGCGAGGCCGTCCGCGACCTGCACGACCGCTGCTCGCCGGAGTCGCGCCGGTTCCGCTACTTCACCCCCGTGTCCACGCTGCCGGACCGCGTCTTCGACCGGCTCTGCGACCGCGCGCACGGCCACTCGATGGTCGCCGGGCACGACGGCCAGGCGATCGCACTGGCCAGCCTGATGTTCACCCCCGACCCGGGCATCGCCGAGCTGGCCCTGCTCGTCGAGGACCGCTGGCAGGGCCGGGGGCTGGGCTCGGCGCTGGCCGGGATCCTCCTCGCCGAGGCCCGCGACCTCGGGCTCGCCGAGGTCCGGGCGAGCATGCTGGCCGGCAACACGCGTATGCGCAGGCTCATGTCCTCGCTGGGCGCGACCCTGACCCTCACCGACGACCCGGGCGTGGTGGAGGCCAGGCTCGCGGTCGGCGTCACGGCGACGCCCAGACGGGGCGCCTCCATGGCGTCCCCGGAGTCCGGGACGCCCGTGAGGTCCGGGCCGCCCGCGGAGTCCCGGGCGGCGTCCGCGGCCTGACCCGCGCGGTCTCACAGCGCGGTCCTACAGCGCGGTCCGGAACGCCTCCAGGCGCTCGACGAGCTCCTCCGGGTGGCTCAGCGGCGCGAGGTGGCCGCCGGCCGTCTCGTCGGGGACGATGCCGAGCCGCTCGCGGACGACGCGCCGCTGGAAACCGGCGGGGAAGAAGCGGTCGTCGCGGCAGACGAGGAACCGGGTCGGCACGTCCGGCCACGCCGGCAGCGGCCACGGCTTCAGGAACGGCGTGCCGGACTGGCTCAGCGAGTGCTCCTCCACCTGGGTCGCGATCTCCGGCGGGACGCCGTTCAGGAAGGTGAAGTCCAGGTCGAAAGGGGCGTCGGCCGGTCGGCCGTGGCGCTCGTTCACCTCGCGCACGGCCTGGGCGTGACCGGTGGCGGCCCACCAGTCACCCGGTGACTCGCCGGGCGAGGGGACCATCGCGGTCAGCAGCACCATCAGGCCGACCGGCAGCCGCTCGCACACCAGCGGCGCGGTGAAGCCCCCCATGGAGTGGGCCACCAGCACCAGGTCGGCGCGGTCGCCGACGGCCGTCACGACCGCGTCGGCGTACTCGGCCAGCCCGGCCGAGTCGTCCTCGCAGGGCAGCTCGACCGCCACCGTGTCGTGGCCGCGAGCCCGCAGCAGCGGCGTCACCCGGTGCCAGAGCCACGCGTCGCAGCCGGCGCCGGGGATCAACACGTACGTCGCCATGCGGTTCACCTTTCTGAGCCGGTCGTCCCCGGGGCGCGCCCGCGAGGCGCCGGAGACCCGGAGTCCGTGTCCGCCCAGTCAAGCCTGTGCCACCGACAGAAATGAACATGACTTTTTAGTGTCAGATTCGTCGGTAATCGCTACCGCTGAGAGAGAAGAGGTCCGTAAGGTCTGCGCCATGACGATCGACGCCTTCATCGACGCGCTGCCCAAGGCCGAACTGCATGTCCACCTCGTCGGCTCCGCGTCGGTGCCCACCGTCCTGGAGCTGTCGCGCCGCCATCCGGACAGCCGGGTTCCCACCACCGAGGAGGAGTTGCGGGACTTCTACCGGTTCCGGGACTTCGGGCACTTCGCCGAGGTGTACCAGGCGGTCAACGCCCTGGTGCGCGAGCCCGAGGACGTGGCCTCCCTGGTGACCGGTCTCGCCCGGGACCTCGCCGCGCAGAACGCCCGCTACGTCGAGCTGACCGTCACCCCCTACTCCCACCACGTCGTGGGCATGCCGATGCGGGAGGTCACCGAGGCGCTGGACCTGGCCGCCCGCGCCGCCCTCGGCGACCACGGCGTCCGCGTCGCCTACGTCTTCGACATCCCCGGCGAGTGCGGGGCCGAGAGCGCCCGCGTCACACTCGACCACGCGCTGAGTGAACCTCCCCAGGCGCTGGTAGGTTTCGGCCTCGGCGGAAGCGAACACGTGCGCCCCAGGTACCGAGAGGCGTTCCGCGACGCCTTCCGCGCCGCCGTCGCCGCCGGGCTGCACAGCGTCCCGCACGCGGGGGAGATGACCGGTCCCGAGAGCGTCTGGGAGGCCGTCGAGGGGCTGCGCGCCGAGCGGATCGGCCACGGCATCGGCTGCATGGGAGACCCCCGCCTGGTCGCCTACCTGCGTGAGACCCGCATCCCGCTGGAGGTCTGCCCCACCTCCAACCTCCGCACCGGCCAGATCGCCGACCTCGCCGAGCACCCCCTGCCCCGCATGCTTCAGGAGGGCCTGTTCGTGACCGTCAACAGCGACGACCCGCCCATGTTCGCCACCACCCTCCGCGGCGAGTACCGCGCCGCCGCCGGGATCCTCGGCCCCGACCGGGAGGCGCTCGCCGGTCTGGCCCGCAACGCCGTCGTCGCCTCCTACCTCGACCCGGCCGGCAAGCAGGCCCTCCTCGCCGAGATCGACGCCGTCGTCGCCGCTCAGACCGGCTCGGGAACGCCGGAACCGGCACGCTGACCGCCGCCCGGCCGGACGGCTCGCGCGTCCGGCCGGGGAGGCGGGTCAGGGGGAGGAGATGCGGCTCAGGGAGGAGGGGATCTTGGAGGCGGCGGCGCGGTCCAGCAGGAACAGCGTCCGCTGCCGGCCCCGGGCCCCGGCCGCCGGGACCTGCATCGGCCCCGACTCCGACAGCGCCAGCCGTACGGCGCCCGCCTTGTCCTCACCCGCGACGATCACCCACACCTCGCGGGAGTTCCGGATGACCGGCAGGGTCAGCGAGACGCGGACGGGAGGCGGCTTGGGGGAGCCGTGCACCGCCACCACGGGCCGCTCGTCGTACAGCGCCGGCATCCCGGGGAACAGCGAGGCCACGTGCCCGTCGGGGCCCATGCCCAGCATCATGACGTCGAACGACGGCGCCGGCCCGTGGTCCTCCGGCCGGGCGGCGCGGCGCAGCTCCTCCACGTAGGCCTCGGCCGACTCCTCGGCGGTCATCCCCGAGTCGGGGCCGCGCATCGGGTGGACGCGGGCCGGATCGAGGTCGACGTGGTCGAGCAGGGCCCGCCGGGCGCCGGTCTCGTTGCGCTCGGGGTCGCCGTCGGGCAGGAAGCGCTCGTCGCCCCACCAGACGTCCAGGTTGCGCCAGTCGACGGCGTCGCGGGCCGGGCTGGCGGCGATCTCGGCCAGCGTCGCGGTGCCGACGGTGCCGCCGGTCAGCACCAGGGACGCCGACCCCTTGGCGGACTGGGCGTCGACGGTGCGGGTGATCACCCTCGCGGCGACGGCCTTGGCGAGCATGTCGGCGTCACGATGGACGATCACGGTGGGAACGCTCACGGAACCTCTCATTCAACGGGAAGTCGGTACGGCGGGCGAAGAGGGACGTGCGACAGCAGGCTCCCATCGGAGGACCGGCGACGCGAAGACGCCCCGCGGCGTGCCGCAGGGCGTCTCCCGCGTCGGCGGTCCCACCGGGAGACCGCCTCGGCGACCGCGCGGGCGCCCGGGACCGCCGGGCGCCCGCCGCGTCAGCCCTCCGGGCCGCCGCGGGCGATCCGCCGGATCGCCCCCTCGTAGATCTCGTCGGGGTCCAGCCGGCGCAGCTCCTCGGCCAGCAGTTCCGACAGCGGGCGGCGGGTCAGCGCGACCTGCCGGTCCGGCTGGCCGGGCCGCTGCAGGGTGGCCACCCGGGCGTCCTCGCGCAGGATGGCGATCTCCCCGCCGGGGGTCTCCAGCCGGACCGCGGTCAGGCCGGGTCCCGCGGAGTCGGCCACCTTGATCGGGACGCCGAGGCACCCGCCGAGCCAGGCCGCCAGCAGCGGGGCGCTGGCGTGCCCGGGAGCCGCCTCGACCGTGCCTCCGGTGACCTGGCTGACCTGCTGGTCGAACGCGGCGGCCAGCAGGCTCCGCCACGACGTCAGCCGGGTCCAGGCGAGGTCGGTGTCGCCCGGCAGGTAGGCGTCGGCGCGGGAGGAGATCGCCGCGACCGGGTCGGGCGCGGCGTGCGCGTCGACGATGCGGCGCTGGGCCAGAACGCCGATGGCGTCCTTGGACGGCGACTCCGGGCAGTGGCCCGGCCACCACGCCACCACCGGGGTGTCGGTGAGCAGCAGGGGGCTGACCACCGAGTCGGCGTGCCGGGTCAGCTCGCCGTACAGGCGCAGCAGGATCACCTCGCCCGGGGTGGACTCCCCGAGCCGGATCTCGGCGTCGAGCCGGTTCGGCTCGGACGCGTCGCGGGCGATGACGACCAGTATCCGGGAGGGGTGCTCCCGGGCGGCGTCGGTCGCGGCGCGGACCGCGTCGTACTGGTTGCTCTCGTCGCAGACGACGACCAGGGTCAGCACCATGCCGAGCGCGGGCGTGCCCATCTGGTGCCGCAGCTGGGTGAGCTGGGAGGAGATCTTCGACGCGGTCGTGCCGCTGAGCATGAAGTTCGCCATCTACAGCCTCCTCCACGCGCGGCCGTCACGGGCCATCATCTCGTCGGCCGAGGCCGGGCCCCACGTCCCGGAGGGGTACTCCTCCGGCGGGCCCTGCGACGTCCAGAACTCCTCGACCGGGTCGAGGATCTTCCACGACAGCTCGACCTCGCGCTGGTGCGGGAAGAGCGGCGGGTCGCCGATCAGCACGTCCAGCAGCAGCCGCTCGTAGGCCTCCGGGGAGGACTCCATGAACGACTCGCCGTAGGCGAAGTCCATCGAGACGTCCCGGACCTCCATGGCCGTGCCGGGCACCTTGGAACCGAAGCGCACCGTGATGCCCTCGTCCGGCTGGACCCGGACGACCAGGGCGTTCTGCCCCAGGATCTCGGTCTCGTCCTTGCTGAACGGCAGGTGCGGCGCGCGCTGGAACACCACGGCGACCTCGGTCACCCGGCGGCTCAGCCGCTTGCCGGTGCGCAGGTAGAACGGCACGCCCGCCCAGCGGCGGTTGGCGATCTCCAGCTTGACGGCGGCGTAGGTCTCCGTCGTGGAGTCCGGAGAGATGCCGGTCTCCTCGGTGTAGCCGACGACCGGCTCGCCGCCCTGCCAGCCGGCGGCGTAGCGGCCGCGCGCGGTGCCCAGGGCGAGGTCCTGCGGCAGCCGCACCGCCTTGAGGACCTTCTCCTTCTCCCGGCGCAGCGAGTCGGCGTCGAAGGACGTCGGGTCCTCCATCCCGACCAGCGCCAGCAGCTGGAGCAGGTGGTTCTGGATGACGTCGCGGGCCGCGCCGATGCCGTCGTAGTAACCCGCCCGGCCGCCGATGCCGATGTCCTCGGCCATCGTGATCTGGACGTGGTCGACGTAACCGCGGTTCCAGATCGGCTCGAACAGGTTGTTGGCGAAGCGCAGCGCCAGGATGTTCTGGACCGTCTCCTTGCCGAGGTAGTGGTCGATGCGGAACACCGAGCTCTCGGGGAAGACCGCGCTGGTGACGGCGTTGAGCTCCTGCGCGCTCTTCAGGTCGTGCCCGAACGGCTTCTCGATCACCACCCGCCGCCACGACCCGGGGGGCGCGTCGGCGAGGCTGGTCCGCTTGAGCTGCTCGATCACGACCGGGAAGAACTTCGGCGGCACCGACAGGTAGAAGCCGTAGTTGCCGCCGGTGCCCCGGGTCTCGTCGATCTCCTTGAGCATCATGGCCAGCGCGTCGAACGCGCCGTCGTCGGTGAACTCGCCGGGGCAGAAGAAGATGCCCTCCGACAGCTGCTTCCAGACCTCCTCGCGGAACGGCGTGCGCGCGTGCTCCTTGACGGCGTCGTGGGCCAGCCGCGCGAAGTCCTGGTCCTCCCAGTCGCGGCGGGCGAACCCGACCAGCGAGAAGCCGGGAGGCAGCAGCCCCCGGTTCGCCAGGTCGTAGATCGCCGGCAGCAGCTTCTTGCGCGCCAGGTCGCCGGTCACGCCGAACAGCACCAGCACGCACGGCCCGGCCACCCGAGGCAGGCGCTTGTCGCGCGGGTCGCGCAGCGGGTTGGCCGCCACCACCGCGTCGGTGGTGCCCGCGGTGGCCCCCGCCGAGGCGACGGCCACCGAGTCGGAGGTGTGCAGGTCATCGCCGCGGCGGGCGCCGTCCTCCGGCGTCCCGGCGCGCGACGCGGCGCGTGCCCCGTCGCGCGTCTCGGCGGACGTCTCAGCCGACGTGCCGGCGGATGCTTCGGCGGGCGCCGCGGACCGCCCGTCGCCCGTGCCGTCGGGAACGGCCGCCTCGGCGGCCTTCCCGGCTCTCTGCTTGCTCATTCAGACCTCCCGCGCTGCCTCTAGCAGGCGTGCGACCCCGGCGGCCCGGTCGGTCAGGTGCAGCCGCACCGCGGGCCGGCCGCGGTCGGCCAGCGCGCCCAGATCGCCCAGGGCCTGCGCGAGCTGGAGCCTGCCCAGGGTGTACGGCTTGCCCGGCACCTCGACGTCGGTCTCGTTCGCCCCGGTGATCTGGAGGAAGACGCCGTCCTGCGGGCCGCCCTTGTGGTACTGGCCGGTGGAGTGCAGGAACCGGGGACCCCAGCCGAAGGTCACCGGCCGGTCGGTGCGGACGGCCAGCAGCCCGCGCAGCGTGGCCGGGTCGGCCGCGCTCCAGGCGTCGGTCATCTCCTCGAACGAGGCGCCCTCGGCGTGCGGGGCGTCGAACGCGGCCTCCCTGTCGAGGTAGGCCATGACCGCGAGGTAGCCCCGCTCGGGGATGGCCTCCAGCAGCGCGGTGAGCACCTCGGAGAGGTCCTTGGGAGCCGGGGAGCCCGGCACCTCGCCGTACACCTCCACCGGGCCGTCCACCAGGACCGGCGTACCGGTCGGCGGCTCGGCGCGGTCGAGGATCTTGGCGGTGTTCTCCTTCGACTCGGCCACGTTGGGCTGGTTGAAGGGGTCGATGCCGATGACGCGGCTGGCGACGGCCGTGGCGTACTCCCAGATCAGGAACTGCGCGCCCAGCGGGCCGCTGACGGTCACGTCGCCGCCGGACTCGATCCCGGCGACCAGCTCGTCGTCGGTGTCGTTGGGGTCGGCGCCGACGACCGGCAGGATGCCCCGGCCCTGCTTGCCGGTGGACTCGGCGACCAGCTGCTCGATCCAGTCGGGCAGGCCGTTGATCTCCGCGAGGCTGTCCTCCAGGACGAGCTTGTCGCGCCCGGCGGCCGCGGCCGCGCCCAGGGCGGCGCCGAGCGTGAGACCCGGGTTGCCCTCCGCCTGGGCCAGCAGCGGGCGCACGGCCTCGGCGTCGTCGAGGAGCTTCTCGATGTCGGCCCCGGCCAGCGCGCTGGGCACCAGGCCGAACGCCGACAGGGCGCTGTAGCGGCCGCCGACGTTGGGGTCGGCCAGGATGACCGGGTAGCCCGCCTCGATGGCGGCCTGCTCCAGCGGCGATCCCGGGTCGGTGACCACGACGATCCGCTCGGCGGGGTCGATGCCCGCCTCGCGGAACGCCTGCTCGTAGATCCTGCGGTGGCTGTCGGTCTCGACGGTGCCGCCGCTCTTGCTGGCCACCACCACGATCGTGCGCTCCAGCCGGTCGGCCAGCGCGCGGCGCACCTGGCCGGGGTCGGTGGTGTCGAGCACGGTCAGCGGGACGTCCGCGGTGGTCGTGATGACCTCGGGCGCCAGGGAGGAGCCGCCCATGCCGGCCAGGACCACGTGGTCCAGGCCCTGGGCGCGGGCCCGCTCGACCAGCTTGCCGATCTCCGGCAGCAGCTCCCGGCTGGTCAGCGGGAGGTTGAGCCAGCCGAGGCGGATGGCCGCCTCGGCCTGCGCGTCCGGGCCCCACAGGCCGGGATCGCCGTTCGCCAGGGCCTGGTGGAAGCCCGTGGCGACGAGGTCCTTGACGGTCTCGGCGGCCCGCTCGGCCAGCCGCTCGTTGCCGATCGTCACGGATGCCGTCATGTGCCTCACGCCTTCCGCAGCTCGGACTCGACCGTGGCCAGCAGTTCCTTCCAGGACGCCTCGAACTTCTCCACGCCCTCACGCTCCAGCACGGCGACCACGTCGTCGTAGTCGATGCCGGCGTCCTTGAGCGCCGCCATGGTGTTCCAGGCGTCCTCGTAGGAGGGGCGGACCGTGTCGCCCTCGATCCGGCCGTGGTCGGCCGCGGCGTCGAGGGTCTTCTCCGGCATCGTGTTGACCGTGCCGGACGTGACGAGCTGGTCGACGTAGAGGGTGTCGGGGTAGCTGGGGTCCTTGGTGCCGGTGGAGGCCCACAGCGGGCGCTGCGGCCGGGCGCCGGCCTCCTTGAGGGCCTGCCAGCGCGGAGAGTTGACCACGTCCTCGTAGGCGGCGAAGGCCAGGCGGGCGTTGGCGACCGCGGCCTTGCCCTTGAGGGCCTTGGCCTCGGGCGTGCCGATCTCGTCGAGCCGCTTGTCGATCTCGGTGTCCACCCGGCTGACGAAGAAGGAGGCCACCGAGTCGATGCCGGAGAGGTCCAGGCCCTTCTCCTTCGCCTGCTCCAGGCCGGCCAGCCAGGCGTCCATCACCGCGCGGTAGCGCGCCAGGGAGAAGATCAGCGTGACGTTGACGCTGATGCCCTCGGAGATCGCCTTGGTGATCGCGGGCAGCCCCTCGACCGTGGCCGGAATCTTGATCATCGTGTTGGGGCGGTCGACCAGCCACCACAGGGCGCGCGCCTCGGCGATCGTCTTGTCCGTGTCCTTTGCCAGGCGCGGGTCCACCTCGATGGAGACCCGGCCGTCCAGGCCGCCGGTGGCGTCGTAGACCGGCCGCAGCACGTCGGCGGCCCAGCGGATGTCGTAGGTGGTGATCGCGCGCACCGCCTCCTCCAGGTCCACCCCCCGCACGGCGAGGTCGTGGATCTGGACGTCGTAGGCGTCGCCCTTGCTCAGCGCCGAGGCGAAGATCGTCGGGTTGGAGGTGACGCCGACCACGTGCTTGTCGCGGATGAGCCCCTCCAGGTTGCCGGTGCGCAGGCGCTCGCGGCTGATGTCGTCCAGCCAGATGGACACGCCCTGGTCGGAGAGGTTCTTCAGGATCTCGCTCATGATCAGTTTCCCGTCGTCTCGCCCTTGTCGGCCCCGACCCGGGCGAGGCTCGCCTTGGCGGCGGCGGCCACGCGCTCGGCGGTCAGGCCGAACTGCTCGTACAGGGTCTTGTAGGGAGCCGAGGCACCGAAGTGCTCCAGGCCCACCACTTCCCCTTCATCTCCCACGAACTGCCGCCAGCCCAGTGTGATTCCCGCCTCCACCGCGACGCGGGCGCGGACCGCCTTGGGCAGCACCAGCTGCCTGTACGCGGTGTCCTGCTCCTGGAACCACTCGACGCACGGCATCGACACCACGCGGGCCGGGATGCCCTCCTCCTCCAGCAGCTTCCGGGCCCCGACGGCCAGCTCGACCTCCGAGCCGGTGGCGATGAGGATGACCGCGGGCTGGCCGGTGGAGGCCTCCTCCAGCACGTAGGCGCCCTTGGAGACCTTGTCGTAGTCGAGGGTGCCCTCGTAGACCGGGAGGTTCTGCCGGGTCAGCGCCAGGCCGGCCGGGCGGTCGGTGTGCTCCAGGATGGCGCGCCAGGCGGCGGCCGTCTCGTTGGCGTCGGCCGGGCGGACGATGTCCAGCCCCGGGATGCCGCGCAGCGCCCACAACTGCTCGATCGGCTGGTGGGTCGGGCCGTCCTCGCCCAGGCCGATGGAGTCGTGCGTCCACACGTAGGTGACCGGCAGCTTCATCAGCGCGGCGAGCCGTACCGAGGGCCGCATGTAGTCGCTGAAGACCAGGAACGTGCCGCCGTAGGGGCGGGTGCCGCCGTGCAGCGCGATGCCGTTGAGGATCGCCCCCATGCCGTGCTCGCGGATGCCGAAGTGCAGCGTCCGGCCGTAACGGCTGCCGGGGAACTCCTTGGTCTGGAACTCCTCGGGGATGAAGGACGGCTCGCCCTTCATCGTGGTGTTGTTGGACTCGGCGAGGTCGGCCGAGCCGCCCCACAGCTCCGGCAGGACCGGCGCGAGGCTGTTGAGCACCTCGCCGGAGGCCTTGCGGGTGGCGACGGACGCGCCGGGCTCGAACGTCGGCAGCGCCTCGGTCCAGCCGGCCGGCAGCCGCCGGTGGCTGATCCGGTCGAACTCCGCGGCCCGCTCCGGGTTGGCCTCCCGCCAGCTCGCGTAGGCCCGCTCCCACTCGTGGCGGGCCGCCCGGCCGCGCTCGACGACCTCGCGGGTGTGCTCCAGCACCTCCGCGGGGACGTCGAAGCTCTTCTCCGGGTCCATCCCCATGATCTGCTTGGTGGCGGAGATCTCCTCGGCTCCCAGGGCCGAGCCGTGGGCCTTGCCGGTGTTCTGCTTGTTGGGCGCGGGCCAGCCGATGATGGTGCGCAGCCGGATGAACGACGGCCTGCCGGTCTCGGCGCGGGCGGCCTCCAGGGCCTGGTTCAGCGCCCCGACGTTCTCGCTGTACTCGCCGTCGCCGGTCCAGTCGACGGTCTGGACGTGCCAGCCGTAGGCCTCGTAGCGCTTGGTGATGTCCTCGCTCAGCGCGATCTGGGTGTCGTCCTCGATCGAGATGTGGTTGCTGTCGAAGACGACGACGAGGTTGCCCAGCCTCTGGTGGCCGGCGAGGGCGCTGACCTCGTGGCTGACGCCCTCCTCGATGTCGCCCTCGGAGGCGATGCACCAGATCATGTGGTCGAACGGGCTGGTGCCCTCGGGGGCGTCGGGGTCGAACAGGCCCCGCTCGCGGCGGGCGGCCATGGCCATGCCCACGGCGTTGCCGATGCCCTGGCCCAGCGGGCCGGTGGTGGTCTCCACGCCGACGGTGTGGCCGTGCTCGGGGTGACCCGGGGTGAGACTGTTCCACTGCCGCAGCGACTTCAGGTCGTCGAGGCTCAGGCCGTAGCCCGACAGGAAGAGCTGGATGTACAGGGTGAGGCTGGAGTGTCCGGCGGACAGGACGAACCGGTCGCGACCCACCCACGTCGGGTCGGAGGGATCGTGCCGCATCGCCTTCTGGAACAGGAGGTAGGCGGCGGGGGCCAGGCTCATCGCGGTGCCGGGGTGGCCCGACCCCGCTTTCTCTACCGCGTCCATCGCCAGAGCCCGTACGACGTCGACCGCCCTGCGGTCGAGGTCGTTCCATTCAAGGGTTGGCACGAGTTCGCTGCTCAAGTGCTCGATCTCCGGATCTTGTCGTGTGATGGTGGCGCCGGTTTGGCTTTTCCCGCCCACACCGGACCCTAACGGGTCGGCCTCCCCAGCGTCGCGCAGGCCGATCACCGGCGGCTCCGTCGGGCGCTCACCAGCGCGGACGACTCACGGGAGGTACCCCATGGCCGTCCGCTCACACCGCTTTCCGCACCCTGTGCCGGGACCGCCCCTCTCAGCAACTACAGTTGAGACCTCAAGGCTGGCTGGTGCCCGCATTCACGGATCCGCTCTAATCAGAGGTTACGCGTTGACCCCGCACGTGCTGGAAGCGCCTTAGATGGTGCTGACCGACAAGCAACCGACGACGGCCCCGCTTCACGCGGGCGCTGCGGCGTCCGCCGCTCCGCGCTCGTTCGGCGCCGTCGTGAAGGCATACGTCGCCCTCACCAAGCCGCGGATCATCGAACTGCTGCTGATCACGACGCTACCGGTGATGTTCATGGCCGCGCGGGGCCTCCCCCCGCTGTGGACGGCCGTCTCGACCCTGGTCTTCGGCACCCTGTCGGCGGGCAGCGCCAACGCGCTGAACTGCTACATCGACCGCGACATCGACGCGGCGATGCGCCGCACCCGCCGCCGGCCGCTGGCCCGCGAGCAGGTTCCGCCGGGCAACGCGCTGATCTTCGGCGTCGCCCTCGGCGTCCTGTCGACTCTTGGCCTGGGTTTTGCGGTGAACTGGCTCGCCGCCGGCCTCTCCCTGGCCGCGAACCTGTTCTACGTGTTCGTCTACTCGATGTTCCTGAAGCGCCGCACCTCGCAGAACGTCGTCTGGGGCGGCATCGCCGGCTGCATGCCGGTGCTGATCGGCTGGGCGGGCATCACCGGCGACCTCGACTGGGCCCCCGTGGTGCTGTTCGGGGTGGTGTTCTTCTGGACGCCCCCGCACACCTGGACCCTCGCCATGCGCTACCGGGAGGACTACGCCGCGGCGAAGGTCCCGATGCTGCCGGTGGTCGCCACCGAGCGCCGCGTGGTGCTGGAGAGCCTGGCCTACACCTGGGCCACGGTGCTGTGCTCGCTGCTGCTGTGGCCGGTGGCCCGCACCACCCTGCTCTACCCCGTCGTGGCGGCCGTCCTGGGCGGCGCCTGCCTGTGGGAGGTCTACCGCCTCCTCGGCCGGGTCAAGGCCGGCCGGACCGGTGTGGACCTGCGCCCGATGCGCTTCTTCCACTGGTCCAACGCCTACCTGGCGCTGCTCTTCCTCACCGTCGCCATCGACTCGATGTTCGTCTGACCCACCCGCTCCGTACGGACGTCCGGAGGCGGGCCGATGGCCGTCCCCGGCCAGGGCGCCCCCCGCGGGGGGCGGGATTGGGACACCTCGTGGTTGTTCCGTTACGGTTGCCACATGGCGAGCCGTGACCCCCGCTGGGTGCTGAGGGACCGCCCGTCCGTCGCGCTGATCTCCGGGCTCGTCGTGACCGGGCTGTGCGCGCTGGTGTCGTTCTCCTTCGACGTGCTCAACGGCGACCCGGTGTATTTCTTCATCGCGCTCGCCCTGGCACTGGCGCCCGTTCCGGTCCTGCTGGCGGCCGTGCTGGCCCTGGACCGCATGGAGCCCGAGCCGCGCAGCAACCTCGTCTTCGCCTTCGCCTGGGGCGCGGGGGTGGCGGTGCTCGTCGCCGGCGTGATCAACTCCTTCAACCTGCTCTACATCGAGAACGCCGCCCAGCTGGGCCCGGGCGCGGCCCGCGCCGTCGCGGCCACCTTCGGCGCGCCGGTGGTCGAGGAGACCATGAAGGGCCTGGTGCTGCTGGGCCTGCTGCGGTTCCGGCGGGCCGAGCTGGACGGGCCCACCGACGGCGTCATCTACGCGAGCATGGTCGGCCTGGGCTTCGCGATGAGCGAGAACGTCAGCTACTACATCGCCGCCCTGTCGGAGGCCGGCACGCACGGCCTGGCGGTGACGGTCGTGCTGCGGGGCGTGCTGTCGCCGTTCGCCCACCCGCTGTTCACCTCGATGATCGGCGTCGCGGTGGCCTACGCCGCGCTGCGCCGGGGTCCGGGCCGGACCTGGGTGGTCCTGGCGGGCTGGGCCGGGGCGATGCTGCTGCACGGCATCTGGAACGGCTTCACCACCTACGCCGGCATCACCGGCCTGGCCGTGGCCTACCTGCTGCTGATGGTCGTGCTGGTGGTGCTCATCGTGATCGTCTTCCGCGACCGCAAGCGCATCGTCGCCCTGATCCAGACCTACCTGCCCGCCTACCAGCCGACCGGCCTGGTGGGCCCGTACGACGTCTTCATGCTCTCGTCGCTGCCGGCCCGCCGCCAGGCGCGCGACTGGGCCAAGAACCACGGCGGCCGGGCCGGGCGGCGGGCGATGAGCGACTTCCAGCTCGCCGCGACCGAGCTGGGACTGCTGCACGAGCGGGCCCGGCGCGGCGTGATCGACGAGCGGACGTTCGACGAGGAGCAGCAGGCGCTGCTGCGCTGCATCGCCGGCGCCCGCGCCTCCTTCCCCGCGCCCGCGCGGACCGTCCCGCCCGTCCGCTGAGCCCGCCGTACGGCCGCGGTGGGCCCGCCGGGTGAGCCCGTACGGCCGACCGGCCCCGTACGGTCGCCCGACCCCCGCACGGCTTTCGGTCGACCGAAGGGCTGCTCAGGGCGCGCCTGCGGCCCGCAGGGCGGCGTCCAGGGTCGTCTCGCGCGGTCCGGCGAAGGTCGGGGAGGAGCGCAGCGCCGTGTCCAGCAGGGCCTTGGCCGAGGCGCCGAACTCGCGGACGGCGTAGGCGTAGGTGGTGGAGGCCCACCGCAGCGAGGAGTCGTCGCCGACGCCGAAGGCCGACAGCCCCGCCGCCCGGCACAGCGCGACGGCCCTGGGCAGATGGAACACCTGGCTCACCACGGTCACCCGGGTGGCCCCGAACACCTCGCGGGCCCGCACGCACGAGTCCCAGGTGTCGAAGCCGGCGTAGTCGAGGACGAGCGCTTGGCCGGGGACGCCGCGGGCGAGGAGGTAGTCGCGCATCACGGTCGGCTCGTCGTAGCCGGGGCGGCCGTTGTCGCCCGACAGCAGGATCGCCCGGACCCTGCCCGCCCGGTACAGCTCGGCGGAGACGTCCAGACGGCGGGCGAGCATGGGGGTGGGGGTCCGGCCGTTGACCCTGGCGCCCAGCACCAGCGCCACCGGCGCCGGCGGGACCTCCGAGAGCCAGCCGGGGGAGGCGTCGGCGACCGCCCGGTGCCCGGAGCTGGCCAGCCACGCCCAGGTCATCGGGGCGAGCGCCAGCACGCTCGACAGGACGGCCGCCAGATAGGAACGCCGGAGAAGCCCGCGAGACAACTGCATGCCCCCATTGTCCCGTCGCGCGGGCTCGCTGTCCCGATCATGCCGGGACGTGACCAGATCACCTGGTGCGGTGACCATGAACGTTCACCGGGTGGACAACACGCCGGCTTGGCCGCGCTCACGTTGATCCATGCGGTTGCCGATCTCGTTGTTGTATGGTCTGAAATCCACAAATATCGGGGGAGAGCAAGGCTGTGGAGCGCGAAACACTGCTCGGTTACCTGGACTCGCAGCGCAAGCACGTCCTGGGCATCCTGGACGGCCTTGGCGAGGGGGACCTACGCAAGGCGGTGCTGCCGTCCGGTTGGTCACCCCGCGACCTGGTGCACCATTTGACCTGGTCCGAGGCGCTTTGGTTTCGTGGAGCGATGACCGCCGATCGCCAGGTCATCGACACGCTCGTGGCCGGCGAGTTCGGTTGGAAGGTCCCCGAGGAGTGCTCCGGCGCGGACGTGCTCGCACGGTATCGACAGACGATCGAGCAGTCGAACAGGGTCATCGGGGCGACGGCGATCGATGCCGTGCTGGCCTGGTGGCCGACGAAGATGTTCGGTTCGGGGCCATGGCGGCTGGGGTCTTTGCGCGAAGTGCTGATGCACGTGATCGTCGACACTGCGACGCACGCCGGACAGCTCGACGCGGTCCGGGAGCTGATCGACGGGCGGCAGTGGCTGGTCAACGACGACCGACCGGCCGCAGATCACTGAACTCGGTGAACGCTGGTGCGCTCACCGGGGTTGATCATGCCGCTGCTCGGCGTGGTCGGCCCCAGCGTTGCCGGCGTTCGCTGCGGATGCGGGCGCGTTCGCGGCGTTGGGCGGCCAGGACGTCGGGGTGCAGGGAGGGGAGGATGTCAACACGGGTCAGTCCCTCCATGTCGACGGCGGATGGCTGCTGCACTGAAAGGACGCCCGCATGCGGGAACGAGTCCGTGGCGTTCTGGTCACCCCGACCGGGTGCCTGTTGACCATCAGACGTCTCCGACCCGGCGTCGCACCGTACTGGGTGCTGCCCGGCGGCGGAGTCGAGGACGGCGACGCGAGCCTGGAGGCGGCGCTGCACCGGGAGATCCGCGAGGAACTCGCCGGAGCCGCCACCGTCCACGCGCTGATCCACATCGAGGACGGGGACGACCGCCAGTACTTCTTCCTGGCCCGGATCCATTCCTGGGATTCGGCTCGCCGGGACGGGCCGGAGTTCGCCGACCCGGCGCGTGGCGAGTACGTCGTCGAGGAGGTCCCGCTCACCTCGGCGGGTCTCGCCGGAATCGACCTCGTGCCGGCCTCCGTCGCCCGCCTGCTGGCCGACCATGCCCACGAGCTGTTCCGGCTCCCCGACCTAAGGGTGGCCCCGGCCTGACCCGGCGCGGGAACGGCCTTCTTCTCCTGACCACGCCGGACGCGACCGGGCCTCCCGTCGTCGGGGCGGCTCCGGTCACGCTCTGACGCGGTCGGTAGGCCCGTCGCCCGTTGCGAGCCCGGTCAGGCCGGGACGGGGGTGAGTCTCTCCGGTTCGGCGGAGGGGACGGCGAGCGCGGGCCGGGTCCGCAGGGCGTACACCGCGCGCAGCGTGAAGATCCACACCAGCGTCGCCCCCAGCACGTGCACACCGACCAGTACGGCGGGCACGGCCAGGAAGTACTGGACGTATCCCACGACCCCCTGGGCCAGCTCCACGCCCAGCAGTACCAGCGCCGCGCGCCGCGCGTGGGCCGGGGCTCCGCTGACCCGCAGGGTGAGCAGCAGGGCGAGGGTGAGTCCGAGGACGACGTAGACGACGTCGGCGTGGAGCCGGACCACCGCCTGGATGTCGAACGGGAACCGGGTGGCGATCTGGTCGCCGGAGTGGGGGCCGGTGCCGGTCACCACGACGCCGACCACCAGCAGCACCGCCACGGCGGCGACCAGCACGCGGCCGAGGATCCGGATGTCGCGGTGGACCAGCGGCTCGGGGGCGCCGTCGCCCTCCCCGGCGCGGGCGTAGAGGGCGAAGCAGGCGGCGATCAGGGCGATGGAGAGCAGGAAGTGCACGCTCACCGTGACCGGGTTGAGCGCGCTGCGCACGACGAGGCCGCCCCAGAGGGCCTGCGCGACCACGCCGGCCGGCTGTACCAGTGCGAGGCCGATGAGGACCCGGCGGCGGGGCGAGAGCCGCGCCGCCGCGATCAGGCAGCCCAGGCCGGCGGCCAGGACCATGAAGGTCAGCAGCCGGTTGCCGAACTCGACGGCCATGTTGGTCGCCGAGATGCCCTCGTGGGCGGTCGGCAGCAGGCTCTCGGGGGTGCACCGGGGCCAGGTCGGGCAGCCGAGGCCCGACTTGGTGACCCGTACGGCCGCGCCGGTCACGGTGATTCCGGCGTTGGCCACCACCGCGGCCAGCGCCCAGCGGCGCATGGTGGCGGTCGTGGGCGACCACACGGACAGCCACATGCCCGCGGCACGGTGACGAGCCTGGTCGAAAAGGTGGTTCACGGCTCACATGCTAGGCGGCGCGAGGGATGGTCCCGCCTTCGCCCCCGGGTCCTCGGGAGCGGCGGGGCCGCGCGCCGGACGCCCCGGCGGAGGCCGTACGGGGCCGGGGCGGTGGGGGAAGGCCGGGGCGACGGGGCAGGGCGTGGGAGGTGAGGGCGGCGGAGGGTGGAATCAGGACGGGAAGGCATTGATCGCCCTTGAGGTATGTGACATAGTACCGGCGGGCCGGACGAGGAAACGAGGTGGGCCGTGCCGGATGTCGTCGTGATCGGCGCCGGGGTCGTGGGCGCCGCCTGCGCCCACTACGCGGCGCGGGCCGGGCTCGACGTGGTCGTGCTCGACCGCGGGCCGGTGGCGGGCGGCACGACCGGAGCAGGGGAGGGCAACGTGCTGGTCTCCGACAAGGAGCCCGGCCCCGAACTGGACCTGGCCGTGCTCTCCGCCGGCCTGTGGCGCGAGCTGGCCGGGCTCGGCGGGTTCGAGTACGAGCCCAAGGGCGGCCTGGTCGTCGCCGAGGACGACGCGGTGCTGTCCGCCCTCACCGCGCTGGCGGCCGGGCAGGGCGTCGAGCACACCGTGGTCGAGCCCGGAGGGCTCGCCGACTACGAGCCCCACCTGGCCCCGGGCTTCGCCGGGGGCGTCTTCTACCCCCAGGACGCCCAGGTCCAGCCCATGCTGGCCGCGGCCACGCTGCTCCGCGAGGGCGCCCTGGACGCCCGGGGAGCCGGGCACGGCACGCTGAGCCTGCGCACCGGCGTCACGGTCACCGGCTTCCTCCGCGACGGCGAGCGCGTCACCGGCGTGCGGACCGACCACGGCGACATCCCGGCCGGGGCCGTCGTCAACGCCGCCGGCACCTGGGGCGGCGAGGTCGCCGCGCTGGCCGGGGTGTACCTGCCGATCCTGCCGCGGCGCGGGTTCATCCTGGTCACCGAGCCGCTCGACGAGCCGCTCGTGCTGCACAAGGTCTACACCGCCGCCTACGTCACCAACGTCGCCAGCGACTCGGAGGGCCTGGAGACCTCGGCCGTGGTCGAGGGCACCCCGTCGGGACCGGTCCTCATCGGCGCCAGCCGCGAACGGGTCGGCTTCGACCGCACGGTCTCGATCCCGGTCCTGGAACGGCTCGCCCGCCAGGCCGTCGAGCTGTTCCCCGCGCTGGCGGCGCGCCGGGTGATCCGCGCCTACTGCGGATTCCGCCCCTACTGCCCCGACCACCTCCCGGTGATCGGCGAGGACCCCAGGGCCCCGGGCCTGCACCACGCCTGCGGCCACGAGGGCGCGGGCATCGGCCTGGCCCCGGCCACCGGGCACCTGATCGCCCAGGCCCTGACCGGCGTCCGGCCTGGCCTCGACCTGGACCCCTTCCGCCCGGACCGCTTCGAGCCGGACGGTTCCGGCACCGGAACACCCGCGAAGGAGGACTGATGCGGTCACCGTACGAGCTCGTGGGGGCGCGTCCCGACCCCGCGTTCGAGATCAGCGTGGACGGCAGGGCCGTCCCCGTCGTCCCCGGCCAGAGCGTCGGCGCCGCGCTGCACGCCGCGGGTGTCCGCTCCTGGCGCTCCACCCGGTTCGGGGGCCGTCCCCGGGGACTGTTCTGCGGCATCGGGGTCTGCTTCGACTGCCTGGTCACCGTCAACGACGTCCCCGCCCTGCGGGCCTGCGTGACCGAGGCCCGCCCCGGCGACCGGGTCCGCACGTCCGCGGCGGACCCCGGCCCGGAGGTGCTCGGACGGTGACGCGCACGTACGACCTGGCCGTCATCGGCGCGGGCCCCGCCGGGGTCGCCGCCGCGCTGGAGGCTTCCCTCGCCGGGCTGGACGTCGTGGTGATCGACGCCGCGCCCCGGCCCGGCGGCCAGTACCACCGCCACCTGCCCGAGACCTTCCACGCCCGGCGACCCGGGGCGCTGCACCACGGCCTGGAGCGGTTCATGCGGCAGTGGGAGGCGCTGCGGTCGCGCGCCGAGACGCTGCTCGGCCACCGCGTCTGGGCGGTCGAACGGACCGGCGGCGCGGCGGGCGCCACGGCGGGCCCCACCGAGGACGCCCCGGCGGACGACGCGGTGAACGGTGTGGCGAGCGGCTCGGCGGGTTCCGCCGCCGGAACGGTGGACGGTGCGGCGGGCGCCGCGGTGATCGTGCGGTGCCTGGCCGGGGACCGCGAGGAGCGGCCCCGCACCGTCCACGCCCGCGCGCTGCTGATAGCCGCCGGAGCGCACGACCGCCCGCTGCCGTTCCCCGGCTGGGACCTGCCCGGCGTGCTCACCGCCGGCGGGGCCCAGGCGCTGCTCAAGGGCTCCCTCGTCGTGGCCGGCCGCAGGGTCGTGGTCTCCGGGACGGGTCCCTTCCTGCTGCCGGTCGCCGCCGGGCTGGCCAGGGCCGGCGCCGACGTGCGCGGCGTCTACGAGGCGGGCGGCCGGTTCGGCCTGGCCCGGCACCCGCTGCTCGCCGCGGGCAAGGCCGCCGAGGCCGCCGGCTACGCCGCCGTCCTGGCCCGCCACCGGGTGCCCTACCGCGGCCGCCACGCGGTCGTCGCCGCGCACGGCGAGGACGCGTTGACCCACGTCACCGTCGCCCGGCTCGACGCGGACTGGCGGCCGGTCGCGACGAGGACCGTCGAGTGCGACACCCTCGCCTTCGGCTACGGGTTCGTCCCCCAGCTGGAGCTGCCCGTCCAGCTGGGCTGCGCGACCCGCCGCGACGCCGACGGCACCCCCGTCGTCGCGGTGGACGCGGGCCGGCGCACCAGCGTGGCCGGCGTCTACGCGGCGGGGGAGACCACCGGAGTGGGCGGCGCGGAGGCGGCCGAGGCCGAGGGCCGCCTGGCCGGCCGTACCGTCGCCGCCGACCAGGGCCGTCGCGTCCCGCCGCTGCCCGCCCTGGCGCGGCGCGTGGACCGGCTCGCGGCCTTCGCGCGGGCGCTGCACGAGGCCTACCCGGTACGGCCCGGCTGGCGCGACTGGCTGCGCGACGACACCCTGGTCTGCCGCTGCGAGGAGGTGCCGCTGTCGGCCGTGCGCGAGGCACGCCGCCTGGGCGCCGTCGACGCGCGCTCCGTGAAACTCCTGGCCCGGCCCGGCATGGGCTGGTGCCAGGGCCGCATGTGCGGCTACGCCGTGGCGTGCCTGGCGGGCGAGGACCCCGCCGCGCCGCGGCGCCCGATCGCCCAGCCCGTCCGGCTCGGCGACCTCGCCGGCCTGGAACACCCCCCTTCGGAAGGATGACCGTGATGACCCGTGAGAAGCCCTGGCGCGGAGTGATGGTGGCCACCGCGCTGCCGCTCGGCGGCGAGGACCTGGCGCCCGACTTCGGCCGCTACGCCGAGCACTGCCGCTGGCTGGTCGCCGGCGGCTGCGACGGCGTGGTGCCGAACGGCTCGCTGGGCGAGTACCAGACGCTGACCGCCGAGGAGCGGGCCCGTGTCGTGGAGACCGCGGTCGAGGCGGTCGGCGGTGACCGCGTCATGCCGGGGATCGCCGCCTACGGCGCGCTGGAGGCGCGCCGCTGGGCCGAGCAGGCCCGCGACGCCGGGTGCGGGGCGGTCATGCTGCTGCCGCCCAACGCCTACCGGGCCGACGAGCGGGCCGTGCTGGAGCACTACCGCGAGGTCGCCCGGGCGGGCGTGCCGATCGTGGCCTACAACAACCCCTTCGACACCAAGGTGGACCTCACCCCCGCGCTGCTGGCCCGCCTCCACGAGGAGGGGCTGATCGTGGCGGTCAAGGAGTTCACCGGCGACGTGCGCCGGGCCTACGAGCTGGCCGAGCTGGCCCCGGGCCTGGACCTGCTGGTCGGCTCCGACGACGTGCTGGTGGAGCTGCTGCTGGCCGGCGCGGTCGGCTGGGTGGCCGGTTACCCCAACGCGCTGCCCGAGTCGTGCGCGGCCCTGTACGCCGCGGCCGCGGCCGGTGACCTGGCCACCGCGCTGCCGCTGTACCGTTCGCTGCACCCGCTGCTGCGCTGGGACTCCAAGACCGAGTTCGTCCAGGCCATCAAGCTGTCCATGGACCTGGCCGGCCGGCCGGGCGGCCCGTGCCGCCCGCCGCGCACACCGCTGACCCCCGAGCAGGAGGCCGCGGTGCGCACCGCGACCGAGAAGGTCCTGGCGGAGGGCCTGCGCTAGCACCGCGGGTCCTGAGGGCGCCCGCCGTACCTCCCCGGCAGGGGAGGCCGAACGTCCCCGAGGGAGGGAGACCGAGCCCTCCCGAGGGGGAACCGAACGTCCCCGAGGAGGGGGAGATGAGAACGAAACGGGTCTTCCACGCGGTGGACTCCCACACCGAGGGCATGCCCACCCGGGTGATCACCGGGGGGGTGGGGGTCATCCCCGGGGCCACCATGGCCGAGCGCCGCGAGCACTTCCTGGCCGAGATGGACCACGTCAGGACCCTGCTGATGTACGAGCCGCGCGGCCACTCGGCCATGAGCGGCGCCATCCTGCAGCCGCCCACCCGGCCCGACGCCGACTACGGCGTGCTCTACATCGAGGTGTCCGGCTGCCTGCCGATGTGCGGCCACGGCACCATCGGCGTGGCGACCGTGCTGGTGGAGACCGGGATGGTCGAGGTCGTCGAGCCGGTCACCACCATCCGGCTCGACACCCCCGCCGGGCTGGTCGTCGCCGAGGTGCGCGTCGAGGACGGCGCGGCCGTCGCGGTCACCATCGTCAACGTGCCCTCCTTCAGCGCCGGCCTGGACCGGGTGGTCGAGGTGCCCGGCCTGGGGGAGGTCCGCTACGACCTGGCGTACGGCGGCAACTTCTACGCGATCGTGCCGATCGAGTCGGTGGGCCTGCCGTTCGACCGCGCCGCCAAGGACCGCATCCTCGGCGCGGGGCTGGAGATCATGAAGGCGGTCAACGAGCAGGACGAGCCGGTCCATCCGCTGGACGACGGCATCCGGGGCTGCCACCACGTGCACTTCACCGCCCCGGGGTCCGACGCCCGCCGCTCGCGGCACGCGATGGCGATCCACCCCGGCTGGTTCGACCGTTCGCCGTGCGGCACCGGCACGAGCGCCCGGATGGCGCAGCTGCACGCCCGGGGCGAGCTGGGCCTGGACACCGACTTCGTCAACGAGTCGTTCATCGGCACCCGGTTCGTCGGGCGGCTCGTCGCGGAGACGGAGGTGGCGGGCCGGCCCGCGGTGGTCCCGGCCATCACCGGGCGGGCGTGGGTCACCGGGACCGCGCAGTACTTCCTCGACCCGCGCGACCCCTTCCCCGCGGGCTTCCTGCTCTGATCCGGGTGTGATCCCGGGCCGGGTCCTGACCCGGCCCGGCCCGCACCCGCCTCCGTCGTCCCGTGCCCCGGTACGGCGGGCCGTTCCGCACCGGCCCGCCGTACCGGTTCCGCGTGCCGTGCCGCGGGCGTCCGCGGGGTGCCGGACGCCGGTAGATGAAGGTTCGGGACGAGAAGGCTAACGGTCTTGTTTCGGTCCTTGACGGCTCAGGGCCCACCTATGTGCAATGTCACACATCACTAGCCGTGAGGAGCCGCACATGCGTGCCATCCCCCTTGCCCCCATCGCCTCGCTGGCCGCCGTGGCCCTGCTCGCCACCGGATGTGGCCAGGGGCTGCTCGGCGGCGGCGACGGAGGCGACACCGCCAAGACGAACGAGCCGATCGTCCTCGGAATGCTGATCCCCCAGTCGGGCAGCGAGGCCGCGATCGGCCCCTATATGAGCAACGCGGCCCAGCTCGCCGTGGACGAGATCAACGCCAAGGGCGGGGTCCTCGGCCGAAAGCTGGAGCTCAAGACCGCCGACGACGCCTGCGACGCCCAGTCCGCGGCGGCCGGAGCCAACAAGCTGGTCACCGAGGGGGTGGACGTCTCGGTCGGAGGATACTGCTCCGGCGCGACGCTGCCCACCCTTCCCATCTTCGGGAAGTCGAACATACCGATGATCATCCCGGCGGCCAACTCCCAGGAGCTGGTCGACCAGAAGCTCAAGCACGTCTTCCTCATCAACGGCACCGGCACCCAGCAGGCCGCCGCCGCCGAGAAGTGGATGACCAAGCAGGGCGCCAAGAGCGTCGCGCTGATGCACGACAACACCAGCTACTCCAAGGACATCGCGCTGCGCACCAAGACCCTGCTGGACGCCCCCGGCGGCCCCGACACCGCGCTCGTCGAGGCGGTGACCCCCAAGGAGAGCGACTACAGCGCCAACATCACCAACGTGCTGGCCAAGAAGCCCGACTTCGTCTACTGGACCGGCTACTTCCAGGAGGGCGGCCTGATCGCCCGCCAGCTCCGCCAGGCCGGGTACAAGGGCTCCATCATGGTCGGCGACGGCTCGGTCTCGCCCAAGCTCGTCGAGATCGCCGGGCCCGAGGCCGCCGAGGGCGTCTACGCCACCATGACCCAGACCCCCGACACCCTGGAGGGCGCCGAGGGCTGGATCGAGGCGTACAAGAAGAAGTTCGGCACCGAGCCCGGCCCCTACTCCAACCAGGCCTACGACGCCGTAAGGCTGGCCGCCGAGGCCGTCGGCAAGGCGGGCGGCACCGACGGCGCCAAGGTCATCTCGGCGCTGGAGGCGATCGACGGGTTCCAGATGTTCTCCGGCCCGCTGAAGTTCACCCCCGAGCACACCCTGTCCAACGGCGGCTTCCAGATCCTGGTCGTCAAGGACGGCAAGATCACCCTGCAGGACTCCCTGAAATGACGCAGCTCATCTGGAACGGGCTGTTCGTCGGCTCGTTCTACGCCCTGGTGGCGCTGGGCTACAGCATGGTCTACGGGATCATCAAACTGCTCAACTTCGCCCACGGCGACCTGTACATGCTCGGCGCGTTCGCCGGCTTCGCCATCCTCGGCGCGGTCGGCGGCGTGTCCTCCTCGATGGCGCTGCCGGTGCTGCTGGCCGTACTGGTGGTCACCATGGCCGTCACCGGCCTGGCCGGGGTGGCGCTGGAACGGATCGCCTACCGGCCCCTGCGCCGCGCCCCCCGCCTCTCCCTGCTGATCACCGCGGTCGGCGCGTCCTTCGCCCTGGAGTACGGCATGCGCGCCGCCGCCGGGGCCGACCCGCGGGTCTACCCGCTGCGGCTCGGCGGCACCTCGCTGGAGGTCGCCGGGGCCAGGCTGACGCTCGCGCAGCTCGTCCTGGTCGGGGTGGCCGTGGTCCTGATGATCGGGCTGAACCTGCTGGTCACCCGGACCCGCGAGGGCCGCGCCATGCGGGCCATCGCCCTGGACCCGGCCACCAGCTCGCTGATGGGCATCGACGTCAACGCCGTCATCTCCCGGACCTTCTTCATCGGCTCGGCCCTCGCCGGAGCCGCCGGGGTGATGGCGGGCGCCTACTACGGCAAGATCGACTTCCTGATGGGGTTCCTGATCGGGCTCAAGGCGTTCACCGCGGCCGTCATCGGCGGCATCGGCAACATCCCCGGCACGATGCTCGGCGGGCTGGTGCTCGGCCTGCTGGAGTCGTTCGGCACGTTCTGGCTGGGCGGCGAGTGGCGCGACGTCTTCGCCTTCGGGGTGCTGATCCTGTTCCTGACCGTGCGGCCCACCGGCCTGCTCGGCGAACGCGTGACGGAGCGAGTGTGACCCGCATCCCCGACGCCACCCCCGAAGACGTCAAGACCCCGGAGGTCCGCCGCCGCGGCGCCGGCAAGCCGCCCACCCGCGCCTCCCGGCTGCTGCAGAACCGCCGGGCCGGGCTGGCCGGCCTGCTCGTCGCGCTGCTCGCGCCGTTCGTCGACGCCACGCCGTACGCGCTGTCGGTCATGACCAGCGCGGCCATCTTCGTGATGCTCGCGGCCGGGCTGAACATCGTGGTCGGCTACTGCGGCCTGCTCGACCTCGGCTACGTCGCGTTCTTCGCGGTCGGCGCCTACACCAGCGGCGTGCTGGCCACCCGCCTGGACCTGCCGCTGGTGGCCACCGTGCCGGCCGTCATCGTCGTGACGGTCGTCGCGGGCGTCGTCATCGGCGCGCCCACCCTGCGGCTGCGCAGCGACTACCTCGCCATCGTCACCCTCGGCTTCGGCGAGATCATCCGGATCACCGCCAACAACCTGGACGTCACCGGCGGCCCCTCGGGCATCTACGGCATCCCCGGCCTGACCGGGAGCCCGGTCGCGTTCTACTACCTGACCGTGGTCGTCGTCGCGCTGGCCGTCCTCGGCGCCGCCCGGCTGGGCCGCTCCCGCATCGGCCGGGCCTGGCGGTTCGTCCGCGAGGACGAGGACGCCGCCGAGGCCATGGGCGTGCACACCTACCGCGTCAAGCTCGCCGCCTACATCGCCGGCGCCGTCTGGGGCGGCCTGGCCGGGGTGCTGTTCGCCGCCCACCTGTCGGCGATCTCCCCGGGCAGCTTCACCTTCCTGCAGTCGGCCCTGGTGCTGATGGCCGTCGTCCTGGGCGGCATGGGCTCGATCCCCGGCGTCGTCATCGGCGCCATCGTGATCAGCATCCTGCCGGAGATCCTCCGCGACCTGGCCGACTACCGGTTCTTCCTGTTCGGAGTCCTGCTCATCGCCGTCATGCTGCTGCGCCCGCAGGGGCTGTGGCCCGCCCGGTCCAAGGAGGTCCCGTGACGACCCTGCTCAGCGTTTCGGACCTGCGCCTGGCCTTCGGCGGGCTGCTGGCCATCGACGGGCTGACGTTCTCGGTGAACGAGGCGGAGGTCGTCTCGGTCATCGGGCCCAACGGCGCCGGCAAGACCTCGGCGTTCAACTGCGTCACCGGCTTCTACCGCCCCACCGCCGGGGAGATCACCCTGCGCGGCCGGAGCCTGCGCGGCCTGCGGCCGTCGGCCGTCGCCGCGCTCGGCGTCGCCAGGACCTTCCAGAACCTGCGCCTGTTCGGCGAACTGTCGGTCCTGGACAACGTACGGGCCGGCGCCCACCTGTGGCTGCGGCAGAACGTCCTGGACGCGCTGCTGCACACCCCCCGCTACCGCCGCTCCGAACGCGAGTGCACCGAGCAGGCCCACCACTGGCTCGACTTCGTCGGCCTACGCGGCGACCGGTACGGCGAGGCCCGCCACCTGCCCTACGGCGAGCAGCGCCGCGTCGAGATCGCCCGGGCGCTGGCCCGCCGCCCCGACCTGCTGCTGCTCGACGAGCCCGCCGCCGGCCTCAACCACGGCGAGAAGACCGAACTGCTCGACCTGATCCGCCGCATCCAGGCGCTGGGCGTGGCCATCGTCCTCATCGAGCACGACATGGGCCTGGTCATGGAGGTCTCCGAGCGCGTGGTCGTGCTCAACTTCGGCAAGGAGATCGCCGACGGCCGCCCGGAGGACGTGCGCCGTGACCCGGCCGTCATCGAGGCCTACCTCGGGAGCGACACCCATGCTTGAGATCAGCGGACTCGACGTCCACTACGGCGGCGTGCACGCCCTGCGGGGGCTGTCGCTCACCGTCGGGCAGGGCGAGATCGTCGCCCTGCTCGGCAACAACGGCGCCGGCAAGACCACCACGCTGGCGGCGGCCTCCGGGCTGGTACGGCCCAGCGGCGGCACGGTCGTCTTCGACGGCCACGACGTCACCGGCGCGAAGCCGCACCGCGTCACCGCCCTGGGCCTGGTCCACGTCCCCGAGGGCCGCCGGGTCTTCAGCACCCTCACCGTCCACGAGAACCTCCAGATCGGCGGCTACCTCGTCCGCGACCAGGCCGAGGTGCGACGGCGGATCGACCGGGTCTACGGGCTGCTGCCCCGGCTGGCCGAGCGGCGCGCCCAGCAGGGCGGCACGCTGTCCGGCGGCGAGCAGCAGATGCTCGCCATCGGCCGGGCCCTGGTCACCGGGCCCAGGACGCTGCTGCTCGACGAGCCGTCCATGGGGCTGGCCCCGCTGGTGGTGGCGTCGGTGATGGAGCTGATCGCCCAGATCAACGCCGAGGGCACCTCGGTGCTGCTCGTCGAGCAGAACGCCACCGCCGCGCTCGGCATCGCCCACCGCGGCTACGTGATCGAGAACGGCGAACGCGTGCTGGAGGGACCGGCCGCCGAGCTGCGCGACGACCCCCGGGTGGTCGAGGCGTACCTGGGCGGCGTCTGACGGCACCGTGGGGCGTCCCACGGCGTCCCACGGCGTCCCACAGTGCCGCACGGTGCCGCACGGCGCCGCGTCCCGGAGCAGGACCTTCACGGGGCCGCCCCGGGGAGAAGACCCCACGGAGGGCGGCCCCGCACCGGGCCGGAACGACAGAACGGGAGAACATGCGGATCCACACGGTGGACTACCACACCGGCGGCGAGCCGTTCCGGATCGTCACCGCCGGGACGCCGGACATCCCCGGCGGCACCGTCCTCGAACGCCGCGAGGCGGCGCGGGCCCCCGAGGTCGACGCCGTGCGGCGGCTGCTCTGCCACGAGCCGCGCGGCCACGCCGACATGTACGGCTGCTTCCTCGTCCCGCCGGACGACGACGGAGCCCACCTCGGCGTGCTGTTCTGGCACAAGGACGGCTACTCCACCGCCTGCGGGCACGGCACCATCGCGCTCGGCGTCCACGCCGCCGAGACCGGCCTGGTCCCGACCGACCCGGACGGTGAGACCGATGTCGTGGTGGACGTCCCCTCCGGACGGGTGACGGCCCGGGTGCGCCGCTCGGCGGGCCGCGTCGAGGCCGTCACCTTCCGCAACGTCCCCTCCTACGTGCTCGCCAGGGACGTCGCCCTCGGCCCGCTCGCCGCCGCGGCCGGCCCGGCCGCGTCCGTCCCCGGACTCCCCGGCCTGGCCGGGGTGACCGCCGACGTCGCCTACGGCGGGGCCGTCTACGCCTCCGTCCCGGCCGCCGCGTTCGGCCTCAGCGTGGCCCCCGAGCACCTGACCGCGCTGATCGCGCTCGGCCGGGCCGTCAAGGCCGCCCTGGCCGGCCATCCCGCCGCCCGCCACCCGCGGGACGAGAGGCTGTCGGGGATCTACGGCGTCATCTTCCACGACGAGGCGGGCCCGGGCCACCAGCGCAACGTGACGGTCTTCGCCGACGGAGAGGTGGACCGTTCGCCCTGCGGCTCGGGCACCGCCGCCCGGCTGGCGCTGCTGCACGCCGACGGCTTCACCGGCACGCTCGTCCACGAGGGCGTCGTGGGGACCTCCTTCCGGGCGTGGGTGGCCGAGGAGACGGAGGAGGGCGTCGTCCCCGAGATCGAGGGCATGGCCTACCGCACCGGCGAGCACCGCTTCACCCTGGACCCGTGTGACCCGCTGGGCACCGGGTTCACGCTCCGATGAGCACGCCCCCCTACCTGGACGGGCCGGCGCTGCGCGAGCTGGTGCCGATGGCCGCGGCCGTACGGGTCCTGGAGGAGGCGCTGCTCGCCGGGCTCGACCCCGAGGACGGCCCGCGGCGGCCCGTCGTGGAGGTCCCCGCCGGGCAGCTGCTGCTGATGCCCGCCGCCTGGGGCCGCTTCGCCGGGATCAAGGTGGCCGGCGTCGCCCCGGGCAACCCCGCCCGCGGCCTGCCCCGGATCTGCGGCACCTACCTGCTGATGGACGGCGAGACCCTCGTCCCGCTGGCCCTGCTGGACGGAGCCGCCCTCACCGCGCTGCGCACCCCGGCCGTCTCGGCGCTGGCCGTACGGCACCTGGCCGCCGGGGACGCCGGGCACCTGACGGTGTTCGGCACCGGGCCGCAGGCGTGGGGGCACGTGGAGGCGCTGCGGACGGTCCGGCCGCTGCGGCGCGTGACCGTGGTCGCCCGGGATCCGGTCCGGGCGGGGGAGTTCGCCGCCCGCTGCGCCGCCGCGGGCCTGCGGGCCGACGCCGTGCCCGCCGCCGCGTACGCGGCCCCGTCCGGCGCGGCGTCCGGCGCGTACGGAGTCCCCGGCGGCGCGACGGCGGGCGCGGAGCCCGGAGCGGCGCACGTCGTGGCCGATCCCGGACAGGGCGGTCTCGTGGCCTGCTGTACCACCTCCAGGACCCCGTTGTTCGACGGTAGGATGATCCGCGACGGCGTGACCGTGATCGCGGTCGGCTCCCACGAGCCGGACGCCCGGGAGATCGACGACGATCTCGTCGCACGGTCCACCGTGGTCGTCGAGGCGCGCCGCGCCGCCCTCGCCGAGGCGGGTGATCTGGTCATCCCGCTGCGGAACGGTACGATCACCTCCGGTCATCTCGCCGGGAACCTCGCGGACCTGGTCACCGGCGCCGTGTCCCCCGGCCCGGGGCCGCGGGTGTTCAAGAGCGTGGGCATGGCATGGGAGGACCTGGTGGTGGCGGGAGCCGCCTACGAGGCGTGGCTGCGGGCCCGGATGACGAGATGAGAGGCGCGGGGATGGCTCCTTCGGCGGACGACCGGCTCGACCTGCCGGCGGTGGGTGAGCGGCAGAGCCTGCGGGAGCAGGTGGCGCACGCCCTGCGGGCCGCCCTGATCACCGGTGAGATGCGGCCCGGCGTCGTGTACTCGGCGCCCGTGCTGGCCGCCCAGTTCGGCGTCTCGGCCACCCCGGTGCGCGAGGCGATGCTCGACCTCGCGAAGGAGGGTCTGGTCGAGGCGGTGCGCAACAAGGGCTTCCGGGTCACCGAGCTGTCCGACCGCGACCTGGATGAGCTCACCGAGATCCGCCTGCTCATCGAGGTGCCCACGGTGACCCGCCTGGCCGCCGGGAACGGCGCGGGCGGGGGAGCGGACGGCGCGGGAGGCACCGCGAGGTTCGATCCGCTGCGCCCGCTGGCCCAGCGGATCGTCGACGCGGCAGACCGCGGCGACCTGCTCGCCTACGTCGACGCCGACATCCGCTTCCACCTGGAGCTGCTGGCGTTGGCCGGCAACGCGCACCTGGTGGACGTGGTGCGCGACCTGCGCGGCCGCGCCCGCCTGTACGGCCTGCCCGCCCTCAGCGCCCGGGGCGGCCTGGCCGGCTCCGCCCGCGAGCACCTCGACCTGCTCGACCTGCTGGCGGCCGGCGACCGGGAGGGCACCGAGCGGCTGATCCGCCGCCACATCGGCCACGTCCGCGGCATCTGGGCCGGCGGCGCCGAGTAACGTCCCGGGCCGCCCCGGCCGGAAGGCCGCGCGCCGTACGTCCGGGAGAACCGGGGCCCTACGCCCCGGGCCGGGCGTGGGTCAGCGGGCGCCGCGGGTGGAGCCCACGCTGGCGGCGACCACGCAGGCGATGGCGGCCCACTCGCGCGCGTCCAGCACCTCGCCCAGCACGACCAGCCCGATCAGCGCCGCCGCGGCCGGCTCCAGGCTCATCAGGATGCCGAACACCTGCTTGGGCATCCGGCGCAGCGCCTCCAGCTCGATCGAGTAGGGGATGACCGATGACAGCAGGCCCACCCCGAGCCCGATCAGCAGCACCTCCGGCCGCAGCAGATCCGCGCCGCCCGTTCCGACGCCCAGCGGCGCGATCACCACGAACGCCACGATCATCGCGAAGGACAGGCCGGTCGTGCCGGGGAAGCGCCGGCCCACGGCCGCCGACAGCACGATGTAGCCGGCCCAGCAGAGCGCGGCCACCAGCGCGAAGGCGATTCCGGTCCAGCTCGTCCGGGCCGCCGAGCCCCACGGGGCCAGCAGCGCGATCCCCGACCCGGCCAGCACGACCCAGAGCAGGTCCAGGCGGCGGCGCGAGGCGGCCACCGCCACCCCGAGCGGCCCGAGGAACTCGATCGCCACCGCGATGCCCATGGGCAGCCGGGCCAGAGCCTCGTAGAAGGACAGGTTCATCACGCCCAGGATCACGCCGAACGCCACCCCGGCCGCGACGTCCCGCCGGGTCAGGCCCCGCAGCCGGGGCCGGGCGACCACGCCCAGGACCAGCGCGCTCATCGCGATGCGCAGGAACACCACCGCGCTCGGCGGCAGCTGCGCGAACAGGTCCTTGGCGAAACCCGCGCCGAGCTGCACCGACAGGATGGCCAGGATGACCAGCCCGGACGGAGGGACGGCGTCGGCGGCGGTCCGCAGCAGCGCTCCCGGCCCCGGCAGCCCCCGCCGGTACGGCTCCGCCGGCCCGGGCAGCCCCTCGGCGGTCATGAGACTCCCCCTATGTCAGTGCCGTATCGACTTTCAGACCTTACTCGCCGGGCCCGGGGCGGGCGGACGCCGTCCGGGATGTGAGATCACCGGCGGCGGGTCATTCCCACCTGAAGGTGCGGGAGGCCAGGGCCAGGGAGGCCGCCGCCCAGACGGCGAGGATCGCGACGGCGCCCAGGGGGAGCGCCGCACCGCCGGTCAGCACCGCGCGCAGCCCGCCGGTCAGCGCGGAGATCGGTAGCAGCCGCAGCACAGGCTCCACCGCCGCGGGGAAGGCCGTCAGCGGGAAGATCACCCCGCCGCAGCCCAGCAGGACGAGGTAGACCAGGTTGGCCCCGGCGAGCGTGGCCTCGGCGCGCAGGGTGCCGGCCATCAGCAGCCCGAGGCCGCTGAAGGCGGCGGTGCCGAGCAGGATCAGCGTCAGCGCGGCCAGGGGGGAGCCCGAGGGCCGCCAGCCCAGGGCCACCGCCACCGCGCCGATGACGACCACCTGGACGACCTCCACGGCGATCACCGCGAGCGTCTTGGCCAGCATCAGCCCGGTCCGGGACAGCGGGCTGGCGCCCAGCCTCTTGAGCACGCCGTACCGGCGTTCGAAGCCGGTCGCGATGGCCTGGCCGGTGAAGGCGGTGGACATCACCGCGAGCGCGATCACACCGGGGGCGATGAAGGCCACCCGGGAGCCGCGGCCGACGTTCACCAGCGACGTGGTGGAGAAGCCGACGAGCAGCAGCACAGGGATGATCAGGGTGAGCAGGAGCTGCTCGCCGTTGCGGAGGGTCGACTTGATCTCCGCACCCGCCTGCGCGAGCACCATCCGCGGCAGCGGGGCGGCGCCGGGCGCCGGGGTGAGGTCGAGGGTGGTCACTGCGCTCTCCGTGCTCTCTGCGCCCTCAGGGCTCTCAGGGCTCGCTGTGTTCTCAGTGCCGGCTGTGCTCCCGGCGCTCCCGGTGCTCGCGCTCCGCCGGCGGGTCCGCCGCGGGGCGTGGCGGTCATCGGAGCTCCCGGCCGGTCAGCTCGAGGAAGACGTCCTCCAGCGTGCGGCGCTCGATGCTGAGGTCGGCGGCCGTGACGCCCTCCGCGGCGCACCAGGTGGTCACGGTGGCCAGCAGTTCCGGGCCGACCTGCCCCTCGATGATGTAGTGCCCCGAGGGGGACTCCTTGGCCGTGCTGCCGGAGGGCAGCGCGGCCAGCAGCTCGTCCAGCGACAGGCCCGGCCGGGCGCGGAAGCGCAGCTGCCGCTCGGCGCCGGTGAGGCTGCTCGGGGTGCCCTCGGCGACCACCCCGCCGTGGTCGATGATCACGACGTGGTCGGAGAGCCTCTCGGCCTCGTCCATGTGGTGGGTGGTGAGCACCACCGACACGCCGGCGGCCCGCAGGTCGGCGACGAGGTCCCAGCAGGCGTGCCGGGCCTGCGGGTCCAGGCCCGCGGTCGGTTCGTCGAGGAAGACCAGCTCCGGACGGCCGACGACGGCCGCGGCCAGCGAGACGCGCTGCTGCTGCCCGCCCGACAGCCTGCGGTACGGCGTGCGGGCGTGCTCGGTCATCCCGAGCCGCTCCAGCAGCGCCGCCGGGTCCAGGGGGTGGGCGTGGAAACGCGACATCAGGCGCAGCCACTCCCCGCAGCGCGCCGCCGGGGGGACGCCCCCGGCCTGGAGCATCACCCCGACCCGGGCGCGCAGCTCCGGCCGGGCGGGCGGGAGGCCCAGCACCCGGACGGTGCCGCCGTCGGGCCGCCGGAACCCCTCGCAGATCTCGATGGTCGAGGTCTTGCCCGCCCCGTTGGGGCCGAGGATGGCGGTGACCGCGCCGCGGCCCGCGGTGAGCGTGAGACCGTCGATCGCGGTGGTGCGGCCGTATCTCTTGACCAGATCGATGATCTCGACGGCTGGGGACTCCATGACCACGAGTTTAGGGACCACCCCGGGTGCTCCCGCTGCCGGACCTGCGGTTGTTCCCGGCGTGGCGGCGAGCCGTCCCCGCGTCCGGTAAAGGCTTCGGGCGGATCCCGCCAAGGCTCCCGATCGGCCGCCCGGTCCGCCGAGGGCCGCGTGCCACTCTGTGCCTGTCCCGAATCACGACATGAGGAGGTTCGGCGTGTCCGAGCGGAGTGGCTGCAAATCAGGTGTCCCGTGCTGGGTGGAGCTGTCGAGCGCCGACGTCACCCTGTCGGTCCGGTTCTACCGCGAGGTCTTCGGCTGGGAGGCGGTGTTCGACCCGCGTCCGGAGTCGGGAGGGTACGGCCGGTTCACCCTCGGCGGCAGGGCCGTGGCCGGCGTCGGGCCGGGCTCGGGCGACGGCGTCCCCTCGGTCTGGAACACCTATGTGGCCACCGACGACGCGGGCGTCACGGCGCTGAAGGTCCGCGCCGCCGGGGGAGAGGTCGTCTGCGAGCCGGCGGAGGTCCTCGGCGAGGGCGTCGCCGCGGCCTTCCAGGACCCCTGGGGCGCCGTCTTCGCCGCCTGGCAGCCGGGCCTGCACCGGGGCGCGGAGGTGACCGGCGAGCCGGGCGCGTTCGCCTGGAGCGAGCTGGTGACCGCCGACCCCCGGGGCTGCGACCCCTTCTACGCGTCCGTCTTCGGCTGGAGCCGCGCTGACGGCGAGGCCGGCGGGGCCGGTGGGACCGACGCGATCGGCGGGCCGGACGGCGACCGCGTCGAGTGGCGGGTGGACGGCCGTCCCGTCGCCGGGGCCTCGGCGGCCCGGGGGCCGCTCCCGCCCGGCGCGCCGCCGTACTGGCTGGTCTGCTTCGCCGTCGAGGACGTCGGCGAGGCCGTGGCGAGGATCGTCCACCTGGGCGGCTCGCTGGAGACGCCGCCCACGACGACGCCGGCGGGCAGGACGGCGGTCGTCGCCGACCCGCAGGCGGCCCTGTTCGCCGTGGTCGGCCCGCGGGAGGCGACCGGCTGACCCCGTGACCGGAGTGCCGGCCGCGACCGGCCGGCACCGCCGTCGCGGCGCCGGCCGTACGGCGAGCGCTAACCTTTTTTCCTCATATTTCCGAAATTTGGGAATTCGGATGGCCTGATTGCGGTTCCAGACCCCTGGCCCTCAAGGGCCCGTCGTGGCCCGTGAGGGAAAAGGGGTTGGAGTAGATGACCGCGGCAGCCGCCGAGTCAGAGAAGGCGTCCGTCGAGCCCGCGGAGGCCTCGGCCGCGCCCGAGGGGGTGCTCGCCGAGCCCGCCGGGCCCGTGGAGGCGGTGGAGGCGTCCGCCGGATCCGTGGAGGCGCCCGCCGCGCGGCGCAGGGGGACGCTGCTGCTCATCCTGGGCGCGCTGTCCGCGATCGGCCCGCTGTCGATCGACATGTACCTGCCGGCGCTGCCGGCCATCGCCGCCGAGATGGACGCCGGCCAGTCCCAGGTGCAGCTCAGCCTGACCGCCTGCCTGATCGGGGTCTCGGCGGGGCAGATCCTCGCCGGCCCGATCAGCGACGTGCGGGGACGGCGGAAGCCGCTGCTGATCGGCATCGCGGCCTACGCCGTCGCCTCCCTGCTGTGCGCGTTCTCGCCCGGCGTCTACGGCCTTGTCGGGTTCCGGCTGCTGCAGGGCGTTGCGGGCGGCGCCGCGCTGGTGATCGTGCGGGCCGTCGTCCGCGACCTCTACCAGGGCGCGGCCATCGCCCGCATCTTCGCCACCCTCATGCTGGTCAGCGGCCTCGCGCCGATCCTCGCCCCCATCGCGGGCGCCCAGTTGCTGGCCCACACCTCCTGGCGGGGCGTGTTCGTCTCGCTCTCCGTCGCGGGGCTGCTCCTGCTGGCGGCGGCCCTGTTCGGGGTGCGCGAGACGCTGCCGCCCGGCAGGCGCGAGGAGGGCGGGCTGCGGCACACCCTCGTCACCTTCTGGCACCTGCTGCGCGACCGGTCGTTCATGTCCAGCGCGCTCACCGGCGGCCTGGGCTTCGGCGCGATGTTCGCCTACATCTCCGCCTCGCCGTTCGTGGTCCAGGAGGTCTACGGCGCCTCCCCGCAGACGTACTCGCTGCTGTTCGCGCTGAACGCCTTCGGGCTGACCGTCGCCGCGCAGATCGGCGGGCGGCTGGCCGGGCGCAGGGTCGCCCCCTCCCGGCTGATCGTCATCGGCCTGGTCCTCTTCGCCGCGGGCGCCGCGGTGCTGATGGCCACCGCCCTCGCCCACCTGCCGCTGCCGGTGCTGGCCGCCGGCCTGTTCGTCATGATGTGCGGGGGCGGGCTGGTGATGCCCGGCGCCGGGGCGCTCGCCCTGGCCGGGCAGCCGCAGCAGGTCGCCGGGAGCGCCTCGGCGCTGACCGGTGTGCTGCAGTTCGCGCTCGGCGCCGTCGCCGCGCCGCTGACCGGCCTGGCGGGCGGGGGAGCGCTGCCGATGGCCGCGGTGCTCGCCGTCTTCGCGCTGGCCGCCCTCGCCGCCTTCACCGTGCTGCGCCGCGGCGCCTCCTCCGTCGTCCCGGTGGATGTCGTCCCGGCGGATTAGGTAAGCCTTTCCTGCGTGATGAACAGCACGAGAGGGACCGCACGCAGCGGTTTGTCAGGCGGGAAGGAATTACGCCACACTGATGTTGTGAAATACGTGACCGAGATGCATGACACCCCGGAGGCCGCCATCGCGCGGCACTCGGGCGTGTCCGCCGAGCGCAGCACGCGCGCGCGTGTCGCCCGGCTCATCCTGGAGCACGGACCCATCACCGCCGCCGCCCTCGGCGAACGGCTCGGGCTGACCCCCGCCGCCGTCCGCCGCCACCTGGACACCCTGCTGGCCGAGGGCATGATCGAGCCCCGTACGGCCAGGCCCAGGGGCCAGCGCGGACGCGGGCGGCCGGCGAAGCTCTTCGCCATCACCGACGCGGGACGCAGCGCCTTCGAGCACGCCTACGACGGGCTCGCCGGCAACGCCCTGCGTTTCATCGCCGACCGCATGGGATCGGACGCGGTGGCCGAGTTCGCCCGTTCGCAGGTGTCCGGCCTCGTCGGCCGCCTGCTGCCCAGGATGCGCGAGGTCCCCGCCGACCAGCGCGTGCGCGTCCTGGCCGAGGCCCTGTCGGACGACGGCTACGCCGCCTCCGCCAGCGGGGCCGGATCCGGGGGCGAGCAGCTGTGCCAGCACCACTGCCCCGTGGCTCACGTGGCGGCGGAGTTCCCCCAGCTGTGCGAGGCCGAGACGGAGGCGTTCGCGCGCATCCTCGGCACTCCGGTGCAGCGGCTGGCGACCATCGCCCACGGCGACGGCATCTGCACCACGCACGTGAGCCCGCGCAGGACGCCCGGCCCGGACGCGCTCCGGCGGGCGGCCGGGTCCGAGCGGCCCGCACCGCGTCAAGACACATCCGACGATATGAGCAAGGAGACCGGAAGGTGACTGTCACCGACCGCCCGGAGCTGGATGGCCTCGGGAACTACAAGTTCGGCTGGGCCGACCCGGACACCGCCGGAGCCGCCGCCCGCCGCGGCCTGTCCGAAGAGGTCGTCCGCAACATCTCCGCGCTCAAGAACGAGCCGGAGTGGATGCTGGACCTTCGCCTGAAGGGCCTGCGCCTGTTCGGCAAGAAGCCGATGCCCACCTGGGGCTCCGACCTCACCGGCATCGACTTCGACAACATCAAGTACTTCGTCCGCTCCACCGAGAAGCAGGCCACCTCCTGGGACGAGCTGCCCGAGGACATCAAGTCCACCTACGACAAGCTCGGCATCCCCGAGGCCGAGAAGCAGCGCCTCATCGCCGGCGTCGCCGCCCAGTACGAGTCCGAGGTCGTCTACCACAAGATCCGTGAGGACCTCGAGGAGAAGGGTGTCATCTTCGTCGACACCGACACGGGCCTGCGCGAGCACGAGGAGCTCTTCAAGGAGTACTTCGGCACCGTCATCCCGGTGGGCGACAACAAGTTCGCCGCGCTCAACACCTCCGTGTGGTCGGGCGGCTCGTTCATCTACGTGCCGCCGAACGTCACGGTCGAGATCCCGCTGCAGGCCTACTTCCGGATCAACACCGAGAACATGGGCCAGTTCGAGCGGACCCTGATCATCGTGGACGAGAACTCCTACGTCCACTACGTCGAGGGCTGCACCGCGCCCATCTACTCCTCCGACTCGCTGCACAGCGCGGTCGTCGAGATCGTCGTGAAGAAGGGCGCCCGCTGCCGCTACACGACCATCCAGAACTGGTCGAACAACGTCTACAACCTGGTCACCAAGCGCGCCGTCGCCTACGAGGGCGCCACCATGGAGTGGATCGACGGCAACATCGGCTCCAAGGTCACCATGAAGTACCCGGCGGTGTACCTCATGGGCGAGCACGCCAAGGGCGAGACCCTCAGCGTCGCCTTCGCCGGTGAGGGCCAGCACCAGGACGCCGGCTCCAAGATGGTGCACCTGGCGCCGAACACCAGCTCCACCGTGATCTCCAAGTCCGTCGCCCGCGGCGGCGGCCGCGCCTCCTACCGCGGCCTGGTGCAGATCGAGGAGGGCGCGCACGGCAGCGCCAGCACGGTCAAGTGCGACGCCCTGCTGGTCGACCAGATCAGCCGGTCCGACACCTACCCGTACGTCGACGTGCGCGAGGACGACGTGTCCATGGGCCACGAGGCCACCGTCTCCAAGGTCTCCGAGGACCAGCTCTTCTACCTGATGAGCCGCGGCCTGAACGAGGACGAGGCGATGGCGATGATCGTGCGCGGCTTCGTCGAGCCGATCGCGCGCGAGCTGCCCATGGAGTACGCCCTGGAGCTGAACCGCCTGATCGAGCTGCAGATGGAAGGGGCCGTCGGCTGATGGGTCTCGAGACAAAGCCCCTGTCGACCCTCCACGAGAGGTCCTCCTACGACGTCGAGGACTTCCCGGTCCCCACGGGCCGCGAGGAGGAGTGGCGCTTCACCCCGCTGTCGCGCCTGAAGGGCCTGCACACCGGCGCCGCCGCCTCCGGCGGGGGCGTCGTGGTCGCCGTGGAGGCGGCCCCCGAGGTCACCGTCGAGACCGTGGGCCGCGACGACCCGCGGCTCGGCCGGGCCTACGTCCCCGGCGACCGCGTCAGCGCCCAGGCCTACGGCGCCTTCGAGAAGGCGACCGTGATCACGGTTCCGCGCGAGGCCGTCGCCTCCGTCCCGACCGTGGTCACCGTCACCGGGTCCGGCGACGGGGCCGCCTACGGCCACACCCTCGTCAACGTGGAGCCCATGGCCGAGGCCGTCATCGTCCTCGACCACCGGGGCAGCGCGGTCTACGCCGACAACGTCGAGTTCGCCGTCGGCGAGGGCGCCACCCTCAAGGTCGTCAGCCTCCAGGACTGGGCCGACGACGCGGTGCACGTCTCGCACCACCACGCCCGGCTCGGCAAGGACGCCACGTTCAAAAGCTTCGTGGTCACCCTCGGCGGCGACGTCGTGCGGCTGTCGCCCTCGGTCTCCTACACCGGCCCCGGCGGCGACGCCGACCTGACCGGCCTGTACTTCGTGGACGCCGGCCAGCACCTGGAGCACCGCCTGCTCGTCGACCACTCCCAGCCCAACTGCCGCAGCAACGTCGTCTACAAGGGCGCGCTGCAGGGCGACGGCGCCCACGCCGTGTGGATCGGCGACGTCATCATCCGGGTCGAGGCCGAGGGCACCGACACCTACGAGCTCAACCGCAACCTGCTGCTCACCGACGGCGCCCGCGCCGACTCCGTGCCCAACCTGGAGATCCTCACCGGCGAGGTCGCCGGGGCGGGCCACGCCAGCGCCTCGGGCCGACTCGACGACGAGCACATCTTCTACCTCCAGGCCCGCGGCATCCCCTTCGAGGAGGCCCGCCGCCTGGTCATCCGCGGATTCTTCGCACAGCTCCTGGAGAAGATCGAGCTGGAGGAGCTCCGCGAGCGCGTTCTCGCCAAGGTCGAGGCGGAGCTGGAGAAGTGACGTTCGAAAAGGTCTGCAAGCTCGGCGACATCCCCGACGGCGGAGTGATCGCCGTCGAGGTGGAGGGCACCCCGGTGGCCCTCGTGCGCAAGGGGCATGAGGCCTTCGCGCTGCACGACGTGTGCTCCCACGCCGAGGTCGCCCTCAGCGAGGGCGACGTCTACGACGAGACGCTGGAGTGCTGGCTGCACGGCTCGTGCTTCGACCTGCGCACCGGTAAGCCCACCGGGCCTCCCGCCACCAGGCCCGTCCCTGTCTACCAAGTGAAGATCGACGGCGATGACGTCCTCGTCTCGCTCTCGAAGGAGTCATAAAGTGTCTGATTCGACCCGGGTCCCCGCGGGCTCCACGCTCGAGATCCGCGACCTGAAGGTCTCCGTCGCGGACAAGGAGATCCTGCGCGGAGTCAACCTGACCGTGCGGGCCGGCGAGACCCACGCCATCATGGGCCCCAACGGCTCCGGCAAGTCCACGCTCGCCTACGCGATCGCCGGCCACCCGAAGTACACCATCACCGGCGGCCAGGTCCTGCTCGACGGGGCCGACCTGCTGGAGATGTCGGTCGACGAGCGTGCCCGCGCCGGCCTGTTCCTCGCCATGCAGTACCCGGTCGAGGTCCCCGGCGTCAGCGTCTCCAACTTCCTGCGCTCGGCGGTCACCGCCGCCCGCGGCGAGGCCCCGAAGCTCCGCCAGTTCTCCAAGGACCTCAAGGGCGGCATGGACGCCCTGTCGATCGACGCGGCCTTCGCCCAGCGCAACGTGAACGAGGGCTTCTCCGGAGGCGAGAAGAAGCGCCACGAGATCCTCCAGCTGGAGCTGCTCAAGCCGAAGATCGCCGTCCTCGACGAGACCGACTCCGGCCTCGACGTCGACGCCCTGCGGGTGGTCTCCGAGGGCATCAACCGCTTCCGCGCCGGCGGCGACACCGGCGTGCTGCTCATCACCCACTACACCCGCATCCTGCGCTACGTGAAGCCGGACTTCGTCCACGTCTTCGCGGCCGGCCGGATCGTGGAGCAGGGCGGCCCCGAGCTCGCCGAGAAGCTGGAGGCCGAGGGCTACGAGGCGTACACGAAGGCAACGGCCTGATGACGACCGGCTTTGACGTGGAGAGGATCAGGAAGGACTTCCCGGTCCTCTCCCGCGAGCTGCCCGGCGGCCGGCCGCTGGTCTACCTCGACTCGGCCAACTCCGCGCAGAAGCCGACCCGGGTGGTCGAGGCGATGCGCGAGCACATGGCCATGCACTACAGCAACGTCGGCCGGGCCATGCACGCGCTGGGCGCTGAGTCCACCGAGGCGTACGAGGCCGCCCGCGACAAGGTCGCCGCGTTCGTCGGCGCGCCGAGCCGCGAGGAGATCGTCTTCACCAAGAACGCCTCCGAGGCGCTCAACCTGGTGGCCTACTCCTTCGGCAACCGCACCAACGACGACCCCCGGTTCCGGATGGGTCCCGGCGACGAGATCGTCATCTCCGAGATGGAGCACCACTCCAACATCGTGCCGTGGCAGATGCTCGCCCAGCGCACCGGCGCCACGCTGCGCTGGTTCGGGGTCACCGACGACGGCCGCCTCGATCTCTCGGGCCTGGAGGAGCTGGTCAACGAGCGGACGAAGATCGTCTCGATCACGCACCAGTCGAACGTCCTCGGCACCGTCAACCCCGTCGAGCGGGTCCTCGCCCGGGTCCGCCAGGTCGGCGCGCTGATGATGCTGGACGCCTCGCAGTCGGTCCCCCACCAGCCGGTGGACGTCGCCGCGCTCGGCGTCGACTTCCTCGCCTTCACCGGGCACAAGGTCGTCGGCCCCTCCGGCGTCGGCGTGCTGTGGGGCCGGGGCGAGCTGCTGGACGCCATGCCCCCGTTCCTCGGCGGCGGCGAGATGATCGAGGCGGTCTGGATGGACCGCTCGACCTACGCGCCCGCGCCGCACAAGTTCGAGGCCGGCACCCCGCCGATCGTCGAGGCCATCGGCCTCGGCGTCGCCGTCGACTACCTGTCGGAGATCGGCATGGACGCGGTGGCCCGGCACGAGCGGGAGCTCACCGCCCACGCGCTGGAGGCGCTGGCGGAGGTCCCGGGGCTGAAGGTCATCGGACCGCGCGACCTCGACATGCGCGGCGGCACGGTCTCCTTCACCCTGGAGGGGATTCACCCGCACGATGTGGGGCAGATCCTGGACGACGACTTCGGTGTGGCCGTGCGGGTCGGACACCACTGCGCCCGCCCGCTGCACCTGAGGTTCGGGATCCCCGCCACCACGCGGGCGTCCTTCTACCTCTACACCACACCGGCCGAGATCGACGCCCTGGTCCGCGGCCTCCACCACGTGCGGAAGGTGTTCGCCTAGCAATGCCGGAGCAGTTGAGATGATCGCCGAGTCGATGTACCAGGAGCTGATCCTGGAGCACTACAAGCACCCCCAGGGCCGGGGGCTGCGCGAGCCGTACGACGCCGAGGTCCACCACGTGAACCCGACGTGCGGTGACGAGATCACCATGCGGGTGAAGCTCGGCGACGGCGGCAAGATCGAGGACGTCTCCTACGACGGCCAGGGCTGCTCCATCAGCCAGGCCGCGGCCTCGGTGCTGTACGAGCTGACCGAGGGCTCCACCGTGGACGAGACGCTCGCCGTGGTGGAGGAGTTCACCCGGCTCATGCAGAGCAGGGGGCAGGTCGAGGGCGACGAGGAGGTGCTGGGCGACGCCGTGGCGTTCGCCGGCGTCTCCAAGTACCCCGCCCGCGTCAAGTGCGCCCTGCTGGCCTGGATGGCCTACAAGGACGCGGTCATGAGGAGTTCTGAGTGAGCAAGCCTGTGGAGACGCCCACCTCGGCGTCGTATGACGGAGAGACCACCCTTGACGAGGTCATGGAGGCGCTCAAGGACGTCGTCGACCCCGAGCTCGGCATCAACGTCGTCGACCTCGGCCTCATCTACGGGGTCAACCTCGACGCCGGCGAGGCCGGCGCCGCGCCGATCGCCACCATCGACATGACGCTGACCAGCGCGGCCTGCCCGCTGACCGACGTCATCGAGGACCAGGCCCACTCGGCCCTGGACGGCATGGTCTCGGACGTGAAGATCAACTGGGTCTGGCTCCCGCCGTGGGGCCCGGACAAGATCACCGACGAGGGGCGCGAGCAGCTGCGCATGCTCGGCTTCAACGTCTGACCGTCCCGCCGGTCGCGGCCCGCACCCGCCGGTGCGCGCCGCGGCCGGATTATGTGAGAGGATGCCCGATACCGGGGAACAAAACCCCGGTGCGGAGCGTTGACTCCGTCGTCGGACAAGCGCCCGTCTCCCGCGGAGCGCCCCGAGTTCGGCCTGGCACTGCGAACGCCAGGCATGCTTGATCGTGGTTCGACTGCGTGCGGGTGATCACACCCGCCTCCGTGCGGTGCGCCTCGACTTGCACCGCACCACCGCCCCTCATGGGCGTCGTTCGAGCGCGGCCCACGCCGCGCGCTTCAGGCTCGTCCTTTCGCAGAAGTGACGTGCCCCGTACTTCTATCGAAAGGCACGAATCTTCGTGACCATGCTCGACGCTGCCCTGCCCGAGATCACCCAGTCCGCCGCGGCCCCCGCGGGCGTCTCCGAGTTCACCCTCCTGGGTCTGCCGAAGCCGCTGGTGACCGGTCTCTCCCGCCAGGGCATCGAGGCCCCCTTCCCGATCCAGCGGGCCACCATCCCCGACATCCTCGCCGGCAGCGACGTCCTCGGCCGCGGTCAGACCGGCTCCGGCAAGACCCTCGCCTTCGGCCTTCCCACGATGGCCCGCGTCGCCGGGACCAAGGCGCGCCCGGGCCGCCCCCTCGCCGTCATCCTGGTGCCGACCCGCGAGCTGGCCATGCAGGTGACCGACGCGCTGGAGCCGCTCGGCCGCGGCCTGTCGCTGCGGATGAAGACCGTCGTCGGCGGCATGTCCATGGGCCGCCAGATCGAGGCGCTGCGCCGCGGCGTCGAGATCGTCGTGGCCACGCCGGGCCGGCTGACCGACCTGATCCAGCAGGGCGAGTGCGTCCTGGACGAGGTCCGGGTGACCGTCCTGGACGAGGCCGACCACATGTGCGACCTGGGCTTCTTCCCGGTGGTCAGCGCGATCCTGCAGCAGACCCCGGCCAAGGGCCAGCGCCTGCTGTTCTCCGCCACCCTCGACGGCGACGTGGACAAGCTGGTCCGCCGCTTCCTCACCGACCCGGTCACCCACTCCCTCGCCCCGGCCTCCTCGCCGGTGGACACCATGGAGCACCACCTCCTGGAGGTCCACCGCGACGACAAGTTCGCGGTGACCGCCGCGATCGCCAACCGCGAGGGCCGCACCATCGTGTTCGCGCGCACCCAGCACGGCGTCGACCGGCTGTGCAAGCAGCTCGCCCAGGTCGGCGTCCGCGCCGGCGGCCTGCACGGCGGCAAGCGCCAGAACCAGCGCACCCGCATCCTGGCCGAGTTCAAGGAAGGCACGATCGACGTCCTGGTCTGCACCGACGTCGCCGCCCGCGGCATCCACGTCGACAACATCAGCCTCGTGCTGCACGTCGACCCGCCGCAGGACCACAAGAGCTACCTGCACCGCGGCGGCCGTACGGCCCGCGCGGGGGAGAAGGGCACCGTCATGACGCTGGTGCTCCCCAGCGAGCGCCGCTCCACCGACGCGATGGCCCGCCGCGCGGGCATCAAGCCGTTCCGCCTGCGGGCCACCCCGGGCCACCCGCGCCTCTCGGAGATCGCCGGAGCGCGCACGCCCAGCGGCGAGGCGGTCCCGGTCTGGGAGCCCGCCGCCCCCGCGACCAAGCAGCGCGAGCGCCGCGGCGGCGGTGGCTTCGGCGGCGGCGGCCGCGGCCCGCGCCGGTTCCGCGAGCGGCCCGCCCGCGGCGAGGACGGCCAGCGCTCCCGTGAGCATGGCGCGGGCGAGCCCCGCGGGAACGTCTCGGAGCTGCGCGGCCAGTACCGCTCCGAGCGCCGCTCCGACGGCCACCCCGACTCGAGGCCCGGCGCCCGCCGCGGCGGGCGTTCCGGCGGGGAGCGCGAGTCGTTCCGCGGCGAGTTCCGCTCCGGGGGCCGCCCCGAAGGGCGCGGCAACCGCCACCACGGCCGCTGAGGGCCGCCGGCGCGCGTGCCGGCCTGACTGACTGACCGACCGTGAGGGCCGGTACGGCGATGCCGTGCCGGCCCTCACGCGTCCGCCCGGGTGGACGTGCCGGCCGGGTCCGCCGCTCAGGACCGGTGCGGCCCCTCCGCGGACGCCCGGACAGACGCCCGGACAGATGCCCGGACAGATGCCCGGACGGACGCCCGGGTCGGCCCGCCCGGATGGACGGTCCGGCGGGCCGATCCAGGACGAAGCATCCCGGATGCGTCCGCCCGGTGCGGGCCGCCGTCCCCGTACCCGTCCCGAAGTGCGAACACCCACCCCGCACGTCCCGGGGTCCGGCTACCCTTGACGGGTACATCCGACGACTTTCCGAGAGAGACCATGAAGACCTTCGAAGAGCTGTACGCCGAGCTGTCCGACAAGGCGCGCACCCGGCCCGAGGGGTCGGGGACCGTGGCCGCGCTGGACGCCGGGGTCCATGCCATCGGCAAGAAGGTCGTCGAGGAGGCCGCCGAGAGCTGGATGGCCGCCGAGCACGAGTCGAACGAGCGCGCCGCGGAGGAGATCTCCCAGCTCCTCTACCACGTGCAGGTCCTCATGATCGCCAAAGGGATCGGGCTGGACGAGGTCTACAAGCATCTGTGAGCCGGTCCGCCCGGCTCGCAGATCCCGTGACACCTCTCCCGCCCGTGTAAGGAACTTCCACGCCATGCTGCGTCTCGCCGTCCCCAACAAGGGGGCCCTCACCGAGGGCGCCCAGACCATGCTCAAGGAAGCCGGCTACCGCCCGCGCAAGGACAGCAAGGAACTGGTGGTCGTCGACCCCGACAACTCCTGCGAGCTGTTCTTCCTGCGGCCCAAGGACATCGCCGTCTACGTCGGAGAGGGCACCCTCGACGCCGGGATCACCGGCCGCGACATGCTCCGCGACTCCGGCGCGCAGGTCGAGGAGGTCCTGCCCCTCGGCTTCGGCGGCTCCACCTTCCGCTTCGCCTCCGTCCCCGGCCGCTTCTCCGGCGTCGCCGACCTCAAGGGCAGGCGCGTCGCCACCGCCTACGCCGGCCTGCTGGAGGCCTACCTCGCCGAGCAGGGCGTGGACGCCCGGGTGATCAAGCTGGACGGCGCGGTCGAGACCGCCGTCCGGCTGGGCGTGGCCGACGCCGTGGCCGACGTCGTCGAGACCGGCACCACGCTGCGCAACATGGGCCTGGAGGTGTTCGGCGAGCCGATCGCCCGCTCCGAGGCGGTGCTGATCAGGCGGGTCGGCGCCCCCGAGACCCAGGGAATGCAGCAGATCCTGCGCCGCCTGCGCGGCGTGCTGGTGGCCCGCGACTACGTGATGATGGACTACGACATCCGCGTCGAGCGGATCGAGGAGGCCATCGCCCTCACCCCCGGCATGGAGGGGCCCACGGTCTCCCCGCTGCACCGGGAGGGCTGGGTGGCGGTCCGCGCCATGGTGCCGCGCAAGGGGCACCAGCAGGTGATGGACCGGCTCTGGGAGATCGGCGCCAAGGCCATCCTGGTCACCGCCATCTTCGCCTGCCGTCTCTGATCCGTCCTCTCCGGCCGCGCGCCGTCTCTCGCCGGTCTGGCCGCCCGCCGTACGGCCCGCGGCGGGCGGCCGTACGGCCGGCGGGGCGGATCTGACAAATGTCACCGCCGATCCCGGACGGCGGGCACTGAGCCCCGCGTCCGGGCGTGCCTAGCGTTGCGCCCATGAACGCCATCTCCTTCGCCGACGTGAGCAGACGCTACGGCGACGTGCTCGCCGTCGACGGCCTGGACCTGACCGTCGAGGCCGGCCGGACCGTCGCCCTGCTCGGCCCCAACGGGGCCGGCAAGTCCACCTCGATCAACATGCTGCTCGGGCTGCTGCGCCCCACCCGGGGCCGCATCGAGGTCTTCGGCCACTCCCCGGACGAGGCCGTCGCCAGGGGAGAGGTCGGCGCCATGCTGCAGAGCGGCGAGCTCATCCCCGAGCTCACCGTCCGGGAGCTGGTCGCCTTCGTGCGGCGGCTCTACCCCTCCCCGCTCGGCCTGGACGAGATCCTTGCGATGGCCGACCTCACCGCCCTGGCCGGGCGCCGGGCCGTCAAGCTGTCCGGGGGGCAGGCGCAGCGGGTCAGGTTCGCCCTGGCCGTCGCCGGGGCGCCCAGACTGCTGGTGCTGGACGAGCCCACCGCGGCCATGGACGTGGAGTCGCGGCTGCGGTTCTGGGAGGCGATGCGCTCCTACGCCGCGGGCGGCCGGACCGTCCTGTTCGCCACCCACTACCTGCACGAGGCCGACGAGAACTCCGACCGGGTGATCGTCATCACCGGGGGACGCGTCGTGGCCGACGGCACCGCCGCCGAGATCAAGGCCGGGGCGGGCGGCCACACCGTCCGCTTCACCCTCGGCGGCCAGGCGGCGGCCGGCCTGGAGGCCCTGCCGGGCGTCTCCGACGTGGAGATCTCCGCCGGCACCGCCACGCTCCGCACCGCCGACCCGGACGCCACCGTCGCGGCCCTCTACCGCGGCACCACGCTGGAGGTCCGCGACCTGCGGATCGACGGCGCCGACCTCGAAGACGCCTTCCTCTCCCTCGTCCAGGAGTCACGATGACGGACTACGTCAGGCTCGAAGCCCTGCGGATGCTGCGCAACAAGCGCTACGTCATCTTCGTCGTGGTCTTCCCCGTCGTCTTCTACCTCATCTTCTCCAGCGTCTACGGCGACCAGGCCGACGCCGGGGGGCTGAGCGGCAGGGCGTACTTCCTGGTCTCGATGAGCGCCTACGGCGGCCTCGCCGCCTCCCTGATGAGCACCGCCGTGCCGTGGGCGCAGGAACGCGGGAGCGGCTGGCTGCGTCAGCTCCAGATCACCCCGCTGGCCGGCTGGAAGATCATCACGACCAAGCTGATCGCCTCCATGCTGCTGGTGCTGCCGGCGATCCTGCTCGTCAGCGCCGCCGCCATGCTGTTCCAGGGCGTCTCGATGCCTCCCGGGCGGTGGCTCGGCCTGCTGGCGGCGATGTGGCTCGGCGTGGCGCCGTTCACGGCGCTGGGCCTGGCCGTCGGCTCGCTGCTGCCCCCCGACACCGCGCAGCCCGTGTCGATGATGGGGATGTTCGCGCTGGCGCTCTTCGGCGGTCTGTGGATCCCGCTGGAGGTCATGCCCGAGGGGATGCGCGGCGTCGCCCGGCTGCTGCCGTCCGCCGACTACGTCGGCGTGGGGCACGGCATCGTCGCCGGGGACGGCCTGCCGCCGGGTGACCTCCTGGCCCTCGCCGGCTGGGCGGTGGTCCTGGGCGTGATCGCGGTGCTCGCCTACCGGCGGGCCGTCGCGCGCGCCTGAGATCCCCGAGCCGCGCGCGCCTGAGATCTCCTGATGGGAGGATTCCCGACGTGAAGACCCTCTCCGCGCGGCTCCTCCGCGAGGTGGACGGCGACCGCGTCAGGCTGCTGGCCAAGCTGTCCACCGGCCTGGTCTACATGTGCTTCCCAATCCTGGAGATCGTCACCGGGGAGCTGACCGGCGCGAGGGCCGCGTGGGGCGTCCTCGGGCTGGTGGTCTTCACGGCCTGCTACGCCGCCGCGGTGCTGCTCGTGCGGACGTTCGGCGAGCCCGACCGCTCCACCTACTGGCTGCTGGGCGCCGCCACGGTCCTGGCCGTCGCGCTGGCGGCGACCCTCGGCGGCAGCTGGACGGCCCTGCCGATCTTCGCCGTCGTGCTGCACGCCGGCATGCTGCGCCCGCGCCAGTCGATGGCCTGCATCGCCGCGATGTGTCTCGTCGTCACGCTGGTCGGCCTGCTGGAGGAGCACGACCTCGGCCTGACCCTACTGTTCCTGCTGCAGGCCGTCACCCTCGGCGCGCTGTTCCGGGGCATGCGCTCCACCCGGCTGCTGGTCGCCCAGCTGCGCCGGGCGCAGGAGGAGATGGCCCGGCTGGCGGCGGGAGAGGAACGGCTGCGCATCTCCCGCGACCTGCACGACCTGCTCGGCCACAGCCTGTCGCTCATCGTGCTGAAGAGCGAGCTGGCCGGGCGGCTGGCGGCGGAGGGCTCGGAGCGGGCGCTGCCGGAGATCCGCGACGTCGAGGCGGTGGCCAGGAAGGCGCTGGTCGAGGTGCGCGAGGCCGTCGCCGGTTACCGCAGGCGCGGCCTGCCGGAGGAGCTGGACGGCGCCCGCGCGGCCCTGGAGGCCGCCGGGACGCACGTGACGGTCCGCCTGGCGGGCACGCCCCTGCCGGAGGAGCTGGACGGTCTGCTCGGCTGGGCGGTGCGGGAGGGCGTCACCAACGTCATACGGCACGCCCGGGCGGGCCGGTGCGAGATCGGCGTGACCTCCGACGGCGGCGCCACCGTGCTGGAGATCGCCGACGACGGGCGCGGGGCGGGGCCGTACGAGCCGGGCAGCGGGCTGCGCGGCCTGGCCGAGCGGGTGGAGGCGGCCGGCGGCGTGGTCAGCGCCGGGCCGCGGAGGAACGGGTTCGTCCTGCGGGTCACGGTCCCCGCGGCGGCGGGGGAGGCGCGGGCGTGATCAGGGTGCTGCTGGCGGAGGACCAGGCGATGGTCCGGGGCGCGCTGGTGTCCCTGCTCGGGCTGGAGCCCGACATCGAGGTGGTGGGGGAGGCCGCCTCCGGCCCGGAGGCGGTCGCCGTGGCGCGTGAGGTCCGCCCGGACGTCGCACTGCTCGACATCGAGATGCCCGGCGGCGACGGCATCACGGCCGCGGCGATGATCCGCGAGGAGGTGCCGGACTGCAGGGTCGTGATCCTGACGACCTTCGGCCGCCCCGGCTACCTGCGCCGGGCGATGGAGGCCGGGGCGGTGGCGTTCCTGGTCAAGGACAGCCCGGCGCGCGAGCTGGCCGCCGCCGTACGGCGGGTGCGCCGCGGCGAGCGGGTCATCGACCCGGACCTGGCCGCGGCGGCGCTGAGCGCCGGCCCGAACCCGCTGTCGCCCCGTGAGCGCGACGTCCTGGCCGCCGCCGCCGACGGCTCCACCGTCGGCGACATCGCCGGGCGCCTGCACCTGTCGGAGGGCACGGTCCGCAACTACCTGTCCTCGGCCATCCACAAGACCCACGCCCGCAACCGCATCGAGGCGGTCCGGCGCGCCCGGTCGCAGGGCTGGCTCTGACCTCGCCACGGGGCCGCCCCGGCTCCGCTCCGGGCGGCCCGTGTCCGGGCCCGGCGGGCTCCCGGCCCCGTGACGCCGCGCCTCAGGCCGACAGCAGCGCGGACTCCTCCTCCTCGATCCGCCGGTTCCACTCCTTCTTCGTGGCGCGCCAGGACTCGTCGTCGCGGCCCGTGCGCCAGTAGCCGGAGATGGACAGCCGCGACAGCGGCAGGCCGCGCTCGGCCCGCAGGTGACGGCGCAGGTCCCGGACGAACCCCGCCTCGCCGTGCACGAAGACGTGCGGCTCGCCCTCGGGGAAGGCGAACGCCCGCACGGCGGCGACCAGCGCCTCGCCGACCGGCGCGTCGCCGCGGTGCAGCCACACGATCTCCGTGTCCGCCGGGTGGTTCAGCGGCTGCTCCTCCTCAGGGCCGGCCACCTCCAGGAACACGTGGGCGCGGGCGGTGGCGGGGAGGCGCTCCAGCGAGGCGGCGATGGCCGGCAGGGCGCTCTCGTCACCCGCCATAAGGTGCCATCCGGCCTCGGGGTCGGGCGCGTAGCCCCCGCCGGGACCCAGGAAGTGGATCTCGTCGCCGGGCCGTACCCGGGCCGCCCAGGGGCCGGCCAGGCCGCTGTCGCCGTGGTGGACGAAGTCCAGCGTCAGCTCGCGCGCCGCGGGGTCCCACGCCCGGACCGTGTAGGTCCGCGTGGTGGGCCACTGCTCACGGGGCAGGTCGCGCTGGACGGCGGCCAGGTCGAACGGCTCGGGGTAGGTCACCCCGGCCGGGGGGAACAGCAGCTTCACGTAGTGGTCGGTGAACTCGCCCGCCTCGAACCCGGCCAGGCCGTCGCCGCCGAGCACCACCCGGATCATGTGCGGGGTGAGCCGCTCCACCCGCACCACCTCGCCGCGGGTCGTCCTGCGCGCCGGTCTGCCCTCTGCCATGATCACTCCGATAGGGAAGGTTAGGTTCGCCTAATTCGTAGGATACGGGCATTTGCCGGACTTGCTCCCGCGGGGGGCGCGCCACGGGGCCGGGAGCGCTCCGGCGCCCGCGGGCGCTCCGCCCGTCCGTCCTCGGGCGGCCCGTCCGCGCCTTCCCCCGGCGCGCTCGCACGCGGAGCGCGAACTATGAATCTACGATGTAAAGAAACCGGGTCCGGACGGTGATCCGCGGGAACGGCCGACCGCGGGTGAGCCGGGGGAACGGCGGTGACGAGAAGCTCAGCGCGTCTCGGCCGTGACGTGACGGATGAGGTCCGAGACGCGGACGATCCCGATGCAGCGGCCCATCTCGTCGATGACCACCAGGTCGTCGTAGACCCGCGCCGGATCATGCCCGGCGGCCCGCATGGCGGTGACGGCGGGGGTGGACCTGGGAACGGTGCGGGCCGGGTCGGCCAGGCGGGCGGCAGGCCTGCGGGCGTGCAGCGCATGCCCGAAACGGCCGGCGACGGCCAGCAGGAAGCGTCCCCGGTCGAGACTCGACCGGGGACGCTGGTACTCGTCCACCAGCACCACGCTGGTGATCGACGGCTCTCCACCGAAGGCCGCGGTCACCTCCTCGGCGGTGGCCTCGCAGGGCAGGGTCACCGCCGGGAGCAGGAACTCCTGGACGCGAGGGCCGAGGGGGGCCGCCGCCAGCTCCCGCTCGGCGACGGGCAGCGGTACGTGCACCCGCCCGGAAGGACCGGGGACCAGCAGCGGCCCCTGCGCCAGTCGTACCCCCCAGGAGCGCACCGCGGCGAGCTGGCTCTCCCGGGTCACGGCGGGGGCGAGCATGTGGACGCCGAGACTGCGCGCGAGGCCCGAGAGGGACTCCGCGAGCGTGGCGCGCCGCCGGTCCCGCGGCACCTCGGCCATCAGTGCGGGGGAGAGCGCCGCCAGGTACGGCGCGGCGTCGGCGAGCAGGTCCAGCGGGACGTGGCCGGTGCCGAGCCCGCCGATCGCCGTCAGGTAGCCGACGGCACGTATCCCCTCCAGCCCGGTGAGGAGGGTCCGGCGCTCGATCGGGGCGAAGTCGCCCTGCACCAGCAGGATCACCTCCGGGGGGCGACGCCCGCTGACGCGCAGGGCCTCGTGCAGCGGCGCCAGCGCGGCCGATCCGCCGATCACCACCGTCGACGGCAGGGGGAGCAGCAGCGGCATGCGGGTTCCGGCTCCGGCGACGTGCGGAATCGCCCGCAGCACCGAGGAGAGGTTCTCACCCCGGACCGCGGGCTGGAGGGCGATGACGCCCCCGGTGGCGAGATCGACGACGGGCGCGGGGGCCGCGGCGGCGGGCCCGGAAGCCGGCGAGAAAGGGGGCGTTCCACTCGGCACGTTCCGAGGATGGGGCCTCTCCGGTGCGCTTCTGAACCGGGCGCGGGGATGTTCACCGAGTCTTCTCCGGGGGTTGCGCTGAGCGGCCGGTCACCGTGGCGGAAACGTCACGTGGCGGGCCGGACGCCGCCGTGGACATGCCGCCCGTGGCGGATGCGTCCCCCTCCCGGCGGGGTCCGGGGCGGCGACGGGGCCGGTAGGGTCGGTTCCCGTGACATCACGACCGGCCGGAGGCGGGGCCCGCTGGGTGTCGGTGGGGCCGGAGCGGCTCGGCCGCTGGATCGACGGCTTCGCCGCCCGGCACGGCCCGCTGGAGACGACGGCGGGTGACGGGACCGTACGGCTGGCGGCCGCCGACGGCGCGGTGGCCGAGTGTCACGTGCCGTTCCCGCCGCTGACGCCCGACGGAGGCGGCCCGCTGGCACGGCTGATCACCCACGCCCGCGCCGAGCGCCGCGTCGGCGTGCTGCTGGTGCGGCTCGGCGGCCACGCGGCCGGGGTCTTCCAGGGGGAGACGCTCCTGGCGTCCAAGGTGGGCTCTCGGCTCGTGCACGGGCGCAGCGCGGCGGGCGGCTGGTCCCAGCAGCGGTTCGCCCGGCGCAGGGACAAGCAGGTGGGGGAGGCCCACGCGGCGGCGGCCGAGGTCGCGCTGCGGGTCCTGGCCCCGCGTCTGGCCGAGCTGGAGGCGGTGGTCCTGGGCGGCGACCGGCGCGCGGTGGACGCGCTGCGGGCCGACCGCAGGCTGGAGGGGGTCTTCGCGCTGGAGGCCGGGCCCTTCCTGACGGTCCCCGATCCCCGGCTGGCCGTGCTCCGGACCGCCCCGGGCCTGTTCCGCGCGGTCCGCATCCGGCTGGCCGATCCGACCTGACCGGCCCCGCCGGGCCGTACCGGGGGCGCGGCCGGCCGTACCGGTGGCCCGGCCGTACCGCACCCGCGGCACGGCCGGTCCGGCGCGACCTGGGGAGAGCCCTCGTACGCGCGCCGTACACTGATCGGTATGCGCACTTCCGATTGACGCCGCCCCGCGAGGCGAGACGGCCGGGCCGGGGGCCTGAGGAGCACACGACGGCCGGTTCGGCGGTACTTCGGCGGTACTGGCAGTACGGTGAGCCGTCCCATCCCATTCTGGAGTGTTTTCCACCATGATCGTGGCTTCTGACATCGAGCTGCGCGCCGGGGCCCGGCTGCTCATCGAGGGCGCGTCGTTCCGGGTCAACCCGGGTGACAAGATCGGGCTCGTCGGCCGCAACGGCGCGGGCAAGACCACCCTGACGAAGGTGCTGGCGGGGGAGGCGCTGCCGGCGTCGGGCACGGTGACCACCACCGGCGCGGTCGGCTACCTCCCGCAGGACCCCCGCACCGGCGACCTGGAGGTGCTGGCCCGCGACCGCATCCTGTCGGCCCGCGGGCTGGACGAGGTGCTGCGTGAGCTGCGCGCGGCCGAGGCGGGCATGTCCTCGGCGGACGACCGGACCCGCGACCGGGCGGTGCGGGCCTACGGGCGGCTGGAGGACCGGCTGCACGTCCTGGGGGGATACGCCGCCGAGTCGGAGGCGGCCTCGATCGCCTCCAGCCTCGGGCTGCCGGACCGGGTGCTCGGGCAGCCGCTGTCCACCCTCTCGGGAGGTCAGCGCAGGCGGGTGGAGCTGGCGCGGATCCTGTTCAGCGGGGCGGAGACTCTCCTGCTTGACGAGCCGACAAACCACCTCGATGCCGACTCAATCGGGTGGCTTCGTGATTTTTTACGATCCCATCAGGGCGGTTTGATCATTATCAGCCACGACGTGGGGCTTCTTGAAGCGACGGTAAACCGGGTCCTGCACCTCGACGCCAACCGCTCGGTGGTCGACACCTACAACGTCGGCTGGAAGGCCTACCTGACCCAGCGGGAGACCGACGAGAAGCGCAGGAGGCGCGAGCGCGCCAACGCCGAGAAGCAGGCCGCGGCCCTGATGTCGCAGGCCGACCGGATGCGCGCCAAGGCCACCAAGGCCAAGGCGGCCCAGGACATGCAGCGCCGTGCCGAGCGCCTGCTGTCGGGCCTGGAGGCCGAGCGGCAGGGCGACAAGGTCGCCCGGCTGCGCTTCCCGCAGCCCGCGCCCTGCGGCCGCACGCCGATCACCGCCGAGGACCTGTCGAAGTCCTACGGCTCGCTGGAGGTCTTCACCGGCGTCGACGCCGCCGTCGACCGGGGCAGCAGGGTCGTCATCCTCGGCCTGAACGGCGCCGGCAAGACCACCCTGCTGCGCATCCTGGGCGGCCTGGAGCAGCCGGACACCGGCGCCGTCAAGCCCGGCCACGGCCTCAAGCTGGGCTACTACGCCCAGGAGCACGAGACCATCGACCCGGACCGGACGGTGCTGGAGAACATGCGCTCGGCCAGTGAGCTGGCCGACGTCGAGCTGCGCAAGGTCCTGGGGTCGTTCCTGTTCACCGGGGACGACGTGGACAAGCCGGCCGGGGTGTTGTCGGGCGGGGAGAAGACCCGGCTGGCCCTGGCCACCCTGGTGCTGTCCGCGGCCAACGTGCTGCTGCTCGACGAGCCCACGAACAACCTCGATCCCGCCAGCCGTGAGCAGGTCCTCACTGCACTAAAGTCCTATTCTGGGGCGATTGTGCTCGTCACGCATGATGAGGGTGCAGTCGAGGCGCTACGACCCGATAGGGTGATCTTGCTACCTGACGGAGTCGAAGATGCTTGGAGTGATGAATTTTCCGATCTTGTGGCACTTGCCTGATCTTAATTTGAGCGGGTACGGATCTTTTCCCATGGAGTAGGTAGCCGATCGCGCTGAAATGACTGATCATGGCGTGAGTAACGCTGCGGAAGTCTGGCACTACAGGAGGTACTCGTGGCCGAGACTCTCAAGAAAGGCACCCGGGTCACCGGGGCCGACCGTGAAAAGCTGGCCTCCGACCTGAAGAAGCGCTACAGCGCGGGTGAGAGCATCCGCGCCCTGGCCGCTTCGACCGGTCGGTCGTACGGCTTCATCCACCGCATCCTGAGCGAGTCCGGTGTGACTCTGCGAGGGCGCGGCGGCGCCACCCGGGGTAAGTCGAAGCGCTGACACCGCCTCGGAACGCGCGACCGCAGCCGCTCGTCCCCCACGCTGAGACGTCCCGCTCGGGCCTGTAGAACCTCGTTCTGGAGAATCGATAGGCTCGGGCGAGACGGAAGACGGCAGCTGGGAGAGCGAGCCATGACGGAAGCGGTGTTCGCGGGAAGCGCGGAGGGGCCCTCCCCGGAGGAGGCCGGTCTGCGTTACGAGGTGGACGGCGAGATCGCGACGATCACGCTGGACCGGCCGGACAAGCGGAACGCTCAGACGTTCGCGACCTGGTCGGCGCTGGCCCGGATCGGTGACCGCCTGCCGCAGCAGGTGAGGGTCGTCGTGGTCAGGGGCGAGGGACCGTCCTTCTCGGCAGGGATCGACCTGCGGATGTTCACCCCGCAAGGGGTGCCGGGCCAGGGATCGTTCGCGTCCTCGGCGACGCTCGACGACTCGGTCTTCGAACAGCGGATAGCCCAGGCGCAACGGGGGTTCCTGTGGCTGCGCCGCCCCGGCGTCGTCTCGATCGCGGCCGTCCAGGGATACGCGATCGGCGCCGGATTCCAGCTCGCCCTCGCCTGTGACCTGCGCGTCCTCGCCGACGACGCCAAGCTGTGCATGAAGGAGCCCGCCCTCGGGCTGGTGCCCGACCTGACCGGCACCAAGCCGCTGGTCGACATCGTGGGCCTGCCCAGGGCCCTGGAGATCTGCCTCACCGCCCGCACCGTGGGAGCCGAGGAGGCCGTCCGGCTGGGCCTGGCCGAACTCGTGGTCGCCCCGGACGAGCTGGCCGGCGCCGTACGCGACCTGGCCGCCGCGCTGCTGGCGGTGGACCGCGACGCCGCGACGGCCACCAAGCGCCTGCTCCAGGGCGCCGCGGGCCGTACGCTGGAGGAGCAGGCCGCCGCCGAACGGCGCGAACAGGTCGCCCGGGTCAAGGCGCTGTTCGCCGGAAGCTGACGCCGGAATGGAAGGAACCCGGCCGGCGCTCCTCCCGGTGGAGGAGGCCACATGGCGATGATGGGCGGGGGGTTCGGCCCCCAGGCGATGCGCTCGCTGCGGCGCGACAGCTCGGTGACCAAGGAGCGCCTCGCGCCGGGCACGGTCAGGCGCATAGCGCGCTACGCGCGGCCGTTCGCCCGGCAGATCACGGCGTTCCTGGTGCTGGTCGTGGCGGGCTCGGTCATCGTGATCGCCAACCCGCTGCTGATGAAGGCGATCATCGACGACGGCATCGCCCAGAAGCGGCCCGGCGTGGTGCTCGCCCTCTCCGGGGTGATCGCGGCCCTGGCGCTCGCCGACGCGGCCCTCACCCTCGGCCAGCGCTGGTTCTCCGCCCGCGTCGGCGAGGGACTGATCTACAACCTGCGCACCGAGGTCTTCGATCACGTGCAGCGGATGCCGGTGGCGTTCTTCATGCGCGCCCAGACCGGCGCCCTGGTCTCCCGGCTGAACACCGACGTGATCGGCGCCCAGCGGGCGCTGACCAGCACCCTGTCGTCGGTGGTGTCCAACGTGGTCATGCTGGTGCTGGTGCTCGGCGCGATGCTGGCGCTGTCGTGGCAGATCACCCTGGTCGCCCTGGTGCTGCTGCCGGTCTTCCTCTTCCCGGCCCGCTGGGTGGGCCGCAAGATGTCCGGCCTGACCCGTGAGCAGATGCAGCTCGACGCCGAGATGAGCTCGCTGATGACAGAGCGGTTCAACGTCGCCGGCGCCATGGTCGCCAAGCTGTACGGGCGCCCCGACGAGGAGGCCGCCGACTTCGGCAGCCGGGCCGGGCGGGTGCGCGACGTCGGCGTCACCGTCGGCATGTACGGCACGTTCTTCCGCGTCGCGCTCGGCCTGGTCGCGGCCCTGGCCACCGCGCTGGTGTACGGCGGGGGCGGCCTGCTGGCCATCGACGGCGCCTTCGAGCTCGGCACCCTGGTGGCGCTCGCGGCCCTGCTGATGCGCCTGTACGGCCCGCTGACGAGCCTGTCCAACGTGCACGTGGACGTGATGACCGCGCTGGTGAGCTTCGACCGGGTCTTCGAGGTGCTCGACCTGAAGCCCATGGTCGCCGAGCGGCCCGGTGCCCGGTCCGTCCCGGACGGTCCGGCCTCGATCGAGTTCGACGGCGTCCGGTTCACCTACCCCGCGGCCTCCGAGGTGTCGCTGGCCTCGCTGGAGTCGGTGGCCCGCCCCGACCCCGGGCCCGGCCAGGAGGTGCTGCGGGACGTCTCCTTCACCGCCCGGCCGGGTCAGATGATCGCGCTGGTCGGACCGTCGGGCGCCGGCAAGACCACCATCACCGGCCTGGTCTCGCGGCTGTACGACGTGAACGAGGGGGCCGTGCGCATCAACGGCCTGGACGTGCGCGACGCCACCTTCGAGTCGCTGCGCGACACCGTGGGCGTGGTGATGCAGGACGCCCACCTCTTCCACGACACCATCGGGGCCAACCTCGCCTACGCCAGGCCCGGGGCCGGCGACGAGGAGATCTGGGAGGCCCTGCGCGCCGCGCAGATCGCCGACCTGGTCGAGGCGCTGCCCGAGGGCCTGGAGACCGTGGTGGGCGACCGGGGCTACCGCCTGTCCGGCGGGGAGAAGCAGCGCCTGGCCCTGGCCCGGCTGCTCCTCAAGGCGCCCCGGGTCGTCGTCCTCGACGAGGCCACCGCCCACCTCGACTCCGAGTCCGAGGCCGCGGTCCAGCGGGCGCTGAAGACAGCGCTGGACGGCCGGACCTCCCTGGTCATCGCGCACCGGCTGTCCACCGTCCGCGAGGCCGACCAGATCCTGGTGATCGTCGACGGGCAGGTGGTGGAGCGGGGCCGCCACGAGGAGCTGCTGGCCGGCGGCGCCGTCTACGCCGAGCTCTACCGCACCCAGTTCAGCGGCGACTGACCTCCCCGTGCGGCCCGGCGGCGGGCCGCACGGGGACCATCGGCGGCCCGGGGATCTGAGGGAACCCGCGGATCCGGGACGGACCGGGCCGGAGGCGCGGTCACCGGTAGCCCAGGCGGGTGAGCTCGGTGCGGGCCACCTTCTCCACCAGGGCGGCGTCCTCGCCGTGCAGCCTGCTCCGCCACACGCCCGCCCTGGGGGCGTGCCCGCCGTACAGGGCGACCTTGGACACCCGGGCCTGGAGGAAGGCCGACAGCTCCTCCACGGTCCGGGCGGGGGAGGAGGCCAGCTCCTCGTAGCGGAGGGTCAGCAGCTGCCCGCGCGGCAGGTCGCGGTGGAGCGCGGCCGACAGCCGGACCGCGCTGCGCCAGCGCAGCGCGCACTTGCCCGCGGTGGGCATCTCCTTCCAGCGGTCGCGGTGCTCGGCGGCCTTGACGCCGAGGAACGGGTTGGGGAACTCGGTCTCCTCGCTCAGCATGGCCGGCTTGAACCACGCCAGCGCCGCCGGGTCGGCCAGCATGTCGGCCACCACGTCCCGGCCGTCCCTGATCAGCTGGACGAACCGGGCGTCGGGGAACGCCTGGAGCAGCACCTGGGCGCTGTAGATCAGGTCGGGGCTGGCATCGCCGAACCGCGCCACCGCGCCCGGCGCCGCGCACGGCCCGGCACCGGTCACGCCGCCCGCCTCCCGGCAGGCGGCCGGGCACTCGCCGCAGGCGCCGGGGAGGATCTGCCAGGACTCGGCCAGGGCGTCGCGTAGCACCCGGGTGGCCCCCATGCCCCGGCCCGCGATGGACGGGCGCCGGGCGAAGGCGTACACCACGTGGGCGACCGGGGCGCGGCCGATGGTGACGTGGAAACCGGGGGAGCGTTTCAGGGCGCGGGCCAGCAGGTCCGAGCCGGAGTGCGGGGCGGCGAGCACGAACACCGGCTGACGGACCTTGATGCCGTTGACCACGAGGATGTGGGGCGGAGGTCGCATATGTGTGCCCAGTGTGGCACCGTTTCCAGCGTGAACGAACCGGCCCTGCCCACACCATCCCTCACGGACGGCGCGGCCGTCCGGCCCGCCGTCGTCCCGCCCCGGCTGCGCCCCGGCGACACCGTCGCGGTGGTCTGCCCGTGCGGCCCGCCCGACCCGGCGCAGCTGCGGCGCGGCGCGGGTGTGCTGGAGGAGCTGGGACTGAAGGTCGTCATGGGCGAGCACGTCCTCGACCGCGACCGCTATCTCGCCGGCTCCGACGCCGGCCGGGCCGCCGACCTGCAGCGGGCCTGGTGCGACCCGGCGGTCGCCGCGGTGTTCTGCGGCCGGGGCGGCTACGGGGCCTCACGGATCCTGCACCTGCTCGACTGGGAGGCCATGCGGGCCGCCGGGCCCAAGACCCTCGTCGGCTCCAGCGACGTCACCGCGCTGCACCAGGCGTTCTCCGTCGAGCTGGGCGTGGCCTCGCTGTTCGGCCCGATGGCCGCCTGCGACGCGCTCAGCGGCCCCGCCGGCTCCGAGCCCCGGACCCTGGAGCACCTCGCCGCCGCGCTGTTCGGCGAGCCCGGGCCGATCACCGGGGACCGGGTCATCGTCCCCGGACGGGCCGTCGCACCGGTGACGGGCGGTAACCTCAGCCTGCTGGCCGCGCTGTGCGGCACGCCGCACCAGATGCGGGCCCGGGGCCGGATCGTCCTGCTGGAGGACATCGCCGAGGAGCCCTACCGCGTCGACCGGATGCTCACCCAGCTCCTGCGCTCGGGCTCCCTGGACGGCGCGGCCGGGTTCGCCCTGGGGTCCTGGGTGGGCTGCGGCGACCCCTACCCGACGCTCGTCGAGCGGCTCGCGCCGCTCGGGGCGCCGGTGGTCGCCGGGCTTCCCGTGGGCCATGGGACACCACAGTTCAGTGTGCAGTTGGGGGCACTTGGTGCTATTGATGCAGAATCGTGCTCTCTGACGGGCTCACTCACCGATCCCGGGAAGGCACCCTGGGTGCAGACCTAGGGGGACGGGAGAGGGGAAAAGTGCGTGAGGCTGTTCCGGCGGCACCGTGATCGGCGGGTTGCGCCCTCGGCGAACCCGGTGGACTCGGCGAAAACGGTGAACGCGGCGAGATCGGCCCCGCCTGGGCCGGCCCGCCCGGTCGAGGAGGTCGATCTCGACTCCCTGCTCGCCCTCGTCGCCGACACCCTCGGCTACGGCTGCTCCTTCGAGCCCGGCGGCGCCACGCTGACCCTGTCGGGCCCCCGCACGATCGAGGTACGGCTGGCGGGCCTGCGCGCCGAGGCGCGCCGCCGGTCGCGGGAGGACTGGCCGGTGTTGGTGTCCGGGCACCTCTCCCACGTGCTGGCCACGGCGGGCGAGCCGTTCGACGCCTGCGACCTGGCCCAGGCCGGCCCGCTGCTGGGCACCCGCGTCCGCTTCGACGACGGCCTGGACGACGGCCTCGTGGTCGGCCGCCACCTGGCCGCCGACCTGGTGGAGGTGCTGACCGTCGGGCACGGCGCGGCCGAGCGGCCGGTCCGCCCCGAGGAGGCCGGCTGCTGGCCGGTCACCGCGGCCCAGGCGCTGGAGCTGGCCGCGGCCAACGTCCGCGGCGGACGGCCCGCGGTGAACGAGGCCGACCTCGGCGGCGTCGCGGTCCTGAACCTGGACGGCGCGGGCGCCGCCTCCTGCCTGCGCCGCCTGGACGAGCACCTGCCACTCCCGGCCGACGGCGCGCTGGTCGCGCTGACCGGGCCGGCCACCGTGGTCGTCCACCCGGTCGAGGGCCTCGGCGTGGTCCGCGCGATCGAGCGGCTGCGGCTGTTCGCCCAGCGGGAGTTCGAGCGGCGCGCCGGCGCCCTCAGCCCGCACGTCTACTGGTGGCACGGCGGCGGGCTCGCCCTGGTCCGGGCCGACCTGGTCGCCCAGGACGGGCAGGTCCGCCTGGTGGTGGCCCCGCCACCGGAGTTCGCCCGCGTCATCGCCGCCCTGGCAGTTCGGCCCGACACCGACACCGACGCCGAGACCCCCGAGCGCTGACCCGCACCGGTACGGCGGGCCCGGCGCCCCACCGGGCGCCAGCCCTCCCGGCACGTCTTGTACGGCGGGCCCGTCCCCTCGCGTGCCCGGCCGGGCGGCCGCGTCCGGTCAGTCGTCCCCGGCGAGCGCGCGGGCGGCGTGGATCAGCGGCACGTGGCTGAACGCCTGCGGGAAGTTCCCCACCTGACGGCCGTGACGGGGGTCGTACTCCTCGGCGAGCAGGCCCACGTCGTTGCGCAGCGCCAGCAGGCGCTCGAACAGCTCCACGGCCTCGTCCCTGCGGCCGATCATCGCCAGCGCCTCGGCCAGCCAGAAACTGCACGCCAGGAACGCGCCCTCGCCGCCGGGCAGGCCGTCGAGGTTGCCGTCATCCGACACCGGGTAGCGCATCACGAAGCCGTCGGTCATCAGCTCCCGCTGGATCGCCTCGACCGTGCCGACGACCCGCGGGTCGCCCGGCGGCAGGAACCCGACCATCGGGATCATCAGCAGCGCGGCGTCCAGCTCCCGCGAGCCGTACGACTGGGTGAAGGTGTTGCGGGCCGCGTCGAACGCCTTGTCGCAGACCTCGGAGTGGATCTGCTCGCGCAGCGCCTTCCACCGCTCCACCGGCCCCGGCCGGCCGAAGTCCTCCGCCTGCCTGATGGCCCGGTCGACCGCGACCCAGCACATGACCTTGGAGTGGGTGAAGTGCCGCCGCGGGCCGCGGACCTCCCACAGACCCTCGTCGGGCTCGTCCCAGTGGGCCTCCACGTAGTCCATCAGCTCCAGCTGGATGGTCCAGGCCCGGTCGTCGGGCTCCATGCCCGAGGCGCGCGACAGGTGCAGGGAGTTCATCACCTCCCCGTAGACGTCGAGCTGGAGCTGGGTGACCGCGCCGTTGCCGATCCGGACCGGACGGGAGCCCTCGTAGCCCGGCAGCCAGTCGAGCTCCAGCTCGGTCAGCCGCCGCTCCCCGGAGACGCTGTACATGATCTGCAGGTCCTGGGCGCGGCCGGCGATGGCCCGCAGCAGCCAGGCGCGCCAGTCGCGGGCCTCGCCGAGATAGCCGGCGCCGATGAGCGCGTCCAGCGTCATGGTGGCGTCGCGCAGCCAGCAGAAGCGGTAGTCCCAGTTGCGGACCCCGCCGATGTTCTCGGGCAGCGAGGTGGTGGGGGCGGCGACGATTCCGCCGGTGGGTTCGTAGGTGAGGGCCTTGAGCGTGATGAGGGAGCGGACCACGGCCTCGCGCCAGGGCCCCTGGTAGGTGCACTGCTCGACCCACTCCTCCCACAGCCCCTCCGTCTCGGTGAGCTGCTCGAGCGGATCGATCTCCACGGGCCGGGGCTGGTGGGAGGGGTGCCAGGTGAACACGAACGGCACCCGCTCGCCCGCCGAGACGGAGAACTTCGCGCGGTGGGCGTAGTCGCCGCCGTGCAGCGGGACGGGGGAGTGCAGCCAGATCGAGTCGGGGCCGCCGACGGCGTGCAGCAGCCCGTCGGTGCGGCGCACCCAGGGCACGATGCGGCCGTAGTCGAAGCGGACGCGGACCTCGGTGGACATCTCGACGGTCCCCGACACGCCCTCCACGATCCTGACCAGGTCGGGGTTGGCGTGCCTGGCGGGCATGAAGTCGATCACCCGGACCGTGCCGGTGGGGGTGTCCCACTCGCTCTCCAGGACCAGCGTCTCGCCCCGGTAGCGCCGCCGGGTGGCGGGCGGCCGCCCGGGGCCGGACGGGCCCAGCCACCACTGCCCGTTGTACTTGTCGCCGAGCAGCGCCGCGAAGCACGCCGGGGAGTCGAAACGTGGCAGGCAGAGCCAGTCGATGGAGCCGTCCCGCCCGACCAGGGCGGCCGACTGCATGTCGCCGATGAGCGCGTAGTCCTCGATCCGCATGGCTCCGACGCTACCGTTCCTAGGCAGTGTCCAGGAGCGGCATCTGATGCCGGCTTCCGGAACCGCGCGCATCCCGAACGGTGTTGGACGCGCTGGTCTCCCGCGTTCGCTGAGTCCTCGTCCGGCGGCGTGCATCGTGTGCAGGTTCCGTGACGAGTGGGCGGGTTCCCTCACGCTCTCGGTCACCCGGTCGGGCCTGGGCGGTCCGATGCCCGCGACGATCACTCTGGTCGTCGCGGGGCGGTGCCGCCCGTCGCCGGATCGGGTGTCCGAGGGCGCGTCGCCCGATCGCGATGCCGGCGGCATCGTGTCGGGACATCTTTCGTTTGCCGCTGGTGAGGGGCTTGCGCCAGTGCTCATCGCCCCACATCGAGGTATACGCCGGATCCACTGCGACGATGGCGAGGTCCCGCTCGGCAGCCATCGAGACCAGCCGGGCTTTGAGCCTGCCGGTCGGGATTCCAGAGATGATCTGCCGCAATCGCTTCTTGCGGCCATGCTTCTCGCGGGTCTTCTCGTTGCCCAAGTGCTTGCCGGACTCGCCGTCGGCGGACAGGAACCAGCGCGCGGCCTCCCAACGCTCACGCCACTGGGGTTCGGTGAGCCGGGCGGCTTGGAGGTTGTGACGGTTGTTGAGCAACTGACGCCCGCCGCGCACCACATGCACGACGTGGGCCTCACGCTCATCCCGGGCGACATCGAGGCGGCGTTGCAGGGCCGCCAGGCGGCGGGACTTGTGAAACCACTCGCCCTTGGAGCGGTATCCGCCGGGCGCCTGCTTGGTGCCCTTTTCCCCGATCGGCCGGGACAGGCGGTGCATCAGGATGCCGACACCGGCCTGCAGGCCCTGGATGTGAGCGAGCCGGCAGCGCCGGCAAAGCGCCCACTGATCGTGGGTGGCCTTGGTGATGCTGCCCGCCCAGCGGGACGACGATTCGGCCGTCAGGCCCTGCTTGCGGGCCGCCCAGGTGCCCGGGCTGTGATCTGCGCCATCGATGCGGCGGGCCTTGAGATCCAGCGACGCCAAGCGGCCGAGATGCTCGCCGACCAGCCGCAACACCGTGTCGTCCTCGGGCGTCAGATGCTTGAGACGGTCGCGTATCGCCACACCGGCCGGGCCGGGCGCGACGAACGGCGCGTCGATGGCACGCAACCGCTTACGCTCACTCATCGGCAGCCGCCGCTTCCAGCGCTTTACGGGCCCGCCTCTTCGCCGACCGGCGACCGTACAGGCGCTCGCACAACGACGTCAGCACCTCTGCCATGTCCCGCACCAGATCGTCGTCGACCTCGCCGTCATCCAGCACGACCAGGCGACGACCCGTGGCGGACAAGGCGGCTTCGACCAACTCGACGTTCATCCGGCCGAGGCGGTCCTTGTGCTCGACCACCACGGTGGTCACCTTCGGATCGGCCAGCAGGCGCCCGGCCTTCGAGCGGCGGCCGTTCACGCCCGAGGCGATCTCGGATTCGATGCGCACGATCCTGTGCCCGGCCTTCGCGGCCCACGCCGACAGACGTGCCGTCTGCCGGTCCAGGTCGGCCTTGTGATCGTGGGACGAGACTCGGGCATACAGGCCCACGCCACCGGTCACCGGTGGGGAGGTGTTCGCGTCGATGTTCACCAGGATCGTGCGCGGTCCCACTCGTTCCGCAGGGACCGGCAGCATGCCCTCGCGGAACCAGCGGTACGCGGTACGCGGGGCGATCCCTTGTGCGCGCGCCCATTCCGTCAGTTCATACGCGAGATCATAAGTCACTCATCGCATCCAAAGGACACTCATGGACACTTATTCGAGAGCAGGTTGAACCCCGGCCGCGGCGGATCAGCCGCGCGGCCGCATGAACGGCATGAAGAACTGCGTCAGGGGCCCGATGGCCAGGGCGAACACCACGGTGCCGACGCCCACGACGCCGCCGAGCAGCCAGCCCGCGGCCAGCACCGTGATCTCGACGAGGGTGCGGGCCACCCGGATGCTCAGGCCGAGCCGGTTCAGGCCGGTCATCAGCCCGTCGCGCGGGCCGGGGCCGAGGCCGGCGCCGATGTACAGGCCGGTCGCCGCGGCGGTGACGACGACCCCGGTCAGCAGGCAGGCCCAGCGCGCGGCCAGCGGGCCGGGCGAGGGGACCAGCCACATGACCGCGTCGGCGAACACGCCGACGAGGATGACGTTGCTGATGGTGCCGATCCCGGGCCTCTGCCGCAGCGGGATCCACAGCAGCATGACCAGGGCGCCCACGATGATGATCCACGTGCCGACCGAGAGGCCCATGTGGACGGCGAGGCCCTGGTGGAAGACGTCCCAGGGGCTTCCGCCGAGGCTCGACTCGATCTGCAGGGCGATGCCGGCGCCGTACAGCGCGAGCCCCGCGTACAGACGCAGGAGGCGGTTCGGCAGGGAGCCCAGGGATGAGATGGATGCTTCACTCATAATGGCCTTCATTCTTCAAGGCCACTGATCCACGGCAAAAGGGCCAATCATCGATAAATGGCCTTACAGTGGCATGCGTGAACCGGTATCTGAGCGGCCCGCAGCTGGCCCGCCTGGTGGCGCTCGACCCCGGAGCCCGGCCGTACTACCGGGCGCTGGCCGAGACCGTGCGGGCGCTGATCCTCGACGGGCGGCTCCCCGTGCGGGTCCGCCTCCCGGCCGAACGCCACCTCGCCCAGGAGCTGGGCGTCAGCCGCACCACCGTGACCGCGGCCTACGACCGCCTGCGCGAGCAGGGCTACCTGGACAGCAGGCAGGGCGCGGGAAGCTGGACGGCGCTGCCGCGCCCCTCCGAGATGGGTCCCGACAACCCCTGGATCGCCTCCCAGGAGGACGGCCTGCTGCCGCTGCACATCGCCGCGCCGCCGGCCCCCCCGATATTGCCCGAGGCCGTCGCGGCCGCCGCCGAGCGCTATCCGTGCCGCATGCTCGGCACGGGCTACGAGCCCCCCGGGATCACCCCGCTGCGCGAGGCGGTCGCGGCCCGCTACACCCATCGGGGGCTGGCCACCCGGCCCGAGCAGATCCTCGTCACCACCGGTGCCCAGCAGGCGATCCACCTGGTGATGGCGATGCTGCTGGCGCCGGGCGATCCGATGCTGCTGGAGTCGCCGACCTACCCGCACGCGATCGACGCCGCCAGGGCGCGTGGCGCGCGGATCGTCCCGGTCGGCGTCCCCGACGACGGCTGGCACCTCGACCTGCTCACCTCCGCGCTGCGCCAGTCGGCCGCCCGCCTGGCCTACGTGATCCCCGACTTCCAGAACCCGACCGGCCACCTGATGGACGACTCCGTCCGGGCCGGCCTGGTCGGCGCGGCCAGGAGGCACGACACCGTCCTCATCGTGGACGAGACCTGGAGCGAACTGGCCATCGACGAGGTGCCCCGCACGGTCCCGCTGGCCGCCTTCGACACCGACGGGCGGGTGATCAGCATCGGGTCGGCGTCCAAGCTGTGGTGGGGCGGCCTGCGGATCGGGTGGATCCGCGCGACCGCCGCCATGGTGCGCCGCCTGGCCGTGCTGCGCGCCGCCGTGGACATCGCCAGCCCGGTGTTCGAGCAGCTCGTGGTGACCGAGCTGTTCGGCAGGATCGAGGAGACCAGGGCGGATCGCCGCCGGACCCTCGGCGCCTCCCGCGCGGCCCTGGTCGCCGCGCTGGCCGAGCACCTGCCCGACCTGACCTTCACCGTGCCCGCAGGCGGCGGCGCGCTGTGGGCACGGCTGCCCGGCCCGTCGGCCGTCGCGCTCGCCGACGCGGCGGCCTGCCACGGCGTGCGGCTCGCCCCGGGCCCCTGGTTCGGGATGAACGGCGCGCTGGAGGGCCGGCTGCGCCTGCCGTTCACCCAGCCGCCCGCGGTCCTCACCCAGGCGGTGGCGCGCATCGCCGAGGCCAGGGTCAGGGGCCCGTACGGCGCCCGCCCCGCCGAGCCGCTCACCCCGGTCCTCTGAGCCGCCCCGAACCGGATCGGGTGCGGGATCAGGGGCCCTGGTCGGAGGCCACGCCCCGGGCCAGCGGCGCGCGCAGCCGCAGCTTCATGGCGGCGATGCGCAGCCCGAAGGCCAGCACCGCCGCGGCCAGCGTGGCCGGCCAGCCGTGCAGGTCGAGGGTGTAGAGCGCGGCCATGACCGCGGAGCCGAGCATGGCCGGCACCGCGTACAGCTGGCGGTCGTACAGCAGGAGGGGGATCTGCCCGGCCAGCACGTCGCGCAGGATGCCGCCGCCGACCGCGGTGGTGACGCCGAGCAGGGCGCCGTGCAGCGGGCTGAGGCCGTAGTTCATCGCCTTCTCGGTGCCGACCGCGCAGAACAGGCCCAGCCCCGCCGCGTCGAGCACGTCCACCGCGGGCATGACCCGCTCCACCTGGGGATGCCAGAAGAACACGATCGCCGCGGCCACGGCCGGCACGACCACGTAGCCGGTGCTGGAGAAGGCCGCGGGCCGCACGTTGAGGATCAGGTCGCGCAGGATCCCGCCGCCGAGGGCGGTCATCTCCGCCAGCACGGTCATGCCGACCACGTCCAGCCGCCGCCGGACGCCGACCAGCGCCCCGGAGAGCGCGAAGACGAAGATCCCGATGAGATCGAGGGCGTGAATCACCGTCTAATCATCCCATGACCGGATATATGTGGTCACCGTTTCAGGCGGACGGTGAGCCGGCCGCCGCCCCCTCCCCGTGATGCTCCCGCATCAGCCGGTTGAGCCGGGGGACGAACGCGAACATCAGCGCCCCGGCGGCGAGCGCGATCAGCGCCAGCGTGAGGAAGTACATGGGCTCCGACACGTAGTCGCGCAGCCGCGCGGTCTGCCCGCCCACCGCGTCGCCCACCGCGATGGCGATGAACCACACCCCCAGCATCTGGCCCTTGAACGCCGCGGGGGCCAGCCTGCTGGTGATCGACAGGCCGATCGGGCTCAGCGCCAGCTCGCCGAAGACCTGCACGAGGTAGACCAGCACCAGCCACCACACCGAGATCCTGCCCTGCTCGGCCAGCTTGGCGGCCAGCGCCATGACCACGAAGCTCAGCCCGTTCATGAACAGGGCGATGGCGAACTTGTGCGGGGTGGTCACCCGGTTGCCCAGCCTGACCCAGAGCGCCGCGAAGACGGGGACGAGGAGCGCGATGAACAGCGGGTTGAACGCCTGGGTGGTCGCCGCGGTGATCCTGACGCCGAACAGCGACAGGTCGGTGCGGTCCTGGGCGAAGAACAGCAGCACGGTCGGGGCGAGGTCGTAGAGCATCCAGAAGATCGCCGCAGCGGTGAACAGCCAGACGTACGCCTTCATCCCCGAGCGCTCGTCCTCGGTCAGGTTGTGGCTGCCCAGCAGGATGTAGGCGAAGTAGCCCACCGGCACGGCGACGATGAGCAGGGTCACCACCAGTGAGAACGCGCCCAGGCTGAACGTGCCGGAGACCGCCCAGAGCGCCAGCGCGACGGCCGCCGCGGCGACGGCGCCCCCGGCCACGGCGGTGAAGCGCCGCCGCTCGCGCGGGGTCAGCCGGTGGCCGGGCGCGTCGCCCGCGCCCCGCAGGTGGCGGCGGCCCGCCGCGTACTGCGCGAGCCCCAGCGCCATGCCGACGGCCGCCGCGCTGAAGCCCAGGTGCCAGCGGTCGCCGGAGGCCAGCCAGCCCACGATGAGCGGCGCGGCGAAGGCGCCGATGTTGATGCCGAGGTAGAAGATCGAGAAGCCGGCGTCCCGCCGCGCGTCGTCGTCCTCCGGGTACAGCTTGCCGACCATCGCGGAGATGTTCGGCTTCAGCAGCCCGGTGCCGGTGATGATGAGCAGCAGGCCCAGGGCGACGAACACGCCCCCGCTCACCGGGATCGCCATGCTGATGTGGCCGCACATGATGATGAAGCCGCCCCACAGCACCGCCCGGCGGGCCCCCAGGACCCGGTCGGCGATCCAGCCCCCGGGCAACGCCACGAGGTAGATCAGCGCGCCGTAGACGCCGACGAGCGCCGTGGCGGTCTGCTGCGACAGCCCCAGGCCCCCGGCGACGGGGGAGGCGGCCATGAAGGTGGCCAGGATGGCGCGCAGGCCGTACCAGCTGAAGCGTTCCCACATCTCGGTGCCGAACAGCGTGGCCAGGCCACGTGGATGCCCGAAGAAGGTCTTCTCCTCGGTGCGGGTCTCCGCGGACATGTGAGCCCCCCGGCCTCGTCGCGTGATGACACTCCACCCTACGTAGCGGAGGGGGGTGGCCCGACCCGGCGGGGGGTGCCCGTTTCGAGGCGTTCGCACAGGTCATAGCGGTTTCCGCTTCCGTGGGCGGCGCCGGCGGCGCCGCCCGCCCCGGGCCGGGGCGCTTCTCGCTTTTGGGCCTTGTCCCAGGTCCGTGGCGTGTGGTGCGATGCATCCCAACCGGGCGGGTGAACACGTCGCGAACACGTTGCGAACACGGTGCGGAGGCGTCATGGCGGGTGTCCTCGAAGAGCGCGCGGAGATCGAGCGGGAGATCGGCGGCCGTACGGTCTGCGACCTGCTGCGGGAGGCGGCCGAGCACCATCCCGACGCCCCCGCCTACTCCGACCCGGACGGTGACGGCTGGGTCACCCTCACCTACGGCGACGCCCGCCGCCGCGTCCTGGAGATCGCCGCCGGCCTCGCCGCCCTGGGACTGCGGCCCGGTGAGGCGGTCGCGCTGATGATGGTCAACCGCAGCGAGCACGTTCTGGCCGACCTGGGCACGGTGCACGCGGGGGGCGTCTCCTGCTCGGTCTACGCGACCTTCACCCCCGAGCAGGTCGCCTTCGTCGCCGACGACGTCGGCGCCAGGATCGCGGTGCTGGGCGGCCCCGCGGAACTGGCCAGGTGGGAGCCGGTGCTGGACCGCCTCCCCGCCCTGGAGAAGGTCATCGTGCTCCAGGACGCCCCGGCGGGGAGGAGGTTCCTCTCCTGGGACGACTTCCTGGCCCTGGGCCGCGAGCGGCTCGCCGCCGACCCGGGCGCCGTCGAGGCCCGCTGCGAGGCCGCCCGGCCGGACGACGTCCTGACCGTGCTCTACACCTCCGGGACCACCGGGAACCCCAAGGGCGTGCCGCTGACCCACGCCAACGTGCTGTTCGAGGTGGCGGCGACCACCCGGATGGCCGACCTGCCGCAGCGGGGCACGCAGATCTCCTACCTCACCTACGCGCACATCGCCGAGCGGGTCCTCAGCCTCTACCTGCCGCTGCTGAAGATCTCCCACACCCACTTCTGCACCGACATGACCCGTCTCGGCACGGTCCTCGGCCAGGTGTCGCCGGTGCTGTTCTTCGGCGTGCCGCGCGTGTGGGAGAAGATGATGGCCCGCCTGCAGGCGCTGCTGGTCTCCCAGCCGGAGGAGCGGCAGCGCGACGTGCGCGAGGCCATGGCCGCCGGGCTCGCCTACCTGGAGGCCGGGCAGTACGGCGGCAAGCCCTCGCCCGAGGTGCGGGCCGCCTACGAGCGGGCCGACGCCGGGCTGCTGTCGGTGATCCGCTCCATGATCGGCCTCGGCGGCGCCGCCTGGCTGGGCAGCGCCGCCGCGCCGATGCCGCTGGAGGTCCAGCGCTTCTTCGCCGGCCTCGGCATGTGCGTGCTGGACGTGTACGGCATGACCGAGACGACGGGCGCCTTCACCGCCAACGCCCCGGACCGCTACAAACTCGGCACGGTCGGCCAGGCCGGGCCGGGCGTGGAGGTCCGCATCGCCGAGGACGGGGAGATCCTCACCCGCAGCCCCGCCAACACCCGCGGCTACCTGAACCGCCCCGAGGCGACCGCCGAGCTCATCGACGAGGACGGCTGGCTGCACACCGGCGACATCGGCACGATCGACGACGACGGCTTCGTCCGCATCGTGGACCGCAAGAAGGAGCTCATCATCACCGCCGGCGGCGAGAACATCTCCCCGGCCAACATCGAGAACCACCTCAAGGAGCACCCGCTGATCGGCCAGGCCCTCGCCTACGGCGACGGCAGGCCGTACCCGGTGGCGATCCTCACCCTCGACGGCGAGGTCGCCCCCGGCTGGGCGCACAGCCGCGGCATCCCGCCCACCGACCTCGCCGGCCTGGCCGGGCATCCCGAGGTCCTGGCGGAGGTCGGGGCCGCCGTCGCCGCCGCCAACGAGCGCCTGGCCCGCGTCCAGCAGGTCAAGCGCTGGCGGCTGCTGCCGGCCGAGTGGACCGCCGAGACCGAGGAGCTGACCCCCAGCCTCAAGCTCAAGCGCCGGGTCGTGCACGCCAAGTACGCCGAGGTCATCGACGAGCTGTACCGCGACTGACGGGCACGGCGGGCACGGCGGGCGCGGCGGGGACGGCGGGCGCGGCGGGGACGGCACCCGCCACCGGCCGGAGCGTCGCGATCTCCGCCGGGAGCCGTCGTTTTGCCAACCGGGCGTGTGTCGCCTGCCCGGTCGTTACCGGGCGTTTCCTAACGTCCTGGGCATGGCAATGAGACTCCTTCTGCCGCTCCTGGCGTCGGGGGCCGCCCTGTCCGCGCAGGCGGGGCCCGCCACCGCCGCGGAGGAGCCGGTGATCCGTTCCGTGACCCTGCGCCCCGGCACCCCCGTGGTCGGCCCGACCGGCTCCCTGCGCCTGGTGATCGACGTGGTCGCCCGCGGGGCCGCCGGGCCGGACGCGGTGGCCGTCCGGGTCGAGCCCGGAACCCCGCCCGCCGGCGGCCCGGTGCTCCGGCCCGAACCCCTGCCGCCCACCCTCCAGCAGTGGGGGACGCCGATCCCGGCCCACGCCGTCTTCTCGCGTCCCGCCGCCTCCCGGGCGCCCGCCGTACGGAGGACCGGCGGCGGATGGGAGACGTGGCGGTTCCTGCCCGACAAGCAGCTCAACCGCTGGTACCCCACCGGGCCCTGGATGGTCATCGCCACCGCCAGGGGCGCCGGCGGCGCCTCCGCCACCGGGTACGCCCGCTTCGAAGTGAAGCGCGCCACCCGGTTCAGCTCGATCGAGGCGGCCCGGGAGGGCCGGGACGTGAGGGTCACGGGCGTGCTGAACCGGGTCGATCCGCAGGGCTACCTCGACTACGCCCCGTTCCCCGGCCAGCCCGTCGAGATCCTGCACCGCGAGGACGGGCGGGAGGGCTGGGCGACGGCGGCCACGGCCGTCACCGACCGGCAGGGACGCTTCACCCGCCGGGTGCCGGGAGCCGCCCGCGGGGGAGGAGGCGACTGGCGGATCCGGTACGCCGGGGCGTCCGGCCACGCCGCCCGGCTGAGCGTCATCCACCCGACCGGCGGCCGGTGACACCCGGAACCCCCGCGGGGCACGGGCACGCGCCGGGCCCCGCTGCGGAGACGGGCACGGGTACGGCCGGCCGTCCGCGCCGGACGCGGCGCCGGCTCAGGCCAGGGCGTGCACGACCGCGCCGAACAGGGCCGGCAGCCGCTGCGCCGCCGGGACCACCAGCCGTGGCACCGCCCGGTGCCGGCGCGCCGACACCAGCGCCCCGGTGAGCAGCCGGTGCCGCCGCGACAGCCGCAGCCAGGCGCCCTCGTAGGCCTGCGGGACGCCGGCCCGCAGGCAGCCCACCAGCACCCGCGCCGACGCCAGCGCCAGGGAAACCCCCTCGCCGGTCAGCGCGTCGACGTACCCGGCCGCGTCGCCGACCAGCAGCACCCGGCCGGCGACGCGGGCCCGGACCCGCTGACGCAGCGGACCGGCGCCGCGCACCGGGGTCACGGCCCGGCCGTCCAGCCGCTCCAGCAGCGCGGGGAAGTCCGCCAGGTGCTCGGCGTACCCGCGCCGCCGCGAGCTCAGCACGGCCACCCCGACGAGCTCGTCGCCCACCGGCGTCACGTACGCCTCGCCGTCGGCGGCCCAGTGGACCTCCACGAAGTCGCTCCAGGGGGCGACGCGGTAGTGCCGCCGCAGGCCGTACCGGCGCGGCCCGGGATCGGGCAGGCCCAGCCCCAGCATGGCCCGCACGGGGGAGTGCAGGCCGTCGGCGGCCACCAGCCAGCGGGCGCGCAGCCCGGCGGCCGCTACCCCCTCGCCGTCCTGCCGGACCTCCTCCACCCTGCCGGGCAGGACCTTCACCCCCAGCTCGGCGGCGCGAGCCGACAGCGCGGCGTGCAGCTCCGTGCGCCGCGCCCCCAGCCCGGGTCCGTCGCGGAACGCCGCCTGCGCCCGGTGCCTCCCGTCGAGATAGCTGATGCCGCGCAGCGCCCGGCCCGGCGGCCGCACGCCCAGCGCCCCCAGCGCGGCGACGCCGCTCGGCATCAGCCCCTCGCCGCACGCCTTGTCCACGGGTGCGAGGCGGGGCTCGACCACGACCGCCTCCATGCCCGCCAGCGTCGCGTGGATCGCGGTGGCCAGGCCGGCCGGCCCGCCGCCGGCGACCAGCACGTCGATCACGCCGGGGCCCGCCCGGGCACCGGCGGAGCCGCCGTGGCCAGGGCGGCGTCCTCACACCGGATCCGCACCACCATCAGCGCGGCGTTGAGCACGGTGAAGACGGCCGCGGTGACCCAGGCGCCGTGCACCAGCGGCAGCGCCGCGCCCTCGGCCGCCACCGCCACGTAGTTGGGGTGGCGCAGCCACGACAGCCGGTACGGGCCCCGCTCCACCAGCGGCAGGCCCGGGACCACGATCACCTGGGTGTTCCAGCGCGGGCCCAGCGCCGCGATGCACCACCAGCGCAGCGCCTGGGCGGCGACCACCACGGCCAGCATCGGCCAGCCCAGCGCCGGGACGAACGGCCGGTCCGCCAGCCCGGCCTCCAGCAGGCACCCGGCGAGCAGCCCGGTGTGCAGGGCGACCATCCACGGGTAGTGACCCCGCCCGTACACCACCCCGCCCCGCTCCAGGCTCCAGCGGGCGTTGCGGCGGGCGACCACCAGCTCGGCGAGCCGTTCGACTCCGACGAGCAGGACGAGCAGCAGGTACCACATCGAGAGATCCCAGGTCATCGGTTCCTACCAGCGCAGAAGGACGAGTTCCGAGCAGAAGCCGGGGCCCATGGCGATGAGCAGCCCCGGGGTGCCCGGCGGTGGCCGCAGGGCGATGGTGTCACGCAGCACGTGCAGCACCGAGGACGACGACAGGTTGCCCACCTCGGCCAGCGAACGCCAGGTGACGTCCAGCGCGCCGGCGGGCAGCTCCAGCGCCTCGGAGACGGCCTCCAGCACCTTCGGGCCCCCGGGGTGGCACACCCACGCCGTCACGTCGGAGGCGGTGAGGCCGTGTTCGGCCAGGAAGCCGTGCACGTCGTCGGCGAGGTAGGCGCGCACCACGTCGGGCACGCCCGGGTCGAGCAGCACCTTGAAGCCGCTGTCGCGGACGTCCCAGCCCATCACGTGCCCAGAGTCGGGATACAGGTGGCTGCGGGTCGCCACCACCCGCGGGCCCGCCCCGCCGTCCATCCCGCCGTCCGCCCCGCGGCCCGCCGGGGTCGCCCCCCGGCCGCCCCCGGCGCCGTCTTCCGCTGCCCCGCCGTCTCCGGCGGCCCTCCCGTCGCCGCAGGCCACCACCGCCGCCGCGCCGTCGCCGAACAGCGCGCCGGCGACCATGTTGGCCGGAGACGCGTCGTCGCGCTGCAGGGTCAGCGAGCACAGCTCCACCGACAGCAGCACGGCCACGTGGTCGGGCCAGCCGCGCAGGTAGTCGTGCACCCGGGCGATCCCGGCGGCCCCCGCCACGCAGCCGAGCCCGAACACGGGCACCCGCTTGACGTCGGGGCGCAGCCCCAGGCGGCCGGCCAGCCGGGCGTCCACCGAGGGGGCGGCGACACCGGTCACCGAGGTGAACATGATCATGTCGACGTCGCGGGGTTCGAGCCCCGCCGCGTCCAGCGCCGCGCCGACCGCCTCGGCGCCCAGATCCACGGCGGTCTCGACGAACACGTCGTTGGCCGCGCCGAACCCGTCGAGCTTGGCGTACCCGTCGAGGGGGAGGGCCAGGTGCCGTGAGCGGACCCGGGCGCTTCCGTGCAGCCGGTCCAGCAGCCGCCGGCCGGTGCCTTCGAGCCCGCACATCCGCGCGACGGCGTCGGTGATCTCGGCCTGGGAGTAGCGGTTCGGTGGCAGCGCGCCGCGCACGGCGGCGATTCGCGTCATGTGGCAGGTACCCCCCGCACGGAGGAAAGCGGTCACCGGCTTCCTTGCCCACCTACGTCTGTGACATGCCTCACCCGCCCTAACAGTAGTGTGACGTCCCACCCGCCCCAGGCGGCGACGCGCCGCTGCGAGACCCTCCCCTCTACGATCGGTCCGTGACGATGAGCGGGCATTCGCGGGAGCACGGGCACCCCGCCGGACGGGAGGGCCGCCGGGGCCCGGCCGGCATGGTCCGGGTGGCGTGGGCGCTGGTGCGGGCCTGCCATCCGGGGCCGACCGCGGCGGTCACCGTCATGGTGGCCGCGCTCGCCGTGGCGAGCGGCCGCGACGCCGCCGGCTGCGTCCTGGCGGCGGCCGCGGTGCTGGCCGGGCAGCTGTCCATCGGCTGGTGCAACGACGCGGTGGACGCCGGGAGGGACGTCGCCGCCGGCCGTACCGGCAAGCCCATCGCCGAGGGCGCGGTGGGCGCGCGGACGGTGTGGGCCGCCGCCGCGTCGGCCGCGGCGCTGTGCGTGCCGCTCTCGCTGGCCTCCGGGCCCGCGGCCGGGACCGCGCACCTGATCGGTGTGGCCGCCGCCTGGGCCTACGACCTGGGGATGAAGGCCACCGCGCTGTCGTGGCTGCCGTACGCCGTGGGGTTCGGCTCACTTCCGGCGTTCGTGGCCCTCGGGCTGCCGGGCCACCCCTGGCCCGCCTGGTGGGCGGTCCTGGCGGCGGCACTGCTCGGCTGCGGCGCGCACCTGGCCAACGTCCTGCCCGACATCCCGGGCGATCTCGCCACCGGGGTCCGCGGCTGGCCGCAGCGGCTGGGCGAGGCCCGCGTCCGCGTGCTGGTCCCGCTGCCGCTGCTGGCGGCCACGGCGGTGCTGGCCCTCGCCCCGCCGGGACCGCCCGGCGCGGGAGGCTGGGCCGCCCTCGCCGCGGCCGTCGCGCTCACCGGCGCCGGGACGCTGCTGGGCGGGCGCTCACCGCGCGTCCCGTTCGCCACGGCGATCGCGGTGGCGGCGGTCGGGGTGGTCCTGCTGCTGGCCCGCGGCACCGAGATCACCGCCGTCTGACCCCGGCCGCCCCGAAGGCCACGGACACCGCCCTGACCTCGCGGTTCACCGCGGCCGGTCCGTGGGCCGCGGCTCCGGTGGCGGATGCGGGGATCTTTAATCGGTTGCGGCTTCCCGGGCGTTCTGGCGTCATTGGGAGCGATCAGCAGCGATCGGCAGCGATCGGCAGGCCGTACGGAAGGAGGCGATGTGACGATGGCGTACAACGAGGTGGCCGGCGGGCGGGCCCCGATCCGCATGTGGGCCGACCCCGACGGGATCGAGCCCGAGGTGATGCGGCAGCTGCGCAACGTCGCGAACCTCCCCTGGACCCACGGCGTCGCCGTGATGCCCGACGTCCACCACGGCAAGGGCGCGACGGTCGGCTCGGTCATCGCGATGCGGGACGCCGTCTCGCCCGCCGCGGTCGGCGTGGACATCGGCTGCGGCATGACCGCGGTGAAGACCTCCCTCACCGCCGCGAACCTCCCCGACGACCTCGGCCGCCTGCGCTCGAAGCTGGAGCAGGCGATCCCGGTCGGCTTCGGCCTGCACAGGACCCCGGTCGACCCGGCCAGGCTGCACGGGGTCCGGACCGCCGGCTGGGAGGACTTCTGGAAGGACTTCGAGCGCCTCGCCCCGGCCGTGCACCCGAAGCGGGAGCGCGCCGAGGCGCAGATGGGCACCCTCGGCGGCGGCAACCACTTCCTGGAGGTCTGCGCCGACGACCGGGACGGGATCTGGATCGTGCTGCACTCCGGCTCGCGCAACATCGGCAAGGAGCTGGCGGAGTACCACATCGGGCGGGCCCGGGCGCTGCCGCACAACCAGGACCTGCCCGACCGCGACCTCGCGGTGTTCGTCGGGGGCACGCCGCAGATGGACGCCTACCGCCGCGACCTGTTCTGGGCGCAGGACTACGCGCGGCGCAACCGGACGGTCATGATGGCCCTGGCCTGCGACGTGCTCCGGCGCCGGCTGCCCGGCGTCACCTTCGAGCAGCCGATCTCCTGCCACCACAACTACGTGGCGGAGGAGCGGTACGACGGCGTGGATGTGCTCGTCACCCGCAAGGGCGCGATCCGCGCGGGATCCGGCGATCTCGGCATCATCCCCGGCTCGATGGCGACCGGCACCTACATCGTGAAGGGCCTGGGGAACGCCGCGGCGTTCAACTCCGCCTCACACGGTGCCGGCCGCCGGATGAGCCGCAGCAAGGCGAAGCGGACCTTCACTCTCGCCGACCTCAAGGCGCAGACCGACGGCGTGGAGTGCCGCAAGGACACCGGCGTGATCGACGAGATCCCCGGCGCCTACAAGGACATCCGGTCCGTCATGGCCGCGCAGTCCGACCTGGTCGAGGTCGTCGCCCGGCTGCGCCAGCTCGTCTGCGTCAAGGGCTGACGCGGCCCGTCCGCGCCGGGGGACGACGGCGATGTGACGGGCCTCTCCCGGGCCTCTCCCGGGCCCGCCCCCCCGGCCTCCCCGGGGGACGGCCGCCGCCGATCGGCGGCGGCCGGGGCTTCAGGGGAGGTACGGGGCCGATCAGGGGATGGCGGTCCGGCGGCGGTGCGGGAGAATGGGCGTCCGCCCGCGGAACCGGCGATTCGGCCGATGATGTCCTCATCGGCCGGACGTGGTTTCATGGGCGCACCGGGCCGGTTTCCGTCCGGTCAGCACTGACAAGGGAGGTGACGTCCCATGTTGCAGGACTCGTTCGGCCGGGTGGCGACGGACCTGCGGGTGTCCCTCACGGACCGCTGCAACCTGCGGTGCTCCTACTGCATGCCGCCCGAGGGCCTCGACTGGCTGCCCAAACCCGAGCTGCTGACCGCGGACGAGATCGTCCGCCTGGTGACCATCGGCGTGGAGCGCCTCGGCATCACCGAGGTCCGCTACACCGGCGGTGAGCCGCTGCTCCGCCGCGAGCTCGTCGACATCGTGACCCGCACCGCGGCGCTGGACCCCGCCCCCCAGGTCTCCCTGACCACCAACGGCATCGGGCTGGCCCGGCTGGCCGCGCCGCTCGCCGCGGCGGGCCTGTACCGGGTGAACGTCTCCCTCGACACCCTCGACCGCGAGACCTTCAAACGGCTCGCGCACCGCGACCGGCTCGCCGATGTCCTCGACGGCCTGGCCGCCGCCGAAGCCGCCGGGCTGCGCCCGGTCAAGGTCAACGCGGTGTTGATGCGCGGCGTCAACGACCACGAGGCGGTGCCGTTGCTGCGCCACTGCCTGGAGCGGGGATACGAGCTGCGGTTCATCGAGCAGATGCCGCTGGACGCCCAGCACGGCTGGCGCCGGGATGACATGATCACGGCCGACGAGATCCTCGCGCTGCTGAAGGAGTCCTTCGACCTGGCCCCCGACTCCCCGGTGGAGCGCGGCAGCGCCCCGGCGGAGCTGTTCGTCGTCGACGGCGGGCCGGCCAGGGTCGGGGTCATCGGCTCCGTCACCCGGCCGTTCTGCGGCGCCTGCGACCGCGTACGGCTCACCGCCGACGGCCAGATCCGCAACTGCCTGTTCGCCACCGAGGAGTCCGACCTGCGCGCGGCCATGCGCTCCGGCGCCGGTGACGACGAGCTCGCCGAGCGGTGGACGGCCGCGGTCCGCGGCAAGAAGGCGGGCCACGGCATCGACGACCCGGCGTTCCTGCAGCCGTCCCGGCCGATGTCGGCCATCGGCGGCTGAGTGTGCGCTACGACGCGTGCGTGCTGGCAGGCGGCCAGGCCAGGAGGCTCGGTGGCCGCGACAAGCCCGGCATGCTCGTCGCGGGCCGCCCGCTGATCGAGACGGTCGCCGCGGCCGTCCCCGACGCCGGGAGGCTCGTCGTCGTCGGGCCGCCCCGTTCCGGCCTGCCGCGCGCGGTCTTCCTGCGGGAGGACCCGCCCGGCGGCGGACCGGTCCCCGCGCTGCGGGCGGGGCTGGCCGAGGTGACCGCGCCGCTGGTCGCGCTGCTCGCCGCCGACCTGCCGTTCCTCACCGCCGGGCACGTCCGGGCGCTGCTGGAGGCGGCCGACCCCGGGGCGGTGCTCGTCGACGACGAGGGCCGGGAGCAGTGGCTCGCGGGGGCATGGCGCACCGCGGAGCTCACCCGGGCCCTCGCGCGTTACGACGGGCGATCCCTGCGCGGGCTCCTCGCCCCCCTGGCGCCCGCCGGGCTCCGTCTCGGAGGCTCGCCGTGGTTCGACTGCGACACGATGGACGATCTGCTGCGCGCCCGGGGTGGGACCGGGCCGCTTTTCGAACGAGGAGTGAACAGGTGAACGTGCTGACGGAGTGGACCGCCCTGGCCTGCCGCGAGCTGGGCATCGACCCTTCGGTCGTCGACCGCGACGCGCTGCTGGACCTGACCAAGGAGGTCGCGCACGGCGTGACCCGCCCGGCCGCGCCGCTGACGGCGTATCTCCTGGGGCTGGCCCAGGGCGCGGGCACGGCGCCGCCGGACGCGGTGGAGCGGCTGACCGAGCTGGCCAGGGACTGGGAACGGCGGGCCGGCGGCGAGACCGCCTAGTCACCGCCTCCGCGCGAGGAGAACCGCCGCGCGGCGGAGAGGGACGGCGAGGCCGACTGTCTCCGCGCGCATGCCGGAGGGCATGCGCGCCGGAGAAGCGGACGGGAGAGGAAAAGAGGGAGAAAAGGCGACGCCGGGTGGTTACGGGGGCAAACCACCCGGCGCCGCTTCATCGGCGTTCCGACGGGGGCCCGGAACGCCGGCACCAGTGCCCCGACGGGGGACCAGGGCACTTGGCTAAAGCGTACACCTACTACCCCCAAGGTGCGTCAAGACTTAGTCACGACCCGATCTCGCGTCGGTGGCGGGGTATTTCACTCTGTCCTGTTTCGTGCATGTCAGGGTCAAGCGGGGTGCTCTTCTGTGGGGCGTTGGCCCCGATCACGGCAACGTACGGCAAAAAAATCGCCCCCGCGAAGAGAAGGAGCCGCACGGGCAGCGGGGCGGGCACGGTGAAGGCGAGGATCAGGCAGGCCAGCCGGATCCCCATCTTGATCAGATAGCTTTTCTCGCGTTTGCCGATGTCCTCGGTCAGGGACGGGCGGGCATCGGTGACCTGGTGGACCGTCTGGCGCCTGTGCCATACCTTCACGTATCCAACCTAGACCCCGGCCGGGGCGGGTCCAACCCGGGCCTCGTGGACGGCCGTGCGATCATGGCCAGGAGGAGGACGGTATGACGGATCGAACGTACCGGGTGACCGAGATCGTCGGCACCTCGGAGGAGAGCATCGAGGCGGCCGTCCGCAACGGCGTCCGGCGCGCCTCGCAGACCCTGCGTCACCTCGACTGGTTCGAGGTGACCGAGGTCAGGGGACACATCGTCGACGGCGAGGTCGGGCACTTCCAGGTCGGGATGAAGATCGGCTTCCGCCTGGAGGACGCCTGACCGTACGGCGGGGCCCCGGCTCCGGGGCCCCGCCGTACGGCGGAGGCGGTCAGCTGGCCTGGCTGACCGTGGACATGTTGAAGTCCGGCACCCGGACCGGCGGCATGACGGCGCGGGTGAAGTGGTCGTTCCACTCCCGGGGCAGGGTCTGCTCGGAGGCGCCGACCTCGGTGAGGCGGCCGAGGAGGCCGACCGGGCTCTCGTTGAAGCGGAAGTTGTTCACCTCGCCCACGACCTCGCCGTTCTCCACCAGGTAGACGCCGTCCCGGGTCAGTCCGGTCAGCAGCAGGCTCTGCGGGTCGACCTCGCGGATGTACCACAGGCAGGTGAGCAGCAGGCCGCGCTCGGTGGAGGCGATCATCTCCTCCAGCGACCGCCCGCCCCCGGGCCCCTCCATGAGGAGGTTGTCGACGGCCGGCGTCACCGGCAGGCCGGTCAGCCCGGCCGAGTGCCGGGTCTGGATCAGGCCGGACAGCGCGCCGCCGGAGATCCAGTCGGTGGGCGCCAGCGGCAGGCCGTTGTCGAACACCGAGCTCTGCCGGCCGGAGGAGTGCGCCACCACGAACGGCGCGCACTCGACGCCCGCCGCGGCCGGGTCGCTGTACAGGCGGACCGGCAGCCGGGCCAGCGACTCCCCGACGCGGGTGCCGCCGCCGGGCTTGGAGAAGACCGTGCGGCCCTCCAGGGCGTCCCGGGCGCCGGCCGTCCAGTACATGTAGATCATGAGATCGGCGACGGCCGACGGCGGGATCAGCGTCTCGTACCGGCCCGCGGGCAGGTCGATCCGCCGCTCGGACCACTTCAGCCGCCGGGCCAGCGAGGCGTCCAGCGCCGCCACGTCGACGTCGGCGAAGTCGCGGGTGGCCACGCCCGTCCAGGCCGAGCGCCTCATGTCGGCCGACTTGGCGTTGAGCTCCAGCCGGCCGGTGGGCTGGGTGTGCCGCAGCCGGGTCCCGGCCGAGGTGCCGACGTAGGTCGTGGTCACGATGTGCTCGGCGAAGCCGTACAGCCTGCGCCCGCCCGCCTCGGCGGCGGCGAACGCCTCGCCCAGCGCGGGGGCGAAGTCGCCGAACACTCCGATGGAGGTGGGTTCGGCGGGGTCGTCCCAGCCGGCCGAGCGGGACCCCTCGACCAGGGGGCGGGCGTCCTCGGACGGGGCGGCGTCCTCGGCGGCGTGGTCGGCCTCGGCGACGATGCCGGCGAGCTGCTCAAGGCGGACCGCCGACCGCGACACCACGCCCACGCCCCGCCCGGCCACCGAGATCACGGTGAGCCGCGTCGAGCGGGTCACGCCGTTGGTGGTCAGCGTATTGCCCGCGAAACGCAGGTTGGCGCTGGAGCTCTCGTCCGCGATCACCACGACGTCGTCGGCCGTGGAGAGGTCGAGAGCCTTCTCGATCATCTCCTGGGGGCTCACTTGCCACTCTCCTTGAGGGTGTTGAGGATGCGCACGCCGCGGAAGAGCGCCGACGGGCAGCCGTGGCTGACCGCGGCGACCTGGCCGGGCTGCCCCTTGCCGCAGTTGAACGCGCCGCCCAGGACGTAGGTCTGCGGCCCGCCCACGGCCTCCATCGACCCCCAGAAGTCGGTGGTCGTGGCCTGGTAGGCGACGTCGCGGAGCTGCCCGGCGAGCCGGCCGTCCTCGATCCGGTAGAACCGCTGGCCGGTGAACTGGAAGTTGTACCTCTGCATGTCGATGGACCAGCTCTTGTCGCCCACGACGTAGACGCCGCGCTCCACGCCGGAGATCAGCTCCTCGGTGGAGGGGCCGCCGTCGGCGGGCCGCAGCGAGACGTTGGCCATGCGCTGCATCGGCATGTGCCCGGGGGAGTCGGCGAAGGCGCAGCCGTTCGAGGCGCCCAGCCCCTTGAGCAGCGCCATCCGCCGGTCGAGCTGGTAGCCGGTCAGGATCCCGCCGGAGACGATGTCGAACTCCCGGGTCGCCACGCCCTCGTCGTCGTAGCCGACGGTCGCCAGGCCGTGCTCGACGGTGCGGTCGCCCGTCACGTTCATCGCCGGCGAGCCGTACACCAGCGAGCCGAGCCGGTCGAAGGTGGCGAAGCTGGTGCCGGCGTAGGCGGCCTCGTAGCCCAGGGCGCGGTCCAGCTCGGTGGCGTGCCCGATGGACTCGTGGATCGTCAGCCACAGGTTCGACGGGTCGACGACCAGGTCGTAGACGCCGGCCTCGACGGAGGGGGCCTTGAGCTTCCCGTCGAGGTGCTCGGGGAGGGCGGCCAGCTCGGCGGGGAAGTCCCAGCCGGTGCCGGTGAGGTACTCGTAGCCCCGGCCGACCGGCGGGGCGAGGGTGCGCATCGAGTCGAAGCGGTCGGCCTCGACCTTCGTCGCCTCCAGATACGGGTGCAGGCGCACCCGCTGCTGGGTGGTCACCGTGCCCGCGGTGTCGGCGTAGAACTTCTGCTCCTTGACCTGGTTGAGGTAGGCCCGGACGTGGTCCACGCGCGGGTCGCGCAGCAGGCCGTCCGACCACTCGGCGAGGAGCGCCGCCTTGTCGCGCGCCGGCACCTCGAACGGGTCGATCTCGTAGGAGGAGACCCAGGTGACGTCGGAGTGGACCGGCTCGGGGGCCAGCTCGACCGGCTCGCGGTTGACCGCCGCGGAGACGGCCGCCACCTCCACCGCCTGCTCGGCGACCCGCGCCGCCGCCTCGGGGGTGAGGTCGATGCCCGCGGCGAAGCCCCAGGTGCCGTCCTTGACGACCCGTACGGCGTAGCCGAGGTCGTCGGCGTCCATGGAACCTTCCAAGGAGGCGTCCGACAGCCGAAGCACCTCCGACCGGATGCGCTCCAGCCGGAAGTCGGCGTGCTCGGCGCCGAGGTCGCGGGCGCGCTGCAGGGCCGCGTCGGCCAGCCGTCTCAGGGGAAGGGCGAGGAAATCGGAGTCGATCTGGCGCATGTCGACGATCCTAGCCCTGTGATCTTGTCCCTGGCGGACAAGAGGTTTACCCCCCGGTAGGCGATAGCGTCGCTCACATGGCTCGATCTGTTCTCGTAACCGGCGGCAATCGCGGCATCGGCCTCGCGATCGCCCGCGAACTCGCCAAGGCCGGTGACTCGGTCGCCGTGACGTACCGTTCCGGGGAGCCCCCGGAGGGCTTCCTCGCCGTGCGGTGCGACGTGACCAGCGCGGCCGACGTCGACGAGGCGTTCGGGAAGGTCGAGGCCGAGCAGGGCCCGGTCGAGGTGCTGGTCGCCAACGCGGGCATCACCCGCGACACCCTGCTTCCGTTGATGAAGGAGGAGACCTTCACCGACGTCATCGACGCCAACCTGACCGGCGCGTACCGGGTGGTCAAGCGGGCCACCCGCGGCATGCTGCGCCTCAGGCGCGGCAGGATGGTGCTGATCTCCTCGGTGGTGGCCATGCTGGGCTCCGCCGGCCAGACCAACTACGCCGCCTCCAAGGCCGGCATGATCGGCTTCGCCCGCTCCGCGGCGCGTGAGCTCGGCTCGCGCGGCATCACCGTCAACGTCGTCGCCCCGGGTTTCGTGGAGACCGACATGACGGCGGAGCTGGAGGAGGCGCACCAGGAAATGATCCGCAAGAACATCCCGCTGGGCCGCTACGCGAGCGCCGACGAGGTCGCCCGCGTGGTCAGGTTCCTGGCGAGCGAAGACGCCGCCTACATCACCGGGGCGGTCATCCCCGTCGACGGCGGCCTGGGAATGGGGCACTGAGCATGGGAATCCTCGAAGGCAAGCGCATCCTGGTCACCGGAGTGCTGACCGACGCCTCGATCGCCTTCTCCGCGGCGAAGCTGGCCCAGGAGGAGGGGGCACAGGTCGTGCTGACCGGCTTCGGCCGGCTCAGCCTGGTCGAGCGGATCGCCAGACGGCTCCCCGAGCCGCCGCCGGTGATCGAGCTGGACGTGCAGAACACCGAGCACCTCGACTCGCTGGCCGACCGGGTCGGCGAGCACGTCGGGGGGCTCGACGGCGTGGTCCACTCCATCGCCTTCGCCCCGCAGAGCTGCCTGGGCGGCAACTTCCTCAACACCTCATGGGAGGACGTCTCCACCGCCCTGCACGTCTCCACCTTCTCGTTCAAGGCACTCGCCCAGGCCTGCCTGCCGCTGATGAAGGAGGGCGGCTCGATCGTCGGCCTCGACTTCGACGCCAGCAAGGCCTGGCCCGTCTACGACTGGATGGGCGTGGCCAAGGCCGGCCTGGAGTCCTGCTCCCGGTATCTCGCCCGTGACCTCGGCGGGCACGGCATCCGGGTCAACCTCGTGGCGGCCGGGCCGCTGCGGACCATGGCGGCCAAGAGCATCCCGGGCTTCGCCGAGTTCGAGGACAGCTGGCCCGGCAAGGCGCCGCTCGGCTGGGACCTGGGCGACACCGTGCCCGCGGCCAAGGCGTGCCTGGCGCTGCTGTCCGACTGGTTCCCCGCCACGACCGGTGAGATCGTGCACGTCGACGGGGGCGTGCACGCGATCGGCGGCTGACGGGCCGTACGGCGTGCCGAAGCGGGGGGCCGGCGTCCATGGCGCCGGCCCCCGTGCTTTCCGGCGTCTCGCGGACCCACGTCTCCGGGGCTCTCCGGCGTCGGGAGCCGGTGAACCGCCCGGATCCGGCGGGATCCCTGCGGAGCCCTGGGCCGCTCAGAGCCGGGAGGCCGGCGCCGTCCGGTGCCGGCCGAGTCTCAGCGGCTCGAAGGGCATCGACTCCCTGCCGCCCCGCCGGACGTACAGCAGGCGGACCGCGAGGATCGCCACGACGAGCAGCACGGTGGTGAGCGCCGTGCCGGCCGGGTCGGACGACCGGGTGGGCCTGACGGGCCGGTCCGTGGGCATCCGGTCGCGCAACTCGTGCATCCCGGCGCCCGGCCACAGCAGCTCCACCCGCGGAGCCTCGGGATCGGCCACCGGGGGGGACGGTTCGGCGGTCACCGGCCCCGCGTCCGTGTCGCGGACGGGCGGGGTCGCCTCCGGGCGGGGCGGGCCGTACGACGTGTCCCGCCGTACGGCCTGCTCGGGCTCGTCGCTCCGCGAGGGGCGGGGGAGCGGCCTCGCGGTCGGCGGGACCTTGCCGAGGGGAGGCTTCCGGCCGGAGCGCTCGGCCTCCTCCGCGCACGGGGAGGAGACCGCTGGGGCGCAGGGGCCGGCGGAGGCCCGCGGCGCGGCGGTGGCGGGTCCGGCCGCGCCGTCTCCCGGTGGAGAGGAGTCGTCGCCCGGTCCGGCGGACCGGGGAGCGGCGTCGGAGGTCTTCGTCCCGGCGCCGGTGTCCGGGCCGGTGGTACGGGTGCCGGTGGTGACGCCGACCTCGACGCCGAGACCGGTGTCGCCGGTGCCGGAACCGGTGCCGGTGGTGGTCTCGGCGGTGACGCCGAACCGTCCGGTGTCCACCGTCTCGCCTGGGCGGTCCACGGCGCCGCCCACCGTCTCGCCCACGCCGTCCACCGCCTCGCCGACGCCGTCCACCGTCCTGCCGACGGTGTCGCCGACGGTGCCGAGGGTCTCGCACAGCCCGCCGGTCACGCCGCCCAGCGGCCCCCGGTGCTCGCAGCCCGGCTGCGCCGGCCACACGGCGGCCCCCGCGGGCGCCGCGGCGGCCAGGGGGACGGCCCCGATCAGTGCGAGCACGAGCGCACCGGCCGAGATCGCAGTTCGCAACGGTCCCCCTCGCTCGACGACGCCTCGCTGGCCACCGGGCTCCCCTCCCGATGCGCTAATCGACAGTTTTGCGGGAAGGGCCGGTCTCGCCAGATGAAGGGACGATTCGGTATTGACGCGTGATAAACGAGATCGATTCTTGTTCTACTCGTCGGCGTCCGTTCCGCGCGGGCCGTCATCACCGATCTCCGGCCCGGGGAGGCGTCGCACGCGGTGCCCGGCCGGTGCCCGCTCCGGCGGGCCTCAGTCGGCCGAGACGTCGTCCAGCGCCTCCCTGATCTCCAGCGGCAGCGTCAGCTCCTCGGATTGGAGCGCTCCGGCGAGCTGGGCGGAGGTCCGGGCGCCGACGATGGCCGCGACGACCCCCGGCTGGTCGCGCACCCAGGACAGCGCGACCGAGAGCGGCGAGACGCCCAGGCCCTCGGCCGCGGTCGCCACCGACTCCACGACCCGGCGCGACCGCTCGTCGAGGTACGGCTTGACGAAGTCGGCGAAGTGCGGGGTCGCCGCCCGGGAGTCGGCGGGGACGCCCGTGCGGTACTTGCCGGTCAGGACGCCTCTGCCGAGCGGGGACCAGGCCAGCACGCCGGCGCCCGAGTGCTCGGCCGCCGGGATCAGCTCCCGCTCGGCGTCCCTGGCCAGCAGGGAGTACTCGACCTGCGCCGCGACGATCGGCGCCCGGCCGTGGACCGCCCGCTGCCCGGCCGCGGCCGCCGCCAGCTGCCAGCTCGTGTAGTCGCACACCCCCGCGTACGCCGCCCGCCCGGACGCCACGATGGTGTCCACCGCGGCCAGGGTCTCCTCCAGCGGCACCTCCGGGTCGAAGGCGTGCAGCTGCCACAGGTCCACCTCGTCCACGCCGAGACGGGCCAGCGAGGCGTCGGCGGCGGCGATCAGGTGCCGTCTGGAGGCGTCCCGGGGCCGGCGGCCGGCCGGGGTGAGCACCGCCTTGGTGGACAGCACCAGCCGCGACCGCGGCACCGTGTCGCGGAGCAGCCGCCCCAGCAGCTTCTCGGCCTCGCCGCCGGTGTAGACGTCCGCGGTGTCGATGAGCGTGCCCCCGGCCTCGGCGAAGGCGCGGAGCTGGGCCGCGGCCTCCTCGGCGGCGGTGTCGCTCCCCCACGTCATCGTCCCCAGTCCGAGGCGGGAGACCGACAGCCCGCTCCGGCCCACATAGCGCTGCTCCATGATCCGGCCAGGTTACCGTCCGGCCAGTTAAAAGTAGTGGAGCACCGCCTGCAAGACTTGGCCGCGTGACGACCCTGCTGCTGGCCAGACACGGCCTCACCCACCTCACCGGCCCGGTGCTGGCCGGATGGACCCCCGGAGTCCACCTCAGCGACAGGGGCCGAGAACAGGCCGGGGCGCTGGCCTCCCGGCTCTCGGCCCTGGAGCTCGACGCGATCGTCTCGAGTCCCCTGGAACGCTGCCAGGAGACGGCCCTGGCGGTCGCCGCCGGCCGGGAGACGCCGGTGCGGACCGACGAGCGGTTCGGCGAGTGCCGCTACGGCGACTGGACCGGGCGCCCGCTCGGCGAGCTCGCCAAGGACCCGCTCTGGCCGGTCGTGCAGAACCACCCCAGCGCCGTCACCTTCCCCGGCGGCGAGTCCCTCGCGGCGGTCCAGCACCGCGCGGTGAGCGCCGTCAGGGAGTGGAACGAGCGGCTGGGCCCGAAGGCCGTCTACCTCGTCTGCAGCCACGGGGACGTCATCAAGGCGATCGTGGCCGACGCCATGGGGCTCCACCTGGACCAGTTCCAGCGGATATCCGCCGACCCGGCGTCGCTCACCGCGATCCGCTACACCCCCATGCGTCCCTTCGTGCTCAGGCTCAACGACCTCGGGGGAGACGTGGCCGGCCTGCGGCCCCCGGAGGGCGCGGACGACGCCGGCGGAGGAGAAAACCCGTCCGGAAGCGACGCCGCCGTCGGCGGCGGAGCCGGAACGACGTAAGGTCAGGACTATGCCGGTCTTCGACTACGACCCGCCCGACAGATTCGTGGCCGGTGCCGTTGGGCAGCCGGGGTCACGCGCCTTCTTCCTCCAGGCCAGGGCACAGGGCAGACTGACCACCGTCTCCCTGGAGAAATTCCAGGTCACGGCCCTGGCCGATCGCCTGGACGAGCTTCTCGACGAGGTGCTGCGGCGCAGCGGGGGCACCGCGGAGGTGCCCGCCGCCGCGCCGCTCGCGCTCACCGACAACGACCCGCTCGACATGCCCATCAGCGAGGACTTCCGGGTCGGCACGATGGCGCTCGCCTGGGACGCCGACGCCTCCATGGTGGTCATCGAGGCCCAGGAGGTCACCGCCGAGGGCGCCGAGGGCGAGGTGTTCGAGGAGGAACTCGCCGAGCCGGCCCTGCTGAGGGTGCACATCACCCCCGGTGCGGCCCGCGCGTTCAGCAAGCGCGCCCTGGCCCTCGTCGCGGCCGGGCGGCCGCCGTGCCCGCTGTGCGGCCAGCCTCTCGACGCCGAGGGGCATATCTGCGTGCGTCTCAACGGTTATCGGGGTAGGAGCGTTTCACCGGGCGAGGGAGGCGAATGAGTGCCGAGAGCGAGCCTGCGCTGAGCGCGGCGTCCACGGCGGGAATGGACGACGAGACCGCGCTGCGTCTGCTCCGCGAGGGGCATATGGAGATCGCCGGGCGGCTGGTCGAGGCGACCAACATGACGCTCTACTGTTCGATCCGGCACGGCGGGCTGACCGCCGCCTGCGTCTACAAGCCCGTGCGGGGGGAGCGTCCCCTGTGGGACTTCCCCGACGGCACCCTGGCGGCCCGCGAGGTGGCCGCCTTCGAGGTGTCGGCGGCGACCGGCTGGCGGATCGTGCCGCCGACCGTCTACCGCGAGGGCCCCTTCGGCCCCGGCATGTGCCAGCTGTGGGTCGACGCCGACCCCGAGGCCGACCTGATGGCGCTGATCCGCGGACGCCAGCCGGCCCTGCGCCGGATGGCCGTCTTCGACGCCGTCATCAACAACGCCGACCGCAAGGGCGGGCACCTGCTCCCGCTGCCCGACGGGCACGTCTACGGCGTCGACCACGGCGTCTGCTTCTCCACCGACGACAAGCTGCGCACCGTGCTGTGGCAGTGGCGCGGCAAGCCCCTGTCGCGCGAGGCCATGAACGTCCTGGCCCGCCTGGAGCGCGACCTGGAGCAGGGCCGCCTCGGCCGCCGGCTGCGTGAGCTGCTCACCCTCGCCGAGGTCGAGGCCACCTGGGTCAGGGTCCGCAGGCTCCTCGACACCGGCCTGCACCCGCTGCCCTCCCAGGACTGGCCCGCCATCCCCTGGCCCCCCATCTGACGCCGCCCGATGCCGCCCCGGCCGGAATGAGCCGGTGCGTCACCGCGGTTGACATCATTGCCCTTTGTGTGTCCACCGCCCCGAGGCGATCGGGGCGGTCTGTCTGCTGGATAGGTTCGTCATATGAAATCGTGGTCTGCGCCGAAGGTCCCTCCGCTCCCCGGTGCCGGTGTCCCGTTGCGGCTGTTCGACACCGCCGCGGGAGAGGTCGTCCCCACCCGGCCGGGCCCCACGGCGCGGATGTACGTCTGCGGCATCACGCCCTACGACGCGACCCACCTCGGCCACGCCAACACCTATCTCGCCTTCGACATGGTCAACCGCGTCTGGCGGGACGGCGGGCACGAGGTGCACTTCACCCAGAACACCACCGACGTGGACGACCCGCTGCTGGAGCGCGCCGAGAAGACCGGCGTCGACTGGCGTGACCTGGCCGAGCGGGAGATCCGGCTGTTCCGCACCGACATGGAGGCGCTGCGGATCATCCCGCCGCGCGAGTACGTCGCCGTGACCGAGGCGATCGGCCAGGTCGTCGAGCTCATCGAGACCCTGCGCGACAAGGGCGCCGCCTACGACCTCGACGGCGACGTCTACTTCGACGTCGCCGCCGCCCCCAAGTTCGGCGCCGTCTCCGGGTACTCCGAGGAGACGATGCTGGCCCTGTCCGCCGAGCGGGGCGGCGATCCCGGCCGGGCGGGCAAGAAGCACCCCCTCGACTGGCTGCTCTGGCGCGCCGAGCGTCCCGGCGAGCCCTCGTGGCCCTCGCCGTTCGGGCCGGGCCGGCCGGGCTGGCACATCGAGTGCACCGCGATCGCGCTGGACAACCTCGGCAGCGGTTTCGACGTCGCGGGCGGCGGCTCCGACCTGATCTTCCCGCACCACGAGTGCGGCGCCCACGAGGGGCACGTCGCCTGCGGCGAGTGGCCCTTCGCCAGGGCGTACGTCCACGCGGGGATGGTCGCCCTCGACGGCGAGAAGATGTCCAAGTCCAAGGGCAACCTCGTGTTCGTCTCGCGGCTGCGCGAGGAGACCGACCCGATGGCCATCCGGCTGGCCCTGCTGGCCCGCCACTACCGCGCCGACTGGGAGTGGACCGCCGGCCAGCTCGCGGACGCCGAGGCCCGGCTGGCCCGCTGGCGCTCGGCCGCGGCGCTGCCCGCCGGTCCGGACGCCCTGGCCCTGCTCGGCGAGGTCCGCGCCCGCCTGGCCGACGACCTCGACACCCCCGGGGCGCTCGCCGCGGTCGACGCCTGGGTGGAGGAGGCCCTGGCGGGCGGCGGGGCCGAGCCGCAGGCGCCCGCCCTGGTCCGCGACCTCGCCGACGCCCTGCTGGGCGTCGCCCTCTGAAGCCGCCTCGCCGGCCGGCCGGGCTGACACCGGCCTCGCCGGTCCCGCGCGCGGACGCCGCGCGGGACCGGGGCGGTCAGAATCGGTAGCGGAGAATGCGGGCCCCTTGCCGCGACAAGGCCGTACTGCGGGCGGTGAGACGGGTGAGCGCGCGTAGGGGTTGCGGGAACCGGGCCACTTCCGGTGCGCGGGTGAGGATCTGCTCCTCGATCAGTTCGAGGCCGGCGTCCCAGGACTCCGGTTCGTGCGGGTCGTCGAAGCCCTGGGCGGCTTTGATGCCGAGCGCCTTGATGGTCGGGTGGTACTTCATGGCCCAGGCGGCGAAGCGGGTGTAGCCGTTGAGCGCGAGCTCGCCCGAAGGGAAACGGCCGGCCAGCGCGCGGGTCATCGCCTGGAAGGAGTCGCCGGGCATGAAGGGGAGCAGCCCCTCGGCGACGATCATCGCCGGCCGGTCACCGGGGATGGCCGTGAGCCAGTCGGAGCGGGTGAGGTCGGCTCCGACCAGGTAGGAACGGCCGGGCAGACATCCGGCCCGCAGGTGCACCACTTCCGGGAAGTCGATGTCGTACCAGTCGACGCCGGGCGGGGGATCACAGCGGAGCATCCTGGTGTCCAGGCCGCAGCCCAGGTCGAGCACCACGCATCCGGGGTGAGCGGCGACGTAGGCGCGGACGACACCGTCGAGCTTCTTGGCGCGCAGTGCCGTGGTGAGGACGAGGCTGGGTTTGACCCGCAGCCTGGCGAAGTCGTAATCGATCTTGCCGGCCAGATCGGCGGAGAACGTGTCGCCGAGGATCGGGCTGGGCCGCCCGGCGTCCAGGGCTCTGGCGTGGAGGGTGAGCAGCAGCGTTTCCTGGATCAGCCCGAGCTCGGGTCGCCAGCGGTGCATGGGGATTCCTCAACGGCGTAGCGGATGACGGGCCGCGAGGTTCTGCAGCCACGTCAGGGAGTCGTGGGCGGCCTTGATGCGCTCGGTGCGGTGTCCCTCGCCGCCCGCGATGCCGAACCCTTCGTCGGCGATCTCGCCGAACGCGCTCAGGCTTTCGAGCTTGCGCTGGATGACCTTCTGCCAGGCGTCGTCTTCGATGCGGTAGTAGGAGACGCGATCGCCGGGTCTTCTCACCTTCTTGACCAGGCCGATGGCCGTGAGAAACCGCATGTTCGAGGTGAGCGAGGCCCGGCTGGCCTGGATGACCTCCGAGATCTGCCCGGCGGACTGCTCGGCCGGATCGCAGATCATGAGCCAGCCGAGGATGCGTCCGGTGATGGGCGGCAGCCCCCACTCCTCGACGCAGAAGGCGGCCACCCGCTCCACCCAGCGGAGCAGCCGGTCCTGCTGTTCCTCAGTGCTCATCGTCGCATCCTCCGTTGTCGATCGCGTGCGGGTTCACTGTGTCATGGCGGCCACCGACTCGTAGGTGGGTGCCGGGGTGATGTCCGCGAGCCGGGTCCTGCGCAGGTAGAGGTCGAACCAGTCGATCGCGAGCGCCATCGCCTCCTCCAGGCCCGGACCGGTGTAGAGGCCGAGCACGTCGTAGGGCAGCACCGCGAGCCGCTTGGGCTCGCCCGCCTTGGCGAAGGCGCTTTGCGCCTCCTCGAGCATGTGGTACGGGTCCCAGCCGCCGTTGGCGATCATCAGCAGCGGCGTCGGCGCGAGCCGGTGGATGAGGTTCTCCGGTGCGAAGGTGAGCAGGTGCTCGGCTGAGTCGAGGGTCTTCTCGTTGCGATAGGCGGGAAACAGGTGGGTCGACATGTCCGGGGTGTCCTTCACGCTGTCGCCCTCCAGCGTCAGGTGCGGCACGCGGGCGCTCTGCCCGCCTTCGTAGCGCCGCTGCCAGTCCTGCTGCAGCCGGTCGCGCAGCGCGTGGACACCGGCACGACCCAGGAGGCGTTCCGTGTACCGCCATCCGTTCCACAGGCTGGGACTCTGCACCACGACGCACTTGATGCGCCGATCGAGCACGGCGGCCTGGGCCGCCACCGAGCCGCCGATGCTCACCCCCCACACCCCGATCCGCTCCGGCTGCACTTCGGGACGGGTCTGCAGGTAGGACACGGCGCTGCGGAAGTCCTCCACCTGCCGTTCCGGGTGGTCCAGGCCGCGCGGCTCGCCTTCGCTGGAGCCGACCGTGCGGTAGTCGATGGCCAGCACCGCGAAGCCGGCCTTGACGAAGTGCGGCGCGAAGAACGCCAGCGCCTCTTTGACCATCACCCCGCTGTGCCCGAGCACCAGCCCGGGGGCCGGGCCGCTCGTCTCGGGCAGGTAGAGATCGCCCGCGCAGCGGGTGCCGAGGCTGTTGAAGGTCACGTGTTCCATGGCCTGCTCCGTGCTTGTTGGCTAGTTATTTCAAACATGACTGAAATAGCTAGCAATGTCAATCCGGAAGGCTGCGTCCACGGAAGAGGGCTGCGCGCCGCTGGTCACCTCGGCGCATCGGCGGTGTCCACGAGTGACGGGGAACGAGCCTTCGCACGGTCCCCGCACGGCTCTCGCGTGGCGTGAACCTATTGCAGGATGGCTTTCAGGCCGCTCCCGGGGCACCACGGTCGAACGGGACGATCGTCGGCATGAACCACCGCACCTCGCCATCCGCCCTTTCCCTGACGTCCGTTCCGGCCGCCGGCTCGGGCCGGGGAGGGGCTGAGGGCGGCGAGCACCTGGTCGGCGAGGTCGCCGGGTTCGTGCTGTCGGGGGAGGACCCGCCGACCGTCTACGTCGGCGGGGACAACGCCTCTCTCCGGATCGTGCGCGAGATGGCCGCGCGGACCGGCCCGATCGACGTGGCGGTCCTCTTCGCGGGCGCGGCGCGGACCGCGCTGATCGACGGCCACCGCACGCTCACCGGCGCCCAGGCCGCCGAGGCGGCGGCCCTCCTCGGCGCCCGGCACGTGGTTCCGCTGCGCTTCGAGGGCTGGAGCCACTTCACCGAGGGCGGCGACGAACTGCGTGAGGCGTTCAGCCAGGCCGGACTCGCCGACCGGCTCACCCTGCTGAGCCCCGGCCGGAGCGCCGTCGTCGCCCTCTGATGCCGGAGAACGAGTCCGGGCCCGCACCGCCGAAGCGGTGCGGGCCCGGATGGAAGCCCATGGCCCCCTCAGGTCCTGTTCTCGTGGATCCTCACCGTGGTGAGGATCCACAGAAGCAGGGCCCAGACCGGTCGAGCGCGGTCAGCCCTGATTAGAGAGGCTGAACCTGCTCGGCCTGCGGGCCCTTCTGGCCCTGAGTGGTGACGAAGCTGACACGCTGGTTCTCCTCCAGGCTGCGGTAGCCGCTGGAGGCGATGGCCGAGTAGTGCACGAAGACGTCGGCGCTGCCGTCATCCGGCGCGATGAATCCGAAGCCCTTTTCGGCGTTGAACCACTTGACGGTGCCCTCAGACAAAACTTTTTCTCCTGATCTAGTCTCACCGATCCGTCAGGTGACGGCTCGGGGCTGCGCGGACCACCTCGTATCCGCCAGAATCACCGGAGAAAATGGGGCGCCCGTTGTCGGCGGCTTCCCGGAACACCTGAGCTGACAAACGTCGTCAAGCGTCATCAAGAACTGCGACTGCAACACCACAACTCTACATGCTCCCGGCGGCGAACGATACCGACACTCAGGAGGAGATCTCCTGCAGGAATCGTTCGCGCTCGTCATCGGGCAGGCGGTCGACGAACAGGACGCCGTCGAGATGGTCGGCCTCGTGCTGCAGGACCCGCGCGAGCGTGCCCAGACCGCGGAGGGTGACGGGCTTGCCGTACATGTCGCGCCCGCGGGCGGTGACCATGTAGGAACGCTCCAGCGGCCACCAGACGCCGGGCGCCGACAGGCACGCCTCGTCGGCCAGCACCGTTCGCTCGGACGCCTCGACGCGCGGGTTGACCAGGTGGCCGGACCGGCCGTCCACGTCGTAGACGAAGACCCGCAGCGGGACACCGATCTGCGGGGCGGCCAGGCCCGCCCGGCCGGCGCCTGCGCGCAGCGTGGCCTGGAGCGACTTGACCAGCTCCCGCAGGGACCGGTCGAAGGCGGTCACCGGCTCGGCGGCGGTGCGCAGGACGGGATCGGCGAACAGTCGGATCGGCTGGACGGCCACGCGCACTCCCCGGGGCGGCGAAACGACAGGCGGAAGGTCAGGCGGACGATTCCCGCTCCGGCGTCGTCTCAACCGCGGATCACCGGGTCCTCCCCGCGGTCCGCCGAACCCCCGCCGGTCGTCCTCTCCGCGCGCGCCCGGCATCCGGCTCCGGCCCGGCACGGCCCGCCGGGTGGCGGGCCCTACCGCCGCCGGGTTTCCGGGATGTTTCATCCGTGCGGCTCGTGCGTTGCGCATTTCCACGGTTAGCCGTATTTAACCGGCTCACTATCCCGAGTCACGAAAGTGAGTAACCAACCCTCCTAGGATGCTGGCTGATCTTGCCGGACGAACCGCGTCCGGCGGTCCGACAGGACAGAAGCGAGCAGGAGGAACGATGGCGAACCGCTGGATCGCCGAGTGGCGGCCCGACGACCCCGGGTTCTGGGCCGATAGGGGGCGGAGGATCGCGCGGCGCAACCTCGTCTTCTCGATCTTCGCCGAGCATCTCGGCTTCACACTCTGGACGGTGTGGAGCATCGTCGCCGTGCAGCTCGGCTCCTACCGGTTCTCCACCGACCAGCTCTTCTGGATCGTCTCCCTGCCCAACCTGGTGGGCTCGGCGCTGCGCCTTCCCTACACCTTCGGCCCGGCGAGGTTCGGCGGCCGGAACTTCACCGTGGTCAGCGTGCTGCTCCTGCTCGTCCCCGCGGTGTTGCTGGCCGTCGCGGTGAGCGACCCGGCCACGCCGTACTGGATGTTCCTGGTGATCGCGGCCACCGCGGGCCTGGGCGGCGGCAACTTCGCCTCCAGCATGGCCAACATCACCCACTTCTACCCCCAGGAACGGCAGGGCGCGGCGCTCGGCCTCAACGCGGCCGGCGGCAACATCGGCGTCAGCTCCGTCCAGCTCCTCATGCCCCTGGTGATCGGCGCCTTCGGGCTGGCCGCCGCCGGGCTGTTCTGGATCCCCTTCATCGTCGCCGCCGCGCTCGGCGCGTTCTTCTTCATGGACAACCTGTCGGCCGCCCGGGCCCCGGCGCGCGAGCAGCTGAGAATCGCCGGACGGGCCCAGACCTGGATCATGTCCCTCCTCTACATCGGTACCTTCGGCTCCTTCATCGGCTACTCCACCGCGCTGCCGCTCCTGATCAAGAGCCAGTTCCCGGAGCGGGCCTCCCTGGTCTGGCTGGCCTTCCTCGGCCCGCTCCTCGGCTCGCTGGTCCGCCCGGCCGGCGGGTGGCTGTCGGACCGGCTCGGCGGGGCACGGGTGACGCTCGTGAACTTCGCCGCGATGGCGGCGGCGGCCGCGCTGGTGTGGCAGGGCCTGGCCCGGCACGACTTCCTCCTGTTCTTCGGCGCCTACCTGCTCCTGGTCGCCGCCACCGGGGTCGGCAACGGCTCCACCTACCGGATGATCCCGGCGATCTTCCGGGCCAAGGCCACGGCGGGGCTCGCACCCGGGACCCCCGCCCACGAGGCCGCCCTGGCAGCCGGTCGGCGTGACGCCTCGGCCGCGGTCGGGATCATCTCCGCGATCGGCGCGTTCGGCGGCTTCTTCATCAACCGCGGGTTCGGCAGCTCGATCGCCGGGACCGGCGGCGCGGGCGCCGCGCTGGCCGCCTTCGCCGGCTTCTACGCGGTGTGCGCGCTGCTGACGTGGGCCTGCTACCTGCGGTCGGCCGGGCCGGTGACGGGCCTGGCCACCGCCCGGGTCTGAGCCGCCCACGGAGGGTTCACACCCGTCGATCGCCGATGTGAACCGCGTTGGCGGCTTGTAGCACACCAGTAACAGAGGGGACCCAGCGGTGAAACCGCCTGAAAGCACCATCGGACACATGACGATCTCACCCGCCGCTCCCGCGCCTGTGAGGGCGGATACCGCGAGGGGGCGCCGGTGTCTGGACTGAGGGGCGCCGCGAGGGGCGCCGGTGTCTGGACTGAGGGGCGCCGCGAGGGGCGCCGGTGTCTGGACTGAGGAACGCAGGAGCGGAGCGACGGAGTGACGAGGGAAGACACCGGATCCAGAGCCCCGAGCCGCGACACGCAGTGTCGCCATCAGCAGGGAGCGGAGCGGCGGAGTGACGAGGGAAGGCACCGGATCAAGAGCCCCGAGCCGCGACACGCAGTGTCGCCATCAGCAGGGAGCGGAGCGGCGGAGTGACGAGGGAAGACACCGGATCCAGAGCCCCGAGCCGCGACACGCAGTGTCGCCATCAGCAGGGAGCGGAGCGACGGAGTGACGAGGGAAGACACCGGATCCAGAGCCCCGAGCCGCGACACGCAGTGTCGCCATCAGCAGGGAGCGGAGCGGCGGAG
>NZ_JBVJKQ010000010.1:155043-182267 GCF_055585205.1 Streptosporangium sp. NPDC053982
GTGACGAGGGAAGACACCGGTTCAAGAGCCCCCGAGCCGCGACGCGCAGCGTCGCCGTGAGCACCCCGACGCACTGTCCGTACTGCGCCTTGCAGTGCGGCATGGACGTCGCCGGAACCGGGGGAGCCGAAGGGCCGGTCGTGACGATCACCCCGAGGCACGACATCCCGGCGAACGCCGGCGGGCTGTGCCAGAAGGGCTGGACCGCCGGGGAGCTGCTGGGCCGCGACCGCCGCCTCACCACCCCGCTCGTGGACGGCCGGCCCGCGACCTGGGAGGAGGCGCTCGACACCGTCGCGGCGCGGATCCGCGCGGTGCAGGCGGAACACGGCCCCGACGGCGTGGCCGTGTTCGGCGGCGGGGGGCTCACCAACGAGAAGGCCTACCAGCTCGGCAAGTTCGCCCGGATGGTGCTGCGCACCAGCCAGATCGACTACAACGGCCGGTTCTGCATGTCCTCGGCCGCCGCGGCCTCCAACCGGGCCTTCGGCATGGACCGCGGCCTGCCGTTCCCGATCACCGACCTGGCCGAGGCCGACGCGATCCTCGTCGCCGGCGGCAACATGGCCGAGACCATGCCGCCGTTCATGCGGCACCTGACCGCGATGCAGGAGCGGGGCGGCCGGCTCATCGTCATCGATCCCCGGGCCACCGCCACCGCCCGGCGGGCCGACCTGCACCTGCAGCCGGTCCCCGGCACCGACCTGGCGCTGGCCATGGGCCTGCTGCACCTCGTGATCACCGAGGGGCACGTGGACGAGGCGTACGTCGCCGCCCGCACCACCGGGTTCGAGCGGGTGAGCGCCTCGGCCGCCGCCTGGTGGCCCGAGCGGGTGGAGAGGATCACCGGCGTGCCCGTCGCCCGCATGCGCCAGGCCGCGGCGATCCTCGGCGACGCCCGCCGGGCGATGGTCCTCACCGGCCGCGGCGCCGAGCAGCACGCCAAGGGCACCGACACCGTCAGCGCGTTCATCAACCTCGCCCTCGCCCTCGGGCTGCCCGGCCGCGAGGGATCCGGCTACGGCTGCGTCACCGGCCAGGGCAACGGCCAGGGCGGCCGTGAGCACGGCCAGAAGGCCGACCAGCTCCCGGGCTACCGCAGGATCGACGACCCCGCCGCCCGCGCCCACGTGGCCGCGGTGTGGGGGATCGACCCCGCCGAGCTGCCCGATCCCGGCCGGTCCGCCTACGAGCTGCTGGACGCCCTCGGCACCGCCGCGGGCCCCCGGGCGCTGCTGCTGTTCGGCTCCAACCCGGTGATCTCGGCACCCGACGCCGGGCGCGTCACCGAGCGGCTCGCCTCACTGGACCTGCTCGTCGTCTCCGACTTCGTCCTGTCCGAGACGGCGGCGATGGCCGACGTCGTGCTGCCGAGCACCCAGTGGGCCGAGGAGGACGGCACGATGACCAATCTGGAGGGCCGGGTGCTGCTGCGCCGCAGGGCCGTCGCTCCGCCGTCCGGGGTCCGCGGCGACCTGGAGATCCTCGGGGGCCTGGCGGCCCGGCTGCGCGGCCCGGAGGGCTTCCCCGCCGAGCCGCGCGAGGTCTTCGACGAGCTGCGGCGGGCCTCCGCCGGGGGGATCGCCGACTACTCCGGCATCACCTACGAGCGGATCGCCGCGGAGACGGGCGTGTTCTGGCCCTGCCCGGACACCGCCCACCCGGGCACGCCCCGGCCGTTCCTGGACCGTTTCGCCACCCCCGACGGCCGCGCCAGGTTCACGCCGGTCGAGCACCGCCCGCCCGAGGAGGACGTCGACGACGACCACCCGCTGTACCTGACGACCGGCCGGGTGCTGGCGCACTACCAGAGCGGCGCCCAGACCAGGCGGATCGCCGCGCTGAACGAGGCGGCCCCGGAGGTCTTCGTGGAGCTGCACCCCGACCTCGCCGAGCGGCTGGAGGTGGAGTCCGGAGACCGGGTGCGGGTGGTCGGCCGCCGGGGGACGGCCGAGGCGGTGGCCAGGGTCAGCCCGGCGATCCGCCCGGACACGGTGTTCATGCCGTTCCACTGGGCGGGGGCGAACCTCCTCACCAACCCGGCGCTGGACCCGGTGTCGCGGATGCCGGAGTTCAAGGTCTGCGCGGTCCGCCTGGAGCGTGCCGCGTGACCCGGCTGGTGGTGGTGGGCAACGGGATGGCCGGCGCGCGCCTGGTGAGCGAGGTCCGCGCCCGCGACCCGCACATCCGGATCACCGTGTTCGGCGCCGAGACCGGGCGGCCCTACAACCGGGCGTTGCTGTCGAACGTGCTGGCCGGGACGATGACGCCCGGCCAGGTGCGGCTGCTGGACGCGGAGTGGTACGCCGACCACGGGGTGACGGCCCTGCCCGGCGTCGAGGTGACCGGGATCGACCGGGAGGCCCAGGAGGTGCGGACCGCCTGCGGCCGTCGCGAGCCGTACGACGTGCTCGTGCTGGCCACCGGCAGCGAGGCCGTGGTGCCGCCGCTGCCCGGCGCGGAGCGGGCCGTGGCGTTCCGGACGCTGGGTGACTGCGAGGCGATCCTCGACGCGGCCGGTACGGCGCGGCGCGCGGTGGTCGTCGGCGGCGGCCTGCTCGGCGTGGAGGCCGCCCGCGGCCTGGCCGGGCGCGGGCTGCCGGTGACGCTGCTGCACCTGGCCGGCCATCTGATGGAGCGCCAGCTCGACGCCGAGGCCGGGCTGGTGCTGGGCGAGAGCCTCGCCGGACTGGGCGTGGAGATCCGTACCGGCGTGACCGTCCGGGAGATCCTCGACGGCGGCGTACGGCTCACCGCCGGTCCGGGGGCGCCCGGAGCCGGGACGTCCGGGCCCGGGGAGGCCGGGGAGCTCGCGGAGCCCGCGGAGCTCGGGGAGGAGGTCGTCGAGGCCGACCTGGTGGTCCTCGCCTGCGGCGTGCGGCCGGTGACCCGGCTGGCCCGGGACGCCGGGCTCGCGGTGGCCCGCGGCGTCGTCGTGGACGACGAGATGCGCACCGGCGACCCGTCGGTCTTCGCGATCGGCGAGTGCGCCGAGCACGACGGCACGGTCTACGGCCTGGTCGCGCCCGCCTGGGAGCAGGCGGCCGTGGTCGCCGACCTGGTGACCGCCGCGGACAAGACCGCCCGCTACCGCGGCTCGCGGCTGGTGACGCGGCTCAAGGCGCGCGGCGTGGAACTGGCGGCGATGGGCGAGACCCACCTGACCGAGGACGAGGCCGAGATCGTGCGGTTCAGCCACCGGGCCCGGGGCGCCTACCGCAAGCTCGTCATCCGCGACGGCCGACTGGTCGGCGCGATCCTCCTCGGCGAGACGCCCGCGGTGGGCACCGTCACCCGGATGTTCGACCACGGAGGCCCGCTGCCCGCGAACCGGGCCGGGCTGCTGTTCCCGGGCCTCGACGGCGGCACCGAGGCCGACAGCCCGGTCCGGATGCCGGACGCCGCGCGCGTCTGCCAGTGCAACAACGTCACCAAGGGACAGATCCGGAGCTGCTGGGAGTCGGGCGCGAGGGACGTCGCGGCGGTCGTCGCCGCGACCCGCGCCACGACCGGCTGCGGAAGCTGCCGCGACGCCGTGGAGGGCATCGTCGGCTGGTTGTGCGAGCAGGAGGGCATACCCGCATGAGATCTTCCGACCATCTCCCCGCCGGAGCCGGGACCAGGCTCGTCGTGGTGGGACACGGCCCGGCCGCCGCGCGTCTGACCGAGGCGCTGGCCGCCGGCGGCTTCGCCGGGCGCGTCACGGTGCTGGGCGAGGAGCCGAGAGCCGCCTACGACCGGGTGGCGCTGACCTCCTACCTGTCCGGCCGCAGCGCCGAGGACCTCACCTACCCGGTGCCCGAGGGCGTCGAGCTGCGGCTCGGCCACCCGGTCACCGGGATCGACCGGGACGCCCGCACGGTGACCACCGCCGACGGCCGCGCCGAGCCGTACGACACGCTGGTGCTGGCCACCGGCTCCAGCCCCTTCGTCCCGCCGGTCGCCGGCCGCGACCTGCCCGGCTGCTTCACCTACCGGACGATCGACGACCTGGACGCGATCAGGGCCGCCTGCGCCGGCGCCCGCGCCGGGGTGGTCGTCGGCGGCGGTCTGCTGGGGCTGGAGGCCGCCGACGCGCTGCGCGGCCTCGGCCTGACCACCCACGTCGTGGAGATGGCCGGCCGGCTCATGCCCCGGCAGGTCGACGAGGGCGGCGGCGCCGTGCTGCGCCGCCACATCGAGGCGCTGGGCCTGGCCGTCCACACCGGGACCGGCGTCCAGGAGGTCGTCGCCGGGCCGGACGGGCGGGTCGCCGGTCTCGTCACCTCCGGCGGCGAGACGATCGAGGCCCAGGTGGTGGTCTTCTCGGCGGGCGTCCGGCCGCGTGACGAGCTGGCCCGGCGGGCCGGCCTGGCGGTCGGCGAGCGCGGCGGCGTCGTCGTCGACGACGGCATGCGCACCTCCGACCCCGCGATCTACGCCGTCGGCGAGTGCGCCCTGCACGACGGCGTCGTCTACGGCCTGGCCGGGCCGTGCTTCACGATGGCCGAGGTGGCCGCCGACCGCGTCCTCGGCGGCGAGGCGGCCTTCGCCAGGGCCGACACCTCCACCAAGCTCAAACTGCTCGGCGTGGAGGTCGCCCAGTTCGGCGCCGCCGAGGGCGCGCTGGACGTCACCTTCATGGACCCCGTCGGCGGCGTCTACCAGAAGCTCCTGGTCAGCGACGACGCCCGCACCCTCCTCGGCGGCGTCTGCGTCGGCGACGCCGCGCCGTACGACACGCTGCGGCCCTTCGTCGGCCGCGACCTGCCGGCCGCGCCGGGCGAGCTGCTGTTCACCGGCGGCCCGGCCGACATCGACGTCCCCGACGACGCGCAGGTCTGCTCCTGCAACAACGTCACCGCCGGGCGGGTCCGCGCCGCCATCGCCGAGGAGGGGCTCACCGACGTCGCGGGCGTCAAGTCCTGCACCCGCGCCGGGACGACCTGCGGCAGCTGCGTCCCGGCGCTGCGGAAGATCCTGGCCGGGGCGGGCGTCGAGATCTCCACCGCCCTGTGCGAGCACTTCACGCACAGCCGGGCCGAGCTGTTCGACATCGTGAGGGTGCGCGGCATCACCACCTTCTCCCGGCTCATCGCCGAGCACGGCACCGGCCGCGGCTGCGACGTCTGCAAGCCCGCCGTCGCCTCGATCCTCGCCTCGCTCGGCGGCGGCCACATCCTCGACGGCGAGCAGGCCGCCCTGCAGGACACCAACGACCACTTCCTGGCCAACATCCAGCGCAACGGCACCTACTCGGTGGTGCCCCGCGTCCCCGGAGGGGAGATCACCCCCGAGAGACTGATCGTGATCGGCGAGGTGGCCCGCGACTTCGGCCTCTACACCAAGATCACCGGCGGGCAGCGGATCGACCTGCTGGGCGCCCGGGTCGAGCAGCTCCCGCTCATCTGGCGGCGCCTGGTCGACGCCGGCTTCGAGTCCGGCCACGCGTACGGCAAGGCGCTGCGCACGGTGAAGTCGTGCGTCGGCTCCACCTGGTGCCGCTACGGCGTGCAGGACTCGGCGGCCCTGGCCATCGCCCTGGAGCTGCGCTACCGGGGCCTGCGCTCACCACACAAGATCAAGTCGGCCGTCTCCGGCTGCGCCCGCGAGTGCGCCGAGGCCCGGAGCAAGGACTTCGGGATCATCGCCACCGAGAAGGGCTGGAACCTCTACGTCGGCGGCAACGGCGGGTTCTCCCCCCGCCACGCGGACCTGTTCGCCGCCGACCTGGACACCGAGGGGCTCGTCCGCGTCGTCGACCGGTTCCTGATGTTCTACGTCCGCACCGCCGACCGGCTCCAGCGCACCTCGGCGTGGCTGGAGCAGCAGGGCCTCGACCACGTCAGGCGGGTCGTCCTGGAGGACTCCCTCGGCATCTGCGCCGACCTCGACGCCCAGATGGAGCGGCACGTCGCCTCCTACGCCGACGAGTGGCGCGCCGTCCTCGACGACCCGGACAAGCTGCGGCGCTTCGTCTCCTTCGTCAACGCCCCGCAGACCCCCGACCCGTCGATCGCCTTCGAGCCCGAACGCGACCAGATCAAGCCCGTCCTCATCCCGCTGGAGGCGGTCCGCTCCTGACATCGCGCCCGACACCGCGCCGCCCCGCCTCCGCCTCCGGCGCCGGGCCGCCGCCCCGGAAGATCCGTCCGAACCGAAGGAGAGGTCAGCCGATGACCGTTCTGCACGAGACGCCGTCCGCCGTTCCGCCCGCCGCCCCGTCCGGGACCCCGCCCGCGGCCCCGTCGGGGGAGGACGCGGCGCCCCGCTGGACGCCGGTGTGCGCCTACACCGACCTGCTGCCCGAACGCGGGGTGTGCGCGCTCGTCGGCCGCCACCAGATCGCGCTGTTCCGGACCTTCGACGGCGAGCTGTTCGCGATCGGCAACCACGACCCGTTCAGCGGCGCCCAGGTCCTCTCCCGTGGGATCGTCGGCACCCGCGGCGGCTCGCCCGTCGTGATCTCGCCCATGCACCGGCAGGCGTTCTCCCTGGTCACCGGGGTCTGCCTCGACGACCCGGCGGTGACCGTGCCGACCTATCCGGTACGGCTCGCGGACGGCGCGGTGGAGGTGAGCGCTCCGTGACCGGGACCGCGGTGACCCCGGGACACGCCGGGACCGGGGCGGGAACGGAGCACGACGCCCTCGGAGCGGGGACGGACGCGGAGCACGCCCCGGGCCGGGGAGGGACACCCGGGGGCCGCACCGTCACCTCCCCCGAGACCGCGCCCGACGCGCTGGCCGGGTTCACCGTCGGGGTCACCGCGACCCGGCGGCGCGAGGAGTTCTGCGCCCTGCTGGAACGGCGCGGCGCGCGGGTCGTGCGGGCCCCGGCGATCCGGCTCGTCCCCCTGGAGGAGGACGCCGACCTGCTGGCCGCGACCCGGGAGGCCCTGTCCGGCCCGATCGACGACGTGGTGATCACCACCGGTGTCGGCTTCCGGGGCTGGATGGCCGCCGCCGAGGGCTGGGGGCTGTCGGGCGACCTGGCGGACCACCTGACCCGCGCCCGGCTGCTGACCCGCGGTCCCAAGGCGCGCGGCGCGGTCCGGGCCGCCGGGCTGGACGACCACTGGACGGCGCCCTCCGAGTCGTGCGAGGAGATCAAACGCCACCTCCTCACCCAGGACCTCACCGGACGCCGTGTCGCCGTGCAGCTGCACGGCGAGCCGCTGACCGGCTTCGTGGCGGAGCTGCGCGCGGCCGGGGCGGAGGTCGTCGAGGTGCCGGTCTACCGCTGGCTGCCGTACCGCGACCCCTCGCCCCTGCGCCGGCTGATCAGCCAGACGGTCACCGGGGCGGTGGACGCGGTGGCCTTCACCAGCGCCCCCGCCGTGCTGGCCATGCTCGCCGCGGCCCGCGCCGAGGGACTGGAGGAGGCGCTCGTCGCCGCGTTCGCCGGCCCGGTCGTCGCGGCCTGCGTGGGCCAGGTCACCGCCGGACCCCTCCTGGCCAGGGGCGTGCCGGTGGTGTGCCCGGAGCGGCCCCGGCTGGGTGCGCTGGCCCGCGCCCTCGCCCGGCACCTGCCCGAGCACGGCGTCACCCGCCTGGTCGCCGCCGGCTGCGAGCTGGAGATCCGCGGGCACGCCGTCGCCGTGGACGGCGGCCTGCGGACGCTGCCGCCCGCCCCGATGGCGGTGCTCAAGCGCCTGGCCGTCAAACCGGGCCACGTGGTGGCCCGCTCGGAGCTGCGCACCGTGCTGCCCGGCGCCACGTCCCGCGACTCCGCCGAGCACGCCGTCGAGATGGCCGTCACCAGGCTGCGCCGGGCGCTGGGCCGGTCCGGCATCGTCGAGACGGTCATCAAGCGCGGCTACCGCCTGGCCTGCGACCGCGCCGCCTGACGCCGCTCCGCCCCCTCCGAGGCCGCGGCGCCGGACGGCGGGGGCGGCGGGGGCGGCGCCGGGGGCTCGCGCCGTACCCCGGCCGGGCGGGACCGCCGGAGCGGGCGGCCTCAGGACGGGTCCAGCCTCAGCTCCCGGACGATCTCCCCGGCCGCGGCGTCGCGCGAGGGCAGCAGGTCGGCGCCGACGAGCATCTCGTAGTAGGCGTGGCGGAAGCACCCGGCCAGCAGCAGGCGCGCGCTGGCGATCGGGTCCACACCGGAGGAGATCCGGCCCGCGCGCTGCTCGGCCGCGAGGTAGGCGGTCAGCGGCACCACCTCCGCCATCGGCCCCAGCGTGGAGTCGCGCAGCGCCTCGCGGAAGCGCACCGTGACGGAGGGGGAGCTGAAGACCGGCAGCGCCGCCGACTGCACCTCGACGTAGTAGTCGATGCCGGCCCGCGCGACGGGCAGCAGGTTGCCGCCGACCTCGCCCCGGCCGACCAGGTGCGCCAGGTCGTCGAGGATGCGCAGCCATACCGGCAGCCGGTCCTGCAGCAGGGCGAGGAACATGTCGACCGCCTGGCCGGGGGCGGCGCCGCCCGCGCGGGGGGAGGAGGCGGCGTTCTCGCCGTCCTCGCGTTTCATCAGCCCGGCCAGCTCGAGGACGCGGCGCCGCGTCTCCTGGGCCTTCTGGTAGGGGTCGAGCCGACGGGGGTCGAGCTGGGGAGTCGCCATGGTTGCCCTAACGTGCGCAGTCACCCGGACAATGTGCGGCGTGGGGGAGGGGTCGTTCACCGGAGTTCACGGAGCTGTGTCCCTCCGGGTCGTCTGATCGTTACACAGCGGTCACCCGGCGGACGGTCCGCAGCCGAACCGGGTGGGGCCGATTATGGACCCGCGTGGAGGCGCCGGGGATGGAGTAACGGTAACGATGCGCTGAGTGTTCTCCCAGGGACGCCCGGGAGGGGCGGGGCCCGCAGGCCCGGGCCGCAGCCCGGGGCCGTGTCCGCTCCCGGGGTCTCAGCCGTCGCCGTCGCGGTCGCGGCGGCGCAGGTAACGCTCGAACTCGGCGGCGATGGCGTCGCCGCTGGCCTCGGGCAGCTCCGCGGCGTCCTTGCGCTCCTCCAGCTCCTTGACGTACTCGGCCACCTCGCTGTCCTGGGAGGCCAGCTCGTCCACGCCGTGCTCCCACGCCCTGGACTCCTCGGCCAGTTCACCCAGCGGCATCGGGATGTCGAGCAGGTCCTCCATGCGGCGCAGCAGCGCCAGGGTGGCCTTGGGGTTGGGCGGCTGGGCGACGTAGTGCGGCACCGACGCCCACAGCGAGACCGCGGGTATCCCGGATTCCCCCAGGATGTGCTGGAGCACGCCGACGACGCCGGTCGGCCCCTCGTAGCGGCTCAGCTCCAGGTTGATCGCCCGCGCCAGGTCCTCGTCGCTCGCCGAGCCCACGATCGGCACCGGCCGGGTGTGCGGGGAGTCGTTGAGCAGCGCGCCGAGCAGCACCGCCAGCTCCACCCCCACGTGACGGCAGACATCGGTGATCTCCTGGCAGAACGTGCGCCAGCGCATGTTGGGCTCGATGCCGCGCAGCAGTACGACGTCGCGGTCGGCCCCCGGCGGCCGGGCCACCAGCAGCCGGGTGGTCGGCCAGGTGATCGACCTGGTCAGCCCGTCGCCCATCTCCACGATCGGGCGGGTGACCTGGAAGTCGTAGTAGTCCTCGGGGTCGAAGGAGACCAGCGGTGTGGCCTTCCACTCGTTCTCGAGATGCGCGATCACTCCGCTCGAGGCCTCGCCCGCGTCGTTCCACCCCTCGAACGCGGCGATGAGCACCGGGTCGACGAGCTTGGGTAGACCTTCGAGTTCGATCACGCGCGGCCTCCTTCCTCGCCCAGGTCCTGTTTCGTGGATCCTCGCCACGGCGAGGATCCACGAAACAGGACCCAGCCGTGGCCGTCTACCGGATAAGCCTATGCGGTGCGGTGGCCATCACCGAATTCCCAGGACACGGGCCGCTTCCCCCGCTGTGCCGGGGCTCGCGTACCTCGTCCGGGCGGGGTCGCCCGGCCGGTCCGCCGCGGCGGCCCCGGTCTCCCGCCGGCCGGGGCGGGGCCGGCCCGGGGCCTCCCCGCGACGGCTCCGGCCCCCGCCCGCGACGGCTCCCGGGGCCCCTCCGGGAGCTCCGGGGGGAGGGCGCCCGGCGCGCGGGGTTCAGCATCCGGTCATTTCGATGTCAGCATCCGGACGCCGTCGTGAACGACCGAGGTCGGATCGATTAGTACCCTTGGGGCCATGACGAGCATCCCGTCCTTCCGTGACGTCCTGTCCCAGCGCGTGATGGTCGCCGACGGGGCCATGGGGACGATGCTCCAGGCCCACGACGTCGGCCTCGACGACTTCGAGGGCCACGAGGGCTGCAACGAGGTCCTCAACGTCACCCGCCCCGACATCGTCCGCGCCGTGCACGAGGCGTACTTCGAGGTCGGCGTCGACTGCGTCGAGACCAACACCTTCGGCGCGAACCTCAGCGCGCTGGGCGAGTACGACATCGCCGACCGGGTCCACGAGTACTCCGAGGCCGGGGCCCGCGTCGCCCGGGAGGCCGCGGACGCCTGGTCCACCCCTGACCACCCCCGCTTCGTCCTCGGCTCCATCGGCCCGGGCACCAAGCTGCCCACCCTCGGGCACAAGCCGTACGGCGAGCTGCGCGACGCCTACCAGGCGAACGCGGCCGGCCTGATCGCCGGCGGCGCCGACGCGCTGATCATCGAGACCGCCCAGGACCTCCTCCAGGTCAAGGCCGCCGTCGTCGGCGCGCGGCGGGCCATCGCCGAGGCCGGCCGTGACGTGCCGGTCATCGCCCAGGTGACGATCGAGACCAACGGCGCGATGCTGCTCGGCTCGGAGATCGGCGCGGCGCTGACGTCCATCGAGCCGCTCGGCGTCGACGTCATCGGCCTGAACTGCGCCACCGGCCCGGCGGAGATGAGCGAGCACCTGCGCCACCTCGCGCGTCACGCCCGGGTGCGGCTGTCCTGCATGCCCAACGCCGGGCTGCCGGTGCTGACCGCCGACGGCGCCCACTACCCCCTCACCCCCGACGAGCTGGCCGCCGCCCACGACCACTTCGTCCGCGACTTCGGTCTGTCGCTGGTCGGCGGCTGCTGCGGCACCACCCCCGAGCATCTGCGCCGGGTGGTCGAGCGGGTGCGCGGCCGCGAGGTCGCGGCGCGGCGCCCGCACCCCGAGCCCGGCGCCGCCTCCCTCTACCAGACCGTCCCCTTCCGGCAGGACACCTCCTACCTCGCCATCGGCGAGCGCACCAACGCCAACGGCTCCAAGGCGTTCCGGGAGGCGATGCTCGCCGGGGACTGGGAGGAGTGCGTCGAGATCGCCCGCGCCCAGGCCCGCGACGGCGCGCACATGCTCGACCTGTGCGTCGACTACGTCGGCCGCGACGGCGTGGCCGACATGCGGGAGCTGGCGTTCCGCTTCGCCACCGCCTCCACGCTGCCCATCGTGCTCGACTCCACCGAGCCCGCCGTGCTGGAGGCCGGGCTGGAGGCGCTCGGCGGCCGCGCGATCGTCAACTCGGTCAACTACGAGGACGGCGACGGCCCCGACTCCCGCTTCACCAGGATCATGCGGCTGGTCCGCGAGCACGGCGCCGCCGTCATGGCGCTGACCATCGACGAGGAGGGTCAGGCCCGCACCGCCGAGTGGAAGACCGGGATCGCCGACCGCCTCATCGGCGACCTCACCGCCGGCTGGGGGATGAGGGTCGAGGACATCGTCATCGACGCCCTCACCTTCCCCATCGCCACCGGCCAGGAGGAGACCCGCCGCGACGGCGCCGAGACGATCGAGGCGATCCGCGAGATCAAGCGCCGCCACCCGGGCGTGCAGACGGTCCTCGGGCTGTCCAACATCTCCTTCGGCCTCAACCCGGCCGCGCGGGTCGTCCTCAACAGCGTCTTCCTCAACGAGTGCGTCAACGCCGGCCTCGACTCGGCGATCGTGCACGCCTCCAAGATCCTGCCGATGGCCCGGATCCCCGACGAGCAGCGCCAGGTCGCCCTGGACATGATCTACGACCGCCGGCGCGAGGGCTACGATCCGCTGCAGCGGTTCATGGAGCTGTTCGAGGGCGTCGACGCCGCCGCGGTGAAGGCGGGCCGGGCCGAGGAGCTGGCCGCGCTGCCGCTGTGGGAGCGGCTCAGGCGCCGCATCGTCGACGGTGAGCGCAAGGGCCTGGAGGCCGACCTCGACGAGGCGCTCACCCGGCGCCCCGCCCTGGAGATCGTCAACGACGTGCTGCTCGACGGCATGAGGACCGTCGGCGAGCTGTTCGGCTCCGGGCAGATGCAGCTGCCGTTCGTGCTGCAGTCGGCCGAGGTGATGAAGGCCGCCGTGGCCTACCTGGAGCCGCACATGGACCGCGTCGAGGGCGAGACCAAGGGCCGCATCGTGCTGGCCACCGTCAAGGGAGACGTGCACGACATCGGCAAGAACCTGGTGGACATCATCCTGTCCAACAACGGTTACGAGGTCGTCAACCTCGGCATCAAGCAGCCGGTGTCGGCGATCCTCGAGGCCGCCGAGGAGCAGCGGGCCGACGTGATCGGCATGTCCGGGCTGCTGGTGAAGTCCACGGTCGTGATGAAGGAGAACCTCGAGGAGATGAACTCCCGGGGGCTGGCCGGCAGGTACCCGGTGCTGCTCGGCGGCGCCGCGCTGACCCGCGCCTACGTCGAGCAGGACCTCGCCGGGCGGTTCGAGGGCGAGGTCCGCTACGCCCGCGACGCCTTCGAGGGGCTGCGGCTGATGGACGCCTTCATGGCGGTCAAGCGCGGCGAGGACGGCGCGGCCCTGCCGCCGCTGCGGGAGCGGCGGGTGAGGACCGGCGCGACCCTGAGGCGCACCCCGGAGGAGGAGCTGCCCGCCCGCTCCGACGTGAGCACCGCCAACCCCGTGCCGGCCGCGCCCTTCCACGGCGACCGCGTGGTCAAGGGCATCCCGCTCGCCGACTACGCCGCGTTCCTGGACGAGCGGGCGACGTTCATGGGCCAGTGGGGCCTCAAGGCCGCCCGCGGCGGCGCGGGCCCCTCCTACGAGGAGTTGGTCGAGACCCAGGGGCGGCCGCGCCTGCGGATGTGGCTGGACCGGATGCAGACCGAGGGGCTGCTGGAGGCGGCGGTCGTCTACGGCTACTTCCCGTGCGTCAGCGAGGGCGACTCCCTGGTGATCCTGGACGACGCGGGCCGCGAGCGGACCAGGTTCACCTTTCCGCGCCAGCGGCGCGACCGGCACCTGTGCCTGTCGGACTTCTTCCGCCCCCGGGAGTCCGGCGAGACCGACGTGGTCGCCTTCCAGATCGTCACGATGGGAAGCCGGATCGCCGAGGCCACCGCCGAGCTGTTCGCCAAGGACGCCTACCGCGACTACCTGGAGCTGCACGGCCTGTCGGTGCAGCTCACCGAGGCGCTGGCCGAGTACTGGCACGCCCGGGTCCGCGCCGAGCTCGGCATCGGCGGCGACGAGTCGCTGGAGGCCATGCTGAAGGTCGACGTCACCGGCTGCCGTTACTCCTTCGGCTACCCCGCCTGCCCCAACCTGGAGGACCAGGTGCAGCTCACCGGGCTGCTGGACCCCGGGCGGATCGGGGTGAGCCTGTCGGAGGAGTTCCAGCTGCACCCCGAGCAGTCGACCTCCGCGCTCGTGGCCCACCATCCCGAGGCCAACTACTTCAACGTCTGACCGTCAGGGGTTCCACCGTTATATGGACGCGGTTCTGTTCGACATGGACGGGCTTCTCGTGGACAGCGAGAAGGTGTGGTTCGAGGTCGAGAGCGAGGTGATGGCGCGGCTCGGCGGCGAGTGGGGTCCCGCCGACCAGCGGCACCTGGTGGGAGGCTCCATGCCGGCCGCCGTGGACTACATGCTCCGGGTCACCGGGTCGGCCGCCGACCCGGCCCATGTGGAGGCGTGGATGCTGGAGGGCATGACCCGCCGGCTGTCCGCCGGAGTGGAGATGATGCCGGGCGCCGCCGGGCTGCTGACGTCCGTACGGCGGGCCGGCCTGCCCACGGCCCTGGTTACCTCCTCGGTCCGGCCGATCGCCGACGCCTGTCTGGCCTCCATCGGCCGTCACCACTTCGACCGCGTGGTGACCGGTGACGACGTGGCGCGGACCAAGCCGGACCCGGAGCCGTACCTCACGGCCGTCCGCCTGCTGGGGGTGGCCGCGGCCCGGTGCGTCGCCCTGGAGGACTCGCCGAACGGCGTGAACGCGGCGACCGCCGCCGGCTGCCGGGTGGTGGCCGTGCCCAGCGTGCTGCCGATCCCCCCGGCTCCCGGCCGCCTGGTCGTGGCCTCCCTGCGCGAGGTCGACGTCGAGGTGCTCCGGGCGCACGTCGTCGGCGCCGCCTGACCCGGGCCGGCCCCCTCAGAGGGCCGGCCGCGCGTCCCCCCTGGCCCCCGGCCCCCCGGCCTCGCCTTCGGAAGGCCCGCGGCCCCGGGAGGCGCCCGGTCCTCGAAGCGGTCCGCCGACCCGGGGACATCCCCGAGAGGCCGCCGCCGCCCCCGGATCCGTCCCCTAGGGGACCGTCCCTCCCAGGGGAGGAGGAACCCTCGCGATTCCGCGTGCCAGGATGGAGGACGGGTACGCCGATACGAGGGACGGTCCGCTATGTCGTTCGACCAGATCGCGTGGTTGCCGCTCTGCGCCGGGTTGACCGGGGTGGGGTTGCTGCTCAGCTTCCTGCGGATGCGCCGCGCGGGAGCGCTGTCCGGGCTGCGGGGGGTGGCCTGGTCGCTGCTGCCGCTGGCGGCCTACCTGACGGGCGCCCTGCCCACCGTCTGGCAGATCGGCACGGCGATCGTCGGGTTCGTCACCGGCGCGGTGCTCAACCCCATGGTGTGGGCGGGGGTGGCCCTGGCCGGGCTGTCGGCCGTGCTGTTCGTGGTGACCGGGGCGGTGCGCGGCCGCCGGCTGCGGACGGCCGGGTCCGGGAGGGCGGCGGAGTCGCCCGACGGGGGAGCGGGGGCCGCCGGGGGCGGCGCCGTACGGGGCTCCTCGGGCACCCGGCCGCTGTCGCGCCCCGGGGCGGCGCCCGCCGATCCCGCCCGGTCCGCCTCCGGGTCCGGCACCCAGCCCATGGCCCGGCCCGGTGCGCAGCCCGCCGGTAAGCGGTCCGGGAAGCCCGCGGCCTCCTCCGACGACGACTTCTCGGATATCGAGGACATCCTCAAGCGACGTGGGATCGGTTAACACTGAGTTACCTGTCAGTGCAATGTCACGAATCCGAGACAGAAGCGGAACGGCTTCCAGACATTCGGTCGATGATCAAAACAAATGAATTGCGCATGAATCACAGTTGAGCCACATAGCGCCCTCAGGGGTTGGTCTGTGCAGATCAGCCCATAGATTCTGCGTCCAGGACCGTGAGCACGGTTCCGAACAGCAGGAGGGCGCACCCCACCCGGGCGCACCCGTCGGACAACGTCGTCTGGGACCCAGGGGGCCACACGCATGACCGCACCGCTCGACGTCTCCGGGCAGGCCCTGGAGGCCCAGCCGGAGGCCGTTCTCCAGGGGACGGGCGGAAAGGCCATCGAAGGCCGTTCGCTCGGCCAGATCGCCTGGACCCGTCTCAAGCGTGACAAGGCCGCCGTCGCCGGCGCGGTCGTGGTGGTGTTCCTCGTCCTGGTGGCGATCTTCGCCGAGCGCCCCTTCGGGGGACTGATCGCCCTCTTCGGCGATTCGCCCAACATCCCCAACAACGACCTCATCGACCCGATGACCAGCGCGCCGACGGGCGCCTTCGGCGGCATCAGCCTGGAGCACCCCTTCGGCCTGGAGCCGGTCAACGGCCGTGACGTCTTCGCCCGCATCCTGTCCGGCGCCCAGATCTCGCTGCTGGTCGCCTTCCTCGCCACGCTCGTCTCGGTGGTGATCGGCGCGCTGCTCGGCGTGCTCGCCGGCTACTTCGGCGGCTGGATCGACACGTTCATCAGCCGGCTGATGGACGTCTTCCTGGCCTTCCCGCTGCTGCTGTTCGCGATCGCCATCGTCGGCGCGCTGCCCGACCAGGCGATCGGCATGAAGGGCAACACGCTGCGCCTCGCGGTGATCGTGTTCATCATCGGGTTCTTCAGCTGGCCCTACATCGCGCGCATCGTGCGCGGCCAGACGCTGTCGCTGCGCGAGCGCGAGTTCGTCGACGCCGCCCGCTCGCTGGGGGCGAGCAACGGCTACATCATCTTCCGCGAGGTGTTCCCGAACCTCGTGGCGCCGATCCTGGTCTACTCCACGCTGCTCATCCCCACCAACATCATGTTCGAGGCGTCGCTGTCGTTCCTCGGCGTGGGTGTGAACGAGCCCCAGGCGTCCTGGGGAGGCATGCTCACCCGGGCGGTCGACTACTACCAGATCGCCCCGCACTTCATGATCGTCCCCGGCCTCGCGATCTTCATCACCGTGATGGCCTTCAACCTCCTGGGCGACGGGCTGCGGGACGCCCTCGACCCGCGAGCCAGGTAGCGCGAAGCGACCGTCGCGCCCGTCCGTCTCCACCACCGCCACTTCACGACAAGGGGTGTACCACCACGATGAGGAAGACCAAAGCCTTGGCGCTCGCCGCGCTGGGTACCACGCTGAGCATGGGTCTCGCCGCCTGCGGCGGCACGGCCGGCGGCGGCGGCAACAACACCGGCTCGGGCAACCAGGGCACCGGAGCCTCCGGCACGGCCTTCAACGATGGCTACACCAAGGTCATCAACGCCTCCGACGCCAAGGGCGGCACGCTCAAGTTCGCGCTGACCGACGAGCCGGACTCCACGGACCCGGGCAACACCTACTACGCCTGGAACTGGAACTTCTCGCGGCTGTACGCCCGTCCGCTGATGACCTACCAGCCCGCCCCGGGTGAGGAGGGACTGAAGCTCGTCCCCGACCTCGCCGAGGGCCCCGGTCAGGCCAGCGACGACGGCAAGACCTGGACCTACAAGCTGAAGAAGGGCATCAAGTACGACGACGGCACCGAGGTCAAGGCCGCCGACGTCAAGTACGCCATCGCCCGCAGCAACTTCACCTCCGAGCTCACCGACGGCCCGAAGTACTTCGCCCAGTACCTCGACGCCGGTGACTACAAGGGCCCGTACAAGGACAAGAACCTCGACGACTTCAAGGGCGTCGAGACCCCCGACGACTCCACCGTCGTCTTCAAGCTCAAGGCCCCGTTCGCGGAGTTCGACTTCCTGGTCGCCAACCCGCAGTCGGCTCCGGTGCCGCAGGCCAAGGACAACGGTCTCGACTACGAGAAGAACGTCGCCTCGACCGGCCCCTACAAGTTCGAGAGCTACGACGTCGGCAAGCAGCTGACCCTCGTCAAGAACGAGAACTGGGACCCCTCCACCGACACCACCCGCAAGCAGCTGCCGGACCGCATCGAGGTCCAGTACAAGCAGAACGCCGACGACATCGACCAGCGCCTGATCAACGGGCAGCTCCACGTCGACCTGGGCGGCACCGGCGTCCAGCCCGCCGCCCGCGCCAAGATCGTCAGCAACCCGCAGCTGAAGAACTCGTCGGACAACCCGTACACGCCGTTCAACCGCTACGCGATGATGTCGACCAAGGTCAAGCCGTTCGACAACATCGAGTGCCGCAAGGCCGTGCAGTACATCACCGACAAGGTCGCCACCCAGGCGCCGTGGGGCGGCCCGCTCGGCGGTGACATCGGCAGCACCGCGATGACCCCGACCACCGTGGGCTACAAGGCGTTCGACCTGTTCCCCAACGGTCAGGACCACAAGGGCGACAAGGCCAAGGCCCAGGAGAGCCTCAAGGCCTGCGGCCAGCCGAACGGCTTCGAGACCAACATCGCGGTCCGCGGTGACCGGGTCAAGGAGGTCCAGGTCGCCGAGGCTCTGCAGGCCTCGCTCGACAAGGTCGGCATCAAGGCCACGATCAAGAAGTACCCCTCGGGTGACTGGAGCTCGCAGTACGCCGGCAAGCCGGACTTCGTGCACAAGAACAACCTGGGCATCATGATCGCCGGCTGGGGCTCCGACTGGCCGTCCGGCTTCGGTTTCCTGTCGCAGATCGTCGACGGTCGCTTCATCAAGGACTCCGGCAACTACAACATGATGGAGCTGAACGACCCGACCGTGAACGAGCTGCTCGACAAGGGCATCCAGACCACCGACACGGCGGCCCGCAACGAGATCTGGGCCGAGGTCGACAAGAAGGTCATGGAGTCGGCCGCGTTCATGCCGTTCGTCTACGAGAAGACGCTCCTCTTCCGCCCCTCGACCCTGACCAACGTGTACGTGCACCCGGCCTACGGCATGTACGACTACACGTGGCTCGGCGTCAAGCAGCAGTAGTAGTAGTACTTCTCTAGCCAACCAAAGGCAGGTGAAGGCCACGGTGCCCGGGAGCGACCCTCCCGGGCACCCGGCCGAACGATCGTGGTCGCATTCATCGTCCGCCGCGTGATCGCCGCCGTGCTGATGCTCGCCGTCGTCAGCGCCGCCACCTTCGCGATCTTCTTCCTCATCCCACGGGCCCTGGGACAGACCCCCGAGGGCATGGCGTCGCGTTACGTCGGACGGGATGCCACCCCCGAGGCGATCCAGGGCGCCGTCAAGCGGCTGCACCTGGACGACCCGCTCATCGTGCAGTACGGGCGGTTCGCCAAGGGCATCGTCGTCGGCGAGGACTACTCGCTCGGCCCGCGCAAGGCCGAGTGCCCGGCTCCCTGCTTCGGCTACTCCTTCAACAACAACCAGCCGGTCTGGCCGACGCTGCTCGACCGGCTGCCCGCGACGATGTCGCTGGCCGCGGGCGCGGCGATCATCTGGCTCATCACCGGCGTCAGCATCGGCATCGTCTCCGCGCTGAGACGCGGCACCGCGCTCGACCGCGCGGCCATGACCGTGGCGCTCGCCGGCGTCTCGCTGCCCATCTACTTCACCGGCCTGGTCTCGCTGGCGGTGTTCGCCTACACGCTCGGGATCTTCCCCGGCGGCGGCAGCTACACCCCGTTCACCGCCAACCCCGTCATGTGGTTCCAGGCGCTCGTCCTGCCCTGGATCACCCTGGCGTTCCTCTACGCGGCCCTGTACGCCCGGCTCACCAGGGCGGGCATGCTGGAGACCATGGGCGAGGACTACATCCGCACGGCCCGGGCCAAGGGCCTCAAGGAGAGCACGGTCGTCACCAAGCACGCGCTGCGCGCCACGCTGACCCCGATCCTCACCATCTTCGGGCTCGACGTCGGCCTGCTGCTGGGCGGAGCCGTGCTCACCGAGAGCACCTTCTCCATCCCCGGCGTCGGCAAGCTGGTCATCGACGCGATCCGCGGCAACGACCTGCCGGTCGTGCTCGGCGTGACCATGTTCGCGGCCTTCTTCATCGTCCTGGCCAACCTCATCGTGGACATCCTGTACGCGGTGGTCGACCCGAGGGTGAGGCTCTCATGACGGCGGCGCCCGGTTCCCCCGCGCCCGACTCCTTCCTGGAGCTGCGCGACCTGCGCATCCACTTCCCGACCGAGGACGGGGTCGTCAAGTCGGTCGACGGCCTGTCGTTCAAGCTCGACCGGGGCAAGACCCTGGGCATCGTGGGTGAGTCCGGCTCCGGAAAGAGCGTCACCAGCCTCGGCATCCTCGGCCTGCACAAGGGCGGCCGGGCGAAGATCTCCGGTGAGATCTGGCTGGACGGCGAGGAGCTCGTCGGGGCGAGCGCCGACCACGTGCGGACGCTGCGCGGCAAGAAGATGGCGATGATCTTCCAGGACCCGCTGTCGTCCATGCACCCGTACTACACGGTCGGCGCCCAGATCGTCGAGGCGTACCGGATCCACCACAAGGTCAGCAAGCAGGTGGCCCGCAAGCACGCCATCGACATGCTCGGCCGGGTGGGCATCCCGCAGCCCGACAAGCGCGTCGACAGCTACCCGCACGAGTTCTCCGGCGGCATGCGCCAGCGCGCCATGATCGCCATGGCGCTGTCGTGCGACCCGGAGCTGCTGATCGCCGACGAGCCCACCACCGCCCTCGACGTGACGGTCCAGGCGCAGATCCTGGACCTGATGCTCGACCTGCAGCGTGAGTTCAACTCCGCGCTGATCGTCATCACCCACGACCTCGGCGTGGTCGCCGAGCTCTCCGACGACATCCTGGTGATGTACGGCGGCAGGTGCGTCGAGTACGGCAGCGCCGAGGACATCTTCTACCGGCCCGAGCACCCCTACACCTGGGGTCTGCTGGGTTCCATGCCCCGTCTGGACCGCGAGCCCACCGAGCGGCTGATGCCGATCAAGGGCAGCCCGCCCTCCCTGATCAACGTGCCGTCCGGCTGCGCCTTCAACCCGCGCTGCACCTACGAGGACCGCACCGGGGGCAAGGCCACCACCGAGGTGCCCCTGCTCACCGAGACCGAGGGCGGCCACCTGGTCCGCTGCCACATGCCGCCCGCGGAGCGGCGGGCCATCTGGGAAAACGAGATCAAGCCGATGTTGGAGAGCACGTGACTGACGACAAGGGCGCCGCGGTGACCGACTCCGGTGCGCTGCTGTCCGTCCAGGGGCTGCAGAAGCACTTCCCGGTGACCAAGGGCCTGCTCAGACGTCAGGTCGGCGCGGTCAAGGCGGTCGACGGGGTCAGCTTCGACGTCCGCAAGGGAGAGACACTCGGCCTCGTGGGCGAGTCCGGCTGCGGCAAGAGCACCACCGGCCGCCTGATCACCCGCCTGCTGGAGCCGACCGGCGGGAAGGTCGTGTTCGAGGGCGAGGACATCACCCACAGGTCGCAGTCGTCCCTGCGGCCGCTCCGCCGCGACATGCAGATGATCTTCCAGGACCCCTACTCCTCGCTCAACCCCCGGCACACGGTGGGCGCCATCGTCGGTGCGCCCTTCCGCATCCAGGGCATCCAGACCGAGCAGGGCACCAAGAAGGCCGTCCAGGAGATCCTGGAGCTGGTCGGGCTCAACCCCGAGCACTACAACCGCTATCCGCACGAGTTCTCCGGCGGCCAGCGCCAGCGCATCGGCATCGCCCGCACGCTCGCGCTCAAGCCCAAGCTCATCATCGCCGACGAGCCGGTCTCCGCCCTCGACGTGTCGATCCAGGCGCAGGTGGTCAACCTCCTGGAGGACCTGCAGAACGAGCTGGACCTGACCTACGTCATCGTCGCGCACGACCTGTCGGTCATCCGGCACATCAGCGACCGGGTCGCGGTCATGTACCTCGGCAAGATCGTCGAGCTGGCCGACCGCAAGGGCCTGTACGAGTCGCCCATGCACCCGTACACCAACGCGCTGATGTCGGCGGTCCCGATCCCCGACCCGGGCCGGCGCAAGGACCGCGAGCGCATCCGGCTCCAGGGCGACGTGCCCAGCCCGCTCAACCCGCCGCCCGCCTGCCGCTTCCACACCCGGTGCTGGAAGGCCCAGGAGGTCTGCAAGACGGTGGAGCCGCCGCTGGTCGAGCTGGCCGCGGGCCACCAGGTCGCCTGCCACTTCCCGGAGAACGCCCCCGGCCCGGCCGCCCGGCCCGCACCGGGGGAGACCGTCCCGGCCTGACCGCGCCCGCCGGGGGAGAGGTCCCGGTCCGGCCCGTCGGACCGGGCCGGGGCCCCCTCAGCCGAGTGCCGACATGACCGGGGCGAAGAACCGCGACCGGTCGCCGGGCAGCGGCCCGGACCCGGCGACCATGTCCGATGTCCGCATCCCCGCGGTCACACCATGCCCGGCCAGCCACGCCGCCAGCTCCGGGCGCCGGTCCTCGATCTCCAGCCGCACCGGCCGCCCGGCCCGTGAGGCGAGGTCGGCGACCAGTGCCCGGGCGTCCTCCGGGCTCGCCGCGATCACCGGGCCGACGACCGTGTTGGCGACGTTGCGCCACATCCCCGCGTACCCCGACACGCCCCGGCCGTGGTCGATCACCCGGATCTCCTCGGCGAAGCCCGCGTAGCGCCGCAGCAGACCGGACCGGTCCGCGCCCACGACCTCCGCGTCCAGGTCGGCGATCGCCTTCAGGTCCTCCGGCCGCGCGGCGCGGGAGGCGCCCGACGGCGGCCCGGTGAAGAGCCCGACGTGCATGGAGGCCCCGCCGGTCACCCGGAACCCCAGCTTCTCGTACAGGGGCCGTCCCTGGGCGGTGGCGTTCAGGAACACGGTCGTTCCGCCCGCCCGGTCCAGCACGTGGGAGATCAGCCGGGTGCCCAGGCCCCGCCGTGCGAGGCGGGAGGCCACCAGCACCATGCTGACCGCCGCGGTGCGGTCCCCGTACCGGGTCAGGATCGCGGTCGCCACCGGCTCCCCGGCATCGTCCACGATCCCGTACCCCTCGCCGCCCTCCAGCAGGAAACGCCACTTGCGCTCCTCCCTGCCCCAGCCCCGGTCCTCGGCGAGCCGCAGGCAGCCGTCGAGGTCGCCGGGCGTCAGTTCCCGGATCATCATCACGTTCCTCCAAGGTCCCGGGCACCCGGACGGCGGTGCCGGAGAGCACCGCCCGGACGGGCCCGGCCCGCCCGTCCCGCGGACATCACGAGGCGATCCTCGGGCACGGGACGCCGGCGCTCCGACAGTTTCCCGCTATGCCGATAGCCGACGGCTATCATCGCCGGATGGAGGTCACGCTGCCCGCCGTACGGGCGTTCGTCGCCGTCGCCCGCGCCGGCTCCTTCCGGGGGGCCGCCGCCGCGCTCGGGGTCAGCCAGCCGACGGTGAGCGCCGCGGTGCGCCGCCTGGAGGCCGCCGCGGGCCGTCCGCTGCTGGTCCGAGACCGCGACGGCGCCCGCCTGACCGAGCTGGGCGCCGGAGTGCTGGCCCACGCGGCCGCGGTGACCGCCGCCGCCGACGAGTTCGAGGCCCTGCTCGCCGGGGACGTCCCGGGCCTCACCGTGGGCTTCATGGGCGAGGCGGCGGGGACGCGCACCTCGGCCCTGCTCGGCGCCGTACGGCGGGCCTCCGGCCGGGACGTACGGCTGCGCCGCTTCGACTTCGACGACCCCTCCTGCGGCCTGCTGACCGGGGCCAGCGACCTGGCCGTGGTGTGGCCGCCGCTGCCCGGCGACGCCCTGGAGATCAGGATCGTCGGCGCCGACCGCCGGGCCGTCGCCGTGCCCGTCGGTGACCCGCTCTCCCGGGCCCCCGTCCTCGGCCCGGGAGACCTGGGCGGCCGGGTGTGGGTGGTACCGCGCAGTCCCGACCCGGTCTGGCGGGACTTCCGCGGCCCCGGGTCGCTCGGCGTGACGGACGTCGCCGGTGAGATCGGGTCCGACGCGATCGAGGAGACCCTGGAGCTGGTGGCGGCGGGTCAGGGGATCGCCCTGCTGTCGCAGAGCACCGACGAGCACTACGCCCGCACCGGGGTGGTGTTCGTGCCGCTCTCCGGCGACCTGCGGTGCACCGTCGCCGTCGCCTGGCGGCGCGCCGACACCCGGCCGGTGCTCGCCCGGATCCTCGCCGAGCTGCGCCGGCACGCCCCGGCGGGCCACCCGCCCGCGCCGTGACCGCGGGTTCCCGGCGGCACGCGGAACACGGGGCGCCGCGTTACGGCGACACCGCCTCGCGGGCGCTGTCGCGAAGCTGTGCCACCGCGCGGGCGATGAGGTCGCCGCGCCGCCGATCCTGGCGGGCGTGGACGACGATGCGCCGGAAGACGGTGGGGCGGACCACAGGCCTGGTGACGACCCCGCCGGGGAGCTCCGCGACGGCCAGGCGCGGCAGGACGGTGACGCCGATGCCCGTCTCCACCAGCCGCAGCGCCGCCCGGTGATCGTCCAGGCGGGCGGCGTAGCGTGGCGTGAATCCGGCGGCCCTGCAGGCGGTCAGGATGATCTGCCCGATCGGGCTGTCGTAGATGTCGTGGTCCACCCAGGGCTCGTCTTCGAGGTCCCGGAAGGCGAGCTCGCGGGCATCGGCGAGGGGGTGGGCGGCGGGGAGCACGGCGACGAGTTCCTCGACGGCGAGTTCGTGACGCCGGTAACCGTCGAGGTGCACCTCGGCCCCGTCGGCGGGCTCGGTCCGGATGTCGAGGTCCGGCCGCCGGCGACCGCGCCCGTCGACGGGTTCGTTGAGGCTGATCTCGACGGTGAGGTTCGGCCGGTGCCGGCGAACGGTCCGCACGACCTCCGGGATCCACCGCTCGGCCGCGGAGGCGAAGCAGGTGATCGCCAGATGCTGCGCCTGACCGCTCCGGAGGTCCGCGACGACACGTTCGAGGCGCCCGAAGTCGGCGAGGAGCGACTGGGCCTCATCCGCCAGGTGCCGTGCGGCGTCGGTGGGGCTGATGCCGCGTCCCTGTTTCTCGAAGAGGACCAGCCCGGTCTCCTTCGCCAGGGCGGTCATGTGCTGGCTGATCGTTGCGGGGGAGTAGCTGAGGTTCCGCGCCGCCTGGTTGATCGACCCGGCGGCCAGGACCGCGCGCAGGATCGCGAGGCGTTGCGGGCTGAGCATGGCATCGATCGTAAGGCAATGCCGAATGATAGGTCGCATTTGTCTGCTTGTTACGAGTTTTGTCGTCGATGCAGGATGGCACCGAGCAGAAGATCCGACATCTGCTCGGACGCGGTGAGAGAGGTTGACGATGGACACGACGTTCTGGGACGAGGCGGACCGCCTCCTTGTCCGCTACGGAGCCGGCTTCACCCCGCGGGTCATCGAACGAGCCTCCGGCGCGTACGTCTTCGACCGCCAGGGCACGCCGATCCTCGACTTCACCTCGGGGCAGATGAGCTCCATCCTCGGTCATGCGCACCCGGACATCGTGGCGACGGTCTCGTCCGCGGTCGCGTCGCTGGACCACCTCTTCAGCGGCATGCTCAGCGCTCCCGTGCTGGAACTCGCCCGGAGGCTCACCGCGACCCTGCCTCCGGAGCTCGGCAAGATGCTGCTGCTCACCACGGGAGCCGAGGCGAACGAGGCCGCGATCAAGATGGCCAAGCTCTCCACCGGCCGCTTCGAGATCGTCTCCTTCGACCGCTCGTGGCACGGCATGACCCAGGGGGCCGCCTCCGCGACCTTCTCCGCCGGGCGGCGCGGCTACGGCCCCCCGGCACCGGGCAACCTGGCGCTGCCCGCGCCGAACGCCTACCGTTCGCCGTTCCGGGCCTCCGACGGGTCACACGACTGGGAGGCCGAACTCGCCTACGGCTTCGCCCTGGTCGACCGGCAGTCCGCCGGGAGCCTCGCCGCCTGCCTCATCGAGCCCATCCTGTCCTCGGGCGGGATCATCGATCTGCCGCCGGGGTATCTGCGTCGTCTCAGGGAGATGTGCGACGAACGCGGGATGCTGCTCATCCTGGACGAGGCGCAGACCGGCCTCGGCCGCACCGGAACGATGTACGCGTTCGAGCGCGACGGCGTCGCACCCGACATCCTGACGTTGTCGAAGACCCTGGGAGCCGGACTGCCCGTGGCGGCCGTCATCACGACCGCCGAGATCGAGCAGGCATGCCACGACCGGGGTTTCCTCTTCTACACCACCCACGTCTCCGACCCCCTGGCGGCCGCCGTCGCGCTGACGGTCCTCGACGTCGTCCAGCGCGAGAACCTCACGGAGCGTGCCGCGGTCCTGGGCGACCGGCTCACCGGCCGGCTGCTGGCGCTGCGTGACGCCTACGAGGTCGTCGGCGACGTCCGCGGCCGCGGCCTGCTCCAGGGCATCGAGCTCGTCACGGACAAGAAGAGCAAGGCGCCCGCCGACGAGCTGGGTAAAGCGATCACCGCGGCCTGTCTCGAACGAGGACTGCACATGAACATCGTCCAGTTGCCCGAGATGGGCGGCATCTTCCGCATCGCCCCGCCTCTCACGATCAGCGACGACGAACTGAACACCGGCGTGGACATCCTTGAGGCGTCGCTCAAAGCGGTGCTCGGCGCCGCCGGGTGACGCGGACCGGTGTCCCACGCCCGTCGCCGCCGGCTCGTCCGCCATCCCGGCGGACGTGACCGGCCCCGGACGGTTCCTAGGAGGAGGGGGCGCCCGGGGTGATCAGGCCGGTCTCGTAGGCCAGGACCACGGCCTGCACGCGGTCGCGCAGGCCCAGCTTGGTGAGGACGTTGCCGACGTGCGTCTTGACGGTCGTCTCGCTCACCACCAGCTCGGCGGCGATCTCGGCGTTGGACATGCCCCGGGCGATCAGCCGCAGCACCTCCAGCTCGCGCTCGGTGAGACGCCCCAGCCGGGCCGGGGCCGACGGGCGGCGGGTGGACGGCAGGTGCGCGCCGAACCGGTCGAGCAACCTCCGGGTGACGCTCGGCGCGACGATGGCGTCGCCCGCCGCGACCACCCGGATGGCCTGCACCAGCTCCTCGGGCGGGACGTCCTTGAGCAAAAAGCCGCTGGCCCCGGCGCGCAGCGCCTCCACGATGTACTCGTCCAGGTCGAACGTGGTCAGCACCAGCACCCTGGGCACGTGGGTGCCGCGCGCCGCCTCCCGGACGATCCGGCGGGTGGCGTCGATGCCGTCCACGCCCGGCATCCGGACGTCCATCAGGATCACGTCGGGCAGCAGCGCCCGCGCCTGCTCCTGGGCGGCCTTGCCGTCCCCGGCCTCACCGACGACGGTGATCTCCGGCTCGGCCTCCAGGATGAGGCGGAAACCGGTACGCAGCAGTGGCTGGTCGTCGACCAGCAGCACTCTGATCGTCATCACACACCTTCGAGGGGAACCGGGCGCCGGCCTCGGACCCGCCCTCCGCACGGGCCGGTCCGCAGGACTCCACCATAGAGGGGCGGCACGCCCCCCGGCGCCCGCGAACCCGTCCGGTCTCGCCGGAGGCCCGTCCCCGGCGAGACCGGACGGACACGTCTACCAGCCGTTGCCGATCTTCACCGGTTGGGTGGTGCTGTAGCCGCGGGTGCTCTGTCCCGGGTACAGGAGGAGGTCACCCGTCGTGTCCTGGCGGGCGATGAGGTCCCGGTGGCCGTCACGGTCCCAGTCCGTCGCCCCGAACCATGTGTGGCCGCCCCAGCCGTTGCCGATCTTCACCCGGGGAGTGCCGCTGGGACCCCGCCGGCTCTCGCCCGGGTAGAGGAACAGGTTCTCGGTGTCGTTCTCCCTGACGACGAGGTCCTGGTGGCCGTCGCGGTCCCAGTCCGTCGCTCCGAAGAAGCTGTAGCCGTTCCAGCCGTTGCCGATCTTCACCGGTTGGGTGGTGCTGTAGCCGCGGGTGCTCTGTCCCGGGTAGAGCAGGAGGTCGCCTGTTGTGTCCTGGCGGGCGATGAGGTCCTGGTGGCCGTCGCGGTCCCAGTCCGTCGCTCCGAAGAAGCTGTAGCCGTTCCAGCCGTTGCCGATTCTCACCGGTTGGGTGGTGCTGTAGCCGCGGGTGCTCTGTCCCGGGTAGAGCAGGAGGTCGCCTGTTGTGTCCTGGCGGGCGATGAGGTCCTGGTGGC
>NZ_JBVJKQ010000010.1:182365-348206 GCF_055585205.1 Streptosporangium sp. NPDC053982
GCCGTCGCGGTCCCAGTCCGTCGCTCCGAAGAAGCTGTAGCCGTTCCAGCCGTTGCCGATCCTCACCGGTTGGGTGGTGCTGTAGCCGCGGGTGCTCTGTCCCGGGTAGAGCAGGAGGTCGCCCGTCGTGTCCTGGCGGGCGATGAGGTCCTGGTGGCCGTCGCGGTCCCAGTCCGTCGCCCCGAAGAAGCCGTACGGCAGCTTGGTGACCTGGCTGAGGATCCAGTCGCGGTTCCCGCCGGCGCCCACCTCGCTGTAGGAGGCGATCCCCCCGCAGCTGGCGGCCTTGAGCACTCCGGCCTGTCGCGGCGCTCCGCCGACCGACACCAGGAGCGGGCCGCCGCTGTCGCCCTGGCAGGGCCCGCGGTCCACCATGATCCTCTTGATGCCCAGATCGTCCGGCTGCGGCGGGGTGATGTTCACCACGACCATCTGCAACCGGGTGGGCAGGAGGCCGTTGCCGTCCCTTCCCCAGCCCGTCGCCACGCCCTGGTCGTAGCGGGTGAACGGACCGCCCTGAACCCCGTCCCATAGGCCGGCGTCGGCCGGGACGGCCAGCCGGACCGGGGCCACGCTCGTCACCGGGGAGCTCAGTTCGAGCAGTGCGACGTCGTCGTGGCCGCCTTTGTAGGCGGGGTGGCGCAGGATCCGGGTGATCCTGCGGAACTCGCCGCCGGTGGCGGAAACGTTGTTCCCCACCCGCACGGCCTGATCTCCGACGGAGACCGGAACCGAGCAGTGCGCCGCGGTGAGCACCCAGCTCGGGTGGATGAGGGAACCCGTGCAGAGGCCGCCTACCGCGGTGTTGCGGACCTCGGCGACGAACGTCAGGTCGTTGTCCGGCACCGGGGTGCCGCCGGTGATGGCCTGGGCCGCGGGCGGAGCCGTCACCGGCAGGACGCCGGCGAGCAGCATGACCGCCGCGGACCCGAGCAGCCACCGGCCGCGGCGGCGGCCGGGACTCGGCGACCCGTGCGGGCGAAGGATGGTCATCGAGGGGTTCCTGCCTCTCTGTCGTTGCGGACGCCCCGCGGACAGGGGTCATGACCGGCCGTCCGGAGGGGCGGCGCCGGGTGGAAGGGCGCGTGCCGTCGTCACGTTCGCCGTTGGGGCAGGTGTCCGGCGATGCGGGCGGACGAATCCGGACGGACGGCTATGAATCCGCAGGCAGCTCTCTATACTCCGGATCATCGGGGTGTCCGGCGCCGCCGGACACGTGAGCCGGGAGCCGGGCTGGATCTCAGGGGCGGTCAGGTGGGTGACGAGTCGGATCCCCGGCCGGGGTTCGCCGAGCGGCTTCGGGCGTTGAAGGACGCGGTGGGCGTCTCGGTCCGCGACATGGAGGCCGCCAGCGCCCGGACGCCGCGGCGGCGCAACGGCCTGCCGCCCCTGCGGCTGAAACGCGGCACCATCGCCGGAATGATCAGCAGAACTCGTCCTGTATGTCCAGAACGAGAGCATTTTGAGGTTTTTGTTGACACCTGCCTGCGCATCGCCGGGGAATCAGGCCGTTCCCTGCCCGGGGACCTGGCCGACCCCGGGGCCTGGGACGCGGCCTATCGCGACGTGCTGCTGAGCATGGCCGGGGTGCGCGGCGCCGGCAGGAGAGCCGGAGAAGCGGCCAGGCGGCTGCGGTCGGGCGACCCCCCGGCGGAGAGGGCCGGCCCGGCGGCCGATCCCGGCCCCGAGCCGGCGCCGTCCGAGCCCGGACCCGAGCCGATACCACAGCCGGTGCCGCCGTCCGGTGAATCGTCTCTCCGCCCGCCGGAACCGATCGATCCGCCGCACCCGTCCGGTGGCCTCACGCCCCCGCCTCCGGCCGTCGTGCCCGTCGCGGCCGCCGGTCCCGGGCGGCGCCGGAAGGGCGGACGTGCGAGGTGGGCCGCCGCGGTGGCGCTCATCGGTGCGGCGGCCGCCGCCTGGGCCTCGTGGCCGGTTCCCACGGCCGGGACCGGCGCCCCCGACGCCTCGACCACGGTGGCGGACGTGGGCGGCGACGGGGTGCTCCGCCTGGGTGTGCTGGTGCCCTGGAGTGGGGACCTGCAGTTCTTCAACCGGCCGATGGCGGCGGGCGTACGTCTCGCCCTCAGCGAGATCAACGCGGCCGGTGGGGTGTTCGGCCGGGAGGTGGCCGAGATCGAGGCCGATTCGGGCGACTCGAGCACGGACCTCCACCTCCGGGCGCTGAACCGGCTGATCTCAGAGGGGTCCGACGTCGTCATCGGCCCGATCACCTCGTCGATGTCGCTCGAGATGATCGACCGGATCAGAAGCGCCGGGGTGGTGCAGATCTCACCCACGGCCACCGACGACCGGCTCACCGACGTGGACGACGACGGCCTGTACTTCCGCACGGTGGCGCCGGACTCCATCCAGGGCGACGTCCTCGGGGGTCTCATCGCGGCGGACGGCGGCAGGCGGGTGGGCGTGCTGGCGGTGAACGACGCCTACGGGAGCGGGTTGAGCGAGCGTGTCCGCAGGTCGCTGTCGAACCGCGGCATCACACACGTTCATGCCGAGACCTACGACGTCTTCGACACGGGCTACGCCACCGAGGTGGGGAGGATCAAGGCCTCGGCCCCGGATGCGATCGTGGTGGCCGGCCGCGGCGAGACGGCCGCGATCGCGCGGGAACTGGTGAGGCAGGGGCTGGGCACGGGCCGGCACAGGTGGTACTTCGTGGACGGCAACCTGTCCTTCTACGGGACCACCGGCCGCGGCGGCCTCCCGCGAGGCACCCTCACCGGGGTCAAGGGGACCATGGCGGGAGCCGAGGTCACCGACGCCTTCCGGCGGCGGCTGGCGCCCTTCGACCCGGGGGTGACGGATTTCAGGTACGCGCCGGAGGCCTACGACGCGACGATCGCCGCCGCTCTGGCCGCCGTGGCCGCGGGGCGCGACGATCCGAAGAGCATCGCCCGCGCCATGGCGGACGTCACCGGGGGCGGCGAGCGGTGCACCGACTTCCGCACGTGCGCCCGGCTTCTGGCCTCGGGCGTGGACATCGACTACGACGGGGCGAGCGGCCCGATCGACTTCACCGGCAAGGGCGACCCAGCGAAGGCGCCGATCGGGATTTATCAATATAAATCCGACAATACATATGTCAGCATCTCCTATGAGATCGGCGAACCGCCGACCTGAGGCCCCCGGATCCCTCAGAGCTCGTCGGTGGCGGCCCTGGGCGTGCGGCGGGTGCTGCGCACGGTGTCGCCCGGCTGCCGCTCGGGCACCGGCGGGGGAGTGCCGCCGAACTCCGGGCACAGCTCGCGGTAGTTGCACCAGTCGCACAGCCGGCTGGGCCGGGGACGCCACTCGCCGGTCTCCAGCGCCCGCTCGATGGCCGCCCACAGCGCCCGCACCTTGCGCTCGGTGGCCAGCAGGTCGGCCTCGTCGGGGGCGTAGCGCAGCACCTCGCCCTCACCCCCGAGGTACATCAGCTGCAGCAGGCGCGGCACCGACCCGTGCAGCCGCCACAGCGTCAGCGCGTAGAACTTCATCTGGAACAGCGCCTTGGCCTCGAAGGCCGGCCCCGGCGCGCTGCCGGTCTTGTAGTCGACCACGCGGACCTCGCCGGTGGGCGCGACGTCCAGCCGGTCGATGTAGCCCCGCAGCATCAGGCCGCTCTCCAGCACCGCCTCGACGTACAGCTCCCGCTCGGCGGGCTCCAGGCAGGTGGGGTCCTCCAGGGTGAAGTAGCGCTCCAGCATGGCGCGGGCCCCGGCCAGCCACTCGGTCCGCTCCCGCTCCCCGGAGAACATGCCCTCGTAGGCGGGCTCCTCCTCGAGGAGCCTGCGCCACTGCGGCTCCAGCAGGTCGAGGGCCGCGGCCACCGTGCGGCCCGGCGCGGGCAGGTCGTACAGGCGCTCCAGCACCGAGTGGACGACCGTGCCGCGCACCGCGGCGGGCGACGGCGGCTCGGGAAGCCGGTCGACCACTCGGAACCGGTACAGCAGCGGGCACGTCATGAAGTCGCCGGCGCGGGACGGCGACAGCGCTCCGATGATCGTGGGCTCGGTCGGTGACATGCCCGCACTGTAGGTCACGGTGACGACAGTTTGGGCCCGGGGTGGGCTCCGCGCGTCCGCGCCCGGAGCGGCCGGCGCGTAGCATCAAGGCCAACAGACGCGAGCGAGCGAGGAACGGTGAGCCAGCGGTGAGCAGCGAGAGCCCGCGCCAGGAGAGTCCCGGGCTGCGGATGGGGCGGCCGTTCGGCATCCCGGTCTACGTCTCACCGACCTGGCTGCTGGTGGCGGCGTTCATCACGTTCACCTTCCAGGAGGTCGTGGCCTACCGGCTGCCGCAGCTCAGCATCCCGCTCACCTACGTCGTCTCCTTCGTCTTCGCGGTCCTGCTGTACGTGTCGGTGCTGCTGCACGAGCTGTCGCACTGCGTGGTCGCCAAGATGTACGGCCTGCCGGTCCGGCGGGTCACCCTCTACCTCCTCGGCGGTGTCTCGGAGATCGAGCGCGAACCGGAGACGCCCGGCAGGGAGTTCATGGTCGCCTTCGCCGGGCCGCTGCTGTCGCTGGGCCTGGCCGCCGCCGGCTACGCCTCCTCGATGTTCATCGACCCCGGCACCGTCCTCGGCGTCCTGGTCTTCCAGCTCTGGCTCGCCAACCTGGTCGTCGGGATCTTCAACCTCCTGCCCGGCCTGCCGCTCGACGGCGGGCGCATGCTGCGCGCCGGGGTCTGGAAGGTGACCCGCAGCCCCGGCTCCGGCACGATCGCCGCGGCCTGGGCGGGCCGCGTGCTGGCCGTCGTCCTGATCGCGGTGCCGGTCAGCCTGGCGCTGATGAGCGGCCAGGACCCCAGCTGGTTCACGGTCATCTGGTCGGTGCTGCTGGCCAGCTTCATCTGGATCGGCGCCACCCAGGCCCTGCAGGGCGCCCGGCTGCGGGCCCGCATCCCCCAGCTGAACGCCCGTTCCCTGGCCCGCCGGGCCGTCGCCGTGACCGGGGACGTGCCGCTGGCCGAGGCGCTGCGCCGGGCCGGGGAGGCCCACGCGGGCGCGATGGTCGTGGTCGGCCACGACGGCCGCCCGACGGGCATCGTCAACGAGGCGGCGGTCGAGGCCACCCCGGAGCACCGCCGCCCCTGGGTGACGGCGGGCTCGCTGGCGCGCAGCCTCGAACCGTCGCTGGTGCTGGCCGCCGACCTGACGGGGGAGTCCCTGATCGACGCCATGCGCCAGTCCCCGTCGGGGGAGTACCTCCTGGTGGAGCGCGACGGCACGATCTTCGGTGTGCTCGCCACCTCCGACGTCAACCGGATGTTCAGCAACGTCTGACCCGCGCCGGAGGCCCGGCCGGCGGCCGCCGGGAGGGAGTCCGCCCCAGGTCCGTCTGCTGTACTTTTTCCTATGGCCTGGAATCATCGGCGATGTCGGTCCGCCGCATCCCCTCCCGGGCCGGCCGGACGCCCCATCCCCGCCACCGAGACTCAGAGGACAGAATGCAGAAACGAGCCGCGTTTTCCCCCCGCGCAGAAGGACGAGGCCGTCATGCCGGGGGTGCTCGGTGAGGGGGGACGGCCTGGGGGCGGTGCGCCCGCTGCCGGGCGACGGGCTGGTCGCCCGCGTGGAGGGCCTGCTGCTGGTGTGCGACGCGGCCGAGGACGTCGCGGCGAACCTTCTCGGGGCGCTGAACGACACCGCCGCGTCCGGCGGTGACGGCCGGGCCCTGGCCCGCCGGGTGGCCCAGGTGCTGGCCGTGATGATGGGCGAGCCCGTCGCGTGCGCCGTCGCCGGGCCGGTGGGCGACGGGGTGGCCGTCCTGGTCAGCGGACCCGCCTCCGCGGCGGTCACCGGTCCGGCCGGCGAGGTACGGCTCGCCGGACGCGACGCGCTCACCTGGTCGGACCGGCTGGTCCCCGGTCCGGTCACCGGCATCGAGCTGCGCCTGCCCGAGGCCGGCCCGGCGCACCCGCTGGCCCGGCTGGACGGCGGCGTGATCGTGGGCGGCGGAATCCTGTGCGACCCGGCCGCCGCCGGAGCCCCGCCCGCGGCCCGGAACGCCGTGCCGCGCCAGGCGGAGGCGCCCGCGGCGGAGGTCCCGCCTCCGGCGCCCTACCCGATGGGGCCCCCCGACCCCGTCCCACCGGTCCCGGCCCCGCCGCCGAGGCCGGAGCAGCAGGCGTGGCAGCCCGAGCCGGGGCCGCAGGTCCCGGCTCAGCAGGGCCCGGGGTCCGGCCCGATCCCGGTCGTCGCGCCGCAGGACACGGCGCCCCCGGAGGCTCCGGAGACCCCGCGGGCGGGCGGCGAGCCCGCCGGTCCGCGCGAGCGGCCGTTCGCCCCCGAGCCGCCGGCGCAGGGCGGCCCGCAGCCGGGGCCCGCGTCCCCGGCCGCCCCCGAGCCGGAGGCCGGCCCCGGGCAGCAGCCGCTCGTCTACGGGGTCGACTGCAAGAACGACCACTTCAACGACCCGCGCGTGCCGTACTGCGCGGTGTGCGGCATCGCCCTCGTGCAGCGTTCGCTCGCCCCCTACCAGGGGCCGCGCCCGCCGCTGGGCGTGCTGCTCCTCGACGACGGGATGACCCTGCGCCTCGACGCCGACCACCTCGTCGGCCGCGACCCCGACCGCGCCCCGGAGGTCGCCGACGGCTCCGTCCGCCCGGCGAAGGTCACCAGCCCCGACGGCTCGGTGTCGCGCCGCCACCTGCGGGTGGCGCTGGACGGCTGGGACGTCAACCTGATCGACCTCGGCTCGGTCAACGGCACGCAGATCCAGCCGCCGGGCGACCCCAACTTCTACGACATCCCGCCGAACGAGCCGGTCACGATCATGCCCGGCACGACCGTGCGGATCGGGGTCTCCCGCACCATGCGCTACGAGTCGCACCGCAACCGTTAGGTTCCGGGAGGCCTCTCCGCGCCGAGCGGCGCGGGGAGGCACCGGAAGGCGCCGGAAGGAACGGAGGCGGCCCGGGAAGCGTCCTCAGGGGCCGGTGGTCAGGCCCCGGCCGTCCGGGCGCGGTACCACAGCAGGTCGTCCAGACGGGTGCCTCCGGGGCCGGGCAGCCGGCCGTGCAGGAGCGCCTCCCGGGTGAAGCCCGCGCGTTCCAGCACACGCTGGGAGGCGGTGTTCTCCGGCGAGGTGCCGGCCACGATCCGGGCCAGCGGCGTGCGCGTCAGCGCCCAGTCCGTGAGCAGGTCCACCGCCCGGGAGGCGAACCCCCGCCCCCGGAACTCCGGCAGCATGCTGTAGCCGGTCATGGCCTCGCCCAACGGGGGGATGACCCCGCTGAGCTGGATGTGCCCGGCGAAGGCGCCGGTGGCGGCGTCCCGTACGGCGAGCTCGGCCCGCTCGCCGGCCAGCCACCGCATGCCCGCCTCCCGGCAGAACCGCTCGCTGTCGTCCGGGTCGGGCGCCTCCGGCGGGACGCTGTGGGCCACGACGTCCGGCAGGCTCTGCAGGGCGTGGTAGTCGTCGGCGTCGTCCGGGCCCAGCGGCGTCAGCCGGACGACGCCGTCGGTCAGGGAGCCGCCGGGCAGGGCCGGAAGGAACGGCCGTACCCGCTCGCCAGAGTCGGTGGCCAGCCGGGCGAAGGACGCCAGGTCGCCGCGGGTGCCGTCGCGGCGGGGCTCGGCCGCGCGCCGTACGCCCTCGCGGCCGAAGCCGGCGGCCATCGCGACCCGCTGGCTGGCGAGGTTCTCCACGTCGGCCAGCAGCTCCACGCGCGCCACCCCGTGGGCGAAGGCCCGCTCCGTCAGCGCCCGGGTGGCCGCGGTGGCGACGCCGCGGTCCCGCGCCCACGGCGCGATGAGGTAGCCGACCTCGGCGTTGCCGCGCGGGTCGGACGGCTTGAGGCCGATGTTGCCCAGCCACTCGCCGGTGGCGGCGTCCGTCACGGAGAAGGAGGCCCCGCCGTTGCCCCACGTCCGCTCGGCGACCTCCAGGTAGGAGGACGCGTCGGCGAGGGTGTACGGCACCGGGACGCTCGGGATGAACCGGATGATCAGCGGATCGGCGCAGGCCTTGACCATCGGCTCCAGGTCGGCAGGGGTCGTCTCGCGCAGGAGGAGGGAACCGGCGGGGATGACGTCTCTGGGGAACACCCTCCAAGTGCTATCAGCTCCTCCCGAAAGGAGCGAACGAACGGCCCTCCCCGCGCGTCCGGCGGTCCCGCGGTCCCGGACCGGGGGCACTCCGCGCGCCGATAACCTTGCCTTCATGGGTTTTCGCAGGCATGGCCCCTTCAGGGCCGGGGATCAGGTTCAGCTCACCGACCCCAAGAACAAGCGTCACACGGTGACGCTGAAGGAGGACGGGGTCTTCCACACCCACAAGGGTGCGATCCCGCACAGCGACCTCATCGGGCAGCCCGAGGGGTCGGTGGTCCGTTCGTCCGGCGGCACCCAGTACCTCGCGTTCCGGCACCTGCTCCAGGACTACACGCTGTCCATGCCGCGCGGCGCGGCGGTCATCTACCCGAAGGACTCGGCGCAGATCGTCGCGATGGCCGACGTCTTCCCCGGCGCGCGCGTCGTGGAGGCGGGGGTCGGCTCCGGCGCGCTGACGTGTTTCCTGCTGCGCGCGGTGGGAACGGAGGGCAGGGTGACGTCCTACGAGCGGCGGGCGGACTTCGCGGAGGTGGCCACCAAGAACGTGGAGAAGTTCTACGGCGGCCCGATGGAGCAGTGGCGCCTGGTGGTGGGGGACTTCGCCGAGTCGCTCGACGAGAGTGACGTCGACCGGATCATCCTCGACATGCTCGCCCCGTGGGAGTGCGTGGACGCCGCGGCCAAGGCGCTCACGCCCGGCGGCGTGATCTGCTGTTATGTGGCGACGACCACGCAGTTGTCGCGAACGGTGGAAACTCTGCGCGAACACGGGAGTTTCACCGAGCCCCACGCGTGGGAGACCCTGGTTCGCGACTGGCATGTCGAGGGGCTCGCCGTACGGCCCGACCATCGGATGGTCGGACACACCGGATTCCTCGTCACCGCCCGTCGCATGGCGGACGGGGTGACCCCACCACCCCGGCGCAGGCGTCCGGCAAAGGGAGCGTATGGCGAGGAGTCGACTTCCACCGCATGATGACGATTCAGCCACGAGAGCACATCGGCGTGTTACATGACACCAGATCGTCGTGTTCTTATGCTTCCAAGCACTAAACGCTTCATAAGGGATTAATCGCCAAATACTTAATGTAGCCATACGAACACTGCTCTACCAGGTAACTGACAGCCCCCCGATGGGTAGGGTTTCGAGTAGTCGGTCTCGACTGGGAAGGAGGTGACGCCGTGGCAGCTCGCGATGACGCCGAGGCTCGGGCCGCGCAGCGCGAACGGGAGGTCGCTGATCTCAGAACGCAGGTCTCCTTCCTGCAGGAGGAGATCACCGCGTTGCGTCGGAAGCTGACGGAGTCTCCCCGGCAGGCCAGGGTCCTCGAAGAGCGTCTCCATGAGGTGCAGGCGAATCTCGCGGCCGTCACCGGCCAGAACGAGCGTCTGGTGGCAACCCTCAAGGAGGCCAGAGACCAGATCGTCGCGCTCAAGGAGGAGGTCGACCGGCTGGCGCAACCGCCGTCCGGGTTCGGCGTCTTCCTCGAGGCCAGAGAAGACGGCACGGTGGAGGTCTTCACCGGTGGCCGCAAGCTCCGGGTGAACGTCAGCCCCGCGGTGGACGCCGAGTCGCTCAGGCGTGGCCAGGAGGTCATGCTGAACGAGGCGCTCAACGTGGTGGAGGCCCTCGGATACGAGGACCTCGGCGAGATCGTGATGCTCAAGGAGCTGCTCGAGGACGGCCAGCGCGCGCTGGTCATCTCACACGCCGACGAGGAGAGGGTGGTGCGGCTGGCGGAGTCGCTGCTCGACCAGCCGATCCGCGCCGGCGACTCGCTGCTGCTGGAGCCCCGCTCCGGCTACGTCTACGAGCGCATCCCCAAGTCCGAGGTCGAGGAGCTCGTCCTGGAGGAGGTGCCCGACATCTCCTACGAGGAGATCGGCGGGCTCATGCGGCAGATCGAGCAGATCAGGGACGCCATCGAGCTTCCCTACCTGCACGCCGACCTGTTCCGCGAGCACAAGCTGCGCCCCCCCAAGGGCGTGCTGCTGTACGGGCCGCCCGGCTGCGGCAAGACCCTGATCGCCAAGGCCGTCGCCAACTCCCTGGCCAAGCAGGTCGCCGAGAAGACCGGGCAGTCCGGCAAGAGCTTCTTCCTCAACATCAAGGGGCCGGAGCTCCTCAACAAGTACGTCGGCGAGACCGAGCGGCACATCCGCCTGGTCTTCCAGCGGGCCCGTGAGAAGGCGTCCGAGGGCACCCCGGTGATCGTGTTCTTCGACGAGATGGACTCGATCTTCCGGACCCGAGGCTCGGGGGTCTCCTCCGACGTCGAGAACACCATCGTCCCCCAGCTCCTCAGCGAGATCGACGGCGTCGAGGGCCTGGAGAACGTGATCGTGATCGGCGCGTCCAACCGCGAGGACATGATCGACCCGGCGATCCTGCGGCCCGGCCGCCTGGACGTCAAGATCAAGATCGAGCGGCCGGACGCCGAGGCGGCCAAGGACATCTTCTCCAAGTACCTCATCGACGAACTGCCGCTGCACCCGGACGACCTCTCCGAGCACAACGGCGACCGCGCGGCGACCGTCGTCGCGATGATCCAGAGGGTCGTCGAGCGGATGTACACCGAGAGCGAGGAGAACCGCTTCCTCGAGGTGACCTACGCCAACGGCGACAAGGAGGTCCTGTACTTCAAGGATTTCAACTCCGGCGCCATGATCCAGAACATCGTGGACCGCAGCAAGAAGATGGCGATCAAGCAGTTCCTGGAGAGCGGGCAGAAGGGCCTGCGGATCCAGCACCTGCTGGCCGCCTGCGTCGACGAGTTCTCCGAGAACGAGGACCTTCCCAACACCACCAACCCCGACGACTGGGCCCGCATCTCCGGCAAGAAGGGCGAGCGGATCGTCTACATCCGCACCCTCGTGACGGGCAAGCAGGGCACCGAGGCCGGCCGGTCCATCGACACGGTGGCCAACACCGGTCAGTACCTCTAGCGCCGTCACCGGCGCACGGCGAGCGCGTTCGCGGCGCGACCCCGGCGGGGGCCGCGCCGCGAGGCGTGTCCGGGCCCGTACGGCCTGCCCCGCCGTACCGTCCGTCACACAAGTGTGATCACGCCACGGGGAACCCAGGCGGTCCAGCCGCCGTCCAACCGACGTGCGTGATCATTCAGGCGCGGTCGCCCGGTGACCGGCGCGGGGTCCCGCGGGACGGCCCGGGGGAGCGGCCGTCTCGCCGAACTCGACCTCCTCCGTTTCGTCGCCGCCATGGCGGTGCTCTCCTTCCACTACTTCATCGCCTTCAACTCGGTGTGGGGCGAGCGGCCGGCGAAGCTCTTCCCCGCGATCTCCACCCTCTCGGGACTCGGCATCCTCGGCGTCGAGCTGTTCTTCATGATCAGCGGATTCGTCATCCTGATGAGCATCTGGGGCCGCGGACTCGGCACGTTCGCCCTCTCCCGGCTGGTGCGCCTCTTCCCCGCCTACTGGGTCAGCGTCGCCGTCACCGCCGCCCTCTACGGCCTGACCGGCGCCACCGCCCTGGACCCCAAGCTCAGCTCCGCCGAGTACGGGGTCAACCTCACGATGCTCCAGCGGGCCCTCGGCGTCTACGACGCCAACGGCGTCTACTGGTCCCTGTGGGCCGAGCTCCGCTTCTACGTGCTCATCTCGGTCCTGGTGATCGTCGGTGTGACGTTCGGCCGGTGCCTGGTCTTCATGGGCGTGTGGCTGCTGGCGGCCGGGCTCCTCGCCGGCAGCGACCAGGCGTGGGTGGACCTCGTCGTGATGCCGAAGTACGCGCCGTACTTCGTCGGCGGCATGGCCTTCTTCCTGATGACCAGGTTCGGCCCCCGGCTCGTCCTGTGGTGCGTGGCCGGGATCAGCGCCGGGCTGGCCGTCAGCGCCGCCATGGACCGGGTGGCCGGACGGGTCGGGCTGGTCGGTTACGCGGCCATGCCCGTGCCCCCGTGGGCCGTCGCCGTCACCGTCATCGGCTTCTACGCGCTCATGGCGCTGGTCGCGCTCGGCATGCTCCGCCGGTTGCGATGGCGCGGCCTGGTCACGCTGGGCGCGCTCACCTATCCCCTGTACCTGTTCCACACCGCGGCGGCCGTGCTGATCATCCCCGCCCTGCGCGACGCCCTCCCGCCCTGGCTGACCGCCCTGGCCACCGTCGCGGCCGCGATGGCGTTCTCCTACCTCGTCTACCGGGTGGCCGAGCGGCCGGTCCAGGAGTTCGTCAGGGCGAGGACGCGCCGGGCCGCCGCGCCACAGGCCCCCGCCGCCCCGCCGGCGTTCCCCGTCGCGTCGCCGGTCGTCTCCGCGTCGCCGGTCGCCTCCGCGGCCCCCGTGTTCCCCGCCTCGCCGCCGTCCGCCCCGCCCCCGGATCACCGCCCGGACCCCTGGTCGGCGGGCGAAAAGGCTTCGTTGCCATAACTGTCCGGCCACCGGGCATAGTGAAGGGTCTAGGGTCGGGGATATATACGGCGGAGGAGACAGTCCCGGATGAACAGAGGATGCGCATGACGGTACGGCGGGTGATGGGCATCGAGACCGAATACGGCATCTCCGTGCCCGGACAGCCGGGGGCCAACGCGATGGTGACCTCGTCCCAAGTCGTCAACGCCTACCTGGCCGCCTCGGCGGCCCGGGCCAGACGGGCACGGTGGGACTTCGAGGAGGAGAACCCCCTCCGCGACGCGCGGGGCTTCGACCTGTCCCGTGAGATGGCCGACCAGAGTCAGCTCACCGACGAGGACCTGGGCCTGGCCAACGTGATCCTCACCAACGGCGCCCGGCTCTACGTGGACCACGCCCATCCCGAATACTCCACTCCCGAGTGCACCAACCCACGAGCCGCGGTGATCTGGGACAAGGCGGGGGAGCGGGTCATGCACGACGCCGCGGTCCGCGCCTCGGCGATCCCCTCCAACGCTCCCATCCAGCTCTACAAGAACAACACCGACAACAAGGGCGCCTCCTACGGCTGCCACGAGAACTACCTGATGCGGCGGGCCACGCCGTTCGCCGACATCGTCCGGCACCTGACGCCCTTCTTCGTGTCCCGCCAGGTCGTCACCGGCGCCGGCCGGGTCGGCATCGGCCAGGACTCCCGCGGAGAGGGCTTCCAGATCAGCCAGCGGGCCGACTTCTTCGAGGTCGAGGTGGGCCTGGAGACCACGCTCAAGCGGCCGATCATCAACACCCGCGACGAACCGCACGCCGACCCCGACAAGTACCGGCGCCTGCACGTCATCATCGGCGACGCCAACATGTCGGAGATCTCCACCTACCTCAAGCTCGGCTCCACCGCGCTCGTCCTCGCCATGATCGAGGACGGTTACTTCACGCGTGACCTCTCCGTGGAGAACCCCGTCCAGGCGCTGCGCGCGGTCTCCCACGACCCGACCCTCAGATACGAGATCGCCATGCGCGACGGCCGCCGCCTGACGGCCGTCCAGCTCCAGATGGAGTACCTGGAGCTGGCGCGCAAGTACGCCGAGGAGCGCAGCGGCAACGGCGTCGACGAGGTCACCAAGGAGGTCCTCGACCGCTGGGAGTCGGTCCTCACCCGCCTGGCCGAGGACCCGATGCAGCTGGCCGGCGAGCTCGACTGGGTGGCCAAGCTGGAGCTGCTGGAGGGCTACCGCAGCCGCGACGGCCTGCCCTGGTCCCACCCGCGGCTGCAGCTCGTCGACCTGCAGTACTCCGACATCCGCCCCGACCGCGGCCTGTACAACCGGCTGGTCGCCCGCGGGCGGATGCGGCGGCTGGTCACGGAGGAGGAGGTCCAGCGGGCCATCGAGGCTCCGCCCAGCGACACCCGGGCCTACTTCCGGGGCCGCTGCCTGAGCCAGTTCAGCGAGTCGATCGCCGCCGCCTCCTGGGACTCGGTCATCTTCGACATCCCCGGCCGTGAGTCGCTGCAGCGCGTCCCCACCCTGGAGCCGCTGCGCGGCACCAAGGCCCACGTGGGCGAGCTGTTCGACCGCTGCCGCACCGCCGCCGACCTGGTCAGCGCCCTCACCGGCGACCGGTGAGCCCGCCGCCGCGCGGGGACGCCCCCGCGCGGCGCGCCCGGCCCTCCCGCCCGTCCTCCCCTCCGCCGGGACCGTACGGCTGGCGGTGACGTCCTCCTCCGCCCGGGACGGCGCCCGCGACGGTCAGGCCGCGCTGGTGCAGCGGATGCGGGCCAGCAGGACGGAGGCCTGCTCGGCGCTCAGCCTGGCCCGCGGATCCTTGCGCAGCAGCCCCCGCAGCACCGGCTCCAGGGGGCCGGCCCGCCGCGGCGCCCGCGCCGGCCCGCGCAGCGCCTCCGCCAGCGCGGCCATCGAGTTGACCGTGCGGAACGGCGTCTGCCCCTCCACCGCCATGTACAGCGTCGCCCCGAACGACCACATGTCCGCCTCACGGGTACCGCCCCGCCCGTGCAGGGCCTCCGGCGCCAGGAACGCCGGCGTGCCCCGCATCGAGCGGCTCGCCGCCCCCTCCGGCGCGGCGAACCCGAAGTCGGCCAGCACCACCCGGTCGCCCGTCAGCATGATGTTGGCGGGCTTGATGTCCCGGTGGATCACCCCGCCGTCGTGCGCGTGCCGCAGCGCGTCCAGCAGACGGCCCCCCATCGCCGCCACCAGGTCCGCCGGCAGCGGTCCGGCCTGCACCAGGGTGTCGTGCAGGGTCAGCGCCTCCAGGAACTCCATGACGATCCAGAGCCGCTCGGCCTCCTCGGCCAGGTTGTGCACCGTCACGATGCCCCGGTGGCTCAGCCGGGCCGCCATCCGCGCCTCGCGCACCACCCGGCGCCGCCGGTCGACCGCCTCCGGTCCCGGGGGCAGGGGGATCTCCTTGAGCGCCACCTCGCGGTCCAGAAGCATGTCATAGGCCCGCCAGACGACCCCTGTCGCTCCTCGGCCGACGGGTGAGACGAGTTCATACCGGTTGTCGACGATGGTGCTCACCGGTCAATGATCGCAGTCTTCTCTGTTAATGGCGACACTGTGCCGTACCTATGGCGACGCTGCGCGTCGCGGCTCGGGGGCTGGTGAGCCGGTGTCTTCCCTCGTCACTCCGCCGCTCCGCTGTGCTCATGGCGACGCTGCGCGTCGCGGCTCGGGGGCTGGTGACCGGTGCCTTCCCTCGTCACTCCGCCGCTCCGCGGCTGCGCTCCTCAGTCCAGACACCGGCGCCCCCTCGCGGCTGCGTTCCTCAGTCCAGACACCGGCGCCCCCGAGCGGGTCCGGACACCGGCGCCCCCTCGCGGTGTTTCCCATGGGCTGACTGGCAGGCCCGTGAGCTGTCAGGAGACTCGTCCAAGTCTTTAATCTACATTGTAAAGGGGTCCGGTCGAGAGAATGGAAATCTGGGCTTTCGAGTGGGGGCTGTGCGAGCGTAGTTTTCCCGGGACTGAGGGTCTCCGGTCCGGCTGGGTCCGTCCAGGGTCGATCGCTCCGAGCTCGGTCCGGTGTGGGGGAGGCGCGGGAACGTTCCTCGAACGGGGGGTGACACTCCCGTTCGGGCAGGGGTGGGATGGCTGGGGAAAGGGGATATTTGCTTTAAAGGGGACGAAAGGGGTTTTCTGGACGGACTACAACCCCTGGACGGCAGGCGTGGACCCCGGACAAAGATCGGGGGGCGATCCGCGCGCAATGTCAGTCGCTTCGGGGAAGATAGGAATCACAAGCGTCCCCCAGGCGGAGGTGCCACAGATGGCTAGCAAGGACACCGGCGGCCAGAAGCAGACCGGCCGGACCGAACGGGAAGCGGAGGAGACCACCTCGGTCGACACCTCCGACGTCCAGGAGCGCAACGAGAAGCTTTCGGACGACGTCGACGCGATCCTCGACGAGATCGACGAGGTCCTGGAGGAGAACGCCGAGGAGTTCGTCAGGTCGTACATCCAGAAGGGCGGGGAATAGCCGGGGTCACCCTCGTTCCCGGGGCCGGGACGGGAGCCCGTCCCGGCCGACTCCGGCGTACGGGCGGCCGGGACGAGCCCGTCCCGCCGCTCAGCGGGTGACGGGGCCGCCCCGCCGTTCATGGGATGAGGTGCACCGTCGCGATCTCGAAGGGGCGCAGCGGCAGCCGCACCTCCCCGCCCTCCGTCTCCAGTCGCTCACCCGGCACCCCGAGTAGGTCCGCGCGGCGGGCGGCGGTGAACGTGCCCCGGATGACGGCCTCGGTGCCGTGGGGATGCTCGGCGACGAGGCGGGCCTCCAGCGCGCCGTTCCGCTCGCGTAGAGCGGTGAGTACCACGCCGGCACCCTCGACCTCCAGTCGCGCGCCCGTTCCGTCCCGGGCCACCTCCGTCCGCGCGACCGGGCCGATGGACGGGCTGTCGCCGGGCACCGTCAGCAGATCGTGCCGATACTCCTCGGCCAGCCGCGGCAGGCCCGCCTCGTGCCAAGAGCCGGGACAGGGCAGTACGGCGAAGCGCATCGTGGCCGGCCCCGGGCACTGGGCGTCGGGGGTGGCGATCTGGGGGCCGGCGGGCTCGTCGCGGTAGGCGTTGCGGTTGCGCGACAGGAACCCCACCGATCGCAGCAGGGTGAGCGCCAGTTCCCCGCCGGTCAGCTCGTACTCGGTCACCTGGTCCAGCAGGACCGCCAGGCCGCCCGCGGCGACGAATCCCTCGGCGGGGAAGGTGGGCAGCGGCTCCTCGCCGCAGCCGCCCTCGGCGGTCGTCCCCCGGCGCGTCACCGACAGCTGTCCTTCGGCGGAGGACTCGCCGGTTCCGGGCCGCAGCGGCGCGTGCCAGCGGACCCGGTGGTCGCGGCTGCGGTTGTCGAAGGAGATCTCCAGCCGCAGGTACGGCTCGCCGGCCCGTAGTTCGGCCCTGGTGGTGACGGTGACGTTCTCGCGGGCGGCGGAGCGCCCGTCACCCTCCTCGTGCGCGGGCCAGGCGTACTCGCGGCGGATCTCCAGCACCGACGTCAGCGGCCCGGTGTGGAGGGTCTCGACCTCCACATGGAGCGGGGCGTCGACGAGGAGGTCGTGGCGGGGCGGGGCGTGGTTGTAGGTGTCTCCGGCGTCGCCGCCGTCCACGATGCGGCCCACCCCGTGTATCTCGGCGCCGGCGGATCGCAGTGACAGGGTGCCGTCTGGGGCGACGGCGACGCGCAGCAGGCCGTTGCCGAGGACGCCCTCGGCGGGGGGCGGCTCGCTTCCCCGAGGGGAGGCTCCCTCGGCTTTCTCGTCCGTGAGCCGGTCTTCGGCGGATCGCTCCTCCGCGGGCCCGGCTCCGGTGGGGACGATCCCGGACACCGGACCCTCCGTGGCCCCGGTTCCGGTGGGGGCGGCCTCGGCCACCGGATCCTCCACGGCCGGGTCCTCCATGCCGGGGATCCCGGCGGGGGTGAGCACCGTACGGCCGAACGCCTCGACGGTGACCAGCGCGGCGACGGTGACGACGGGTTCGGCGACGATGCGCACCCGCCACGGTCCCGGCCGCGCGGTGGCGGCGTCCAGGACCGCCGCGCGCAGGTCGGTGTATTCGTAGCCGGTGGCGGGGGCGCGGGCCACGACGACGGTGAAGATCCCCTCGGGGGTCTCTCCGTCCCTCTCCGGACACTCCGCGGACCACGAGACGATCAGCCGGCCGAACAGTTCCCGGTCATGGACCCGGCCGAGAAGCAGTGTGAGGTCGTCCATGACGGTCTCGTCGAGGAGGGTCGGGGCCAGCTCCAGCCGCTGCGCCGGCACGCGGGCCCCGCCGGGGGCGGTCAGGACCGGGTGGGACTCGGGCACGTCGGCCAGGACGAGGCCGGTGCGCCGGAAGGGGGAGGGGTTGACGACCACGACGGCGTCGCGGGCCGCGCCGGCGGCGAGGGAGGAGGCGACCAGGTCGACGACGGCCTGGCCGATCTGCCCGGCCTCGGCGATGCGGGCGGCGACCTGCTGGGCCGTCTCGTCGGCGCCGCAGCCGGTGATGGAGTCGTGGCCGCTGCAGGCGATGAGGCGGCGCCAGGCCAGGTCGAGCAGCTTGGCGGCGGCGGTGCCGCCGGGCAGCCAGAGCGCGGCGAGCGGCTCGGCGTAGCGGGCGACGACGCGCTCGGCGCGGGCCATGAGTCTTTTCGCGGGCATCCGGGCGGAGACGACGCCCGGCAGGATGTTGGCGCGGGCGTGGGAGCGCAGCTCGCCGTGGACGACGGGCAGTCCGGCGGTGCCGGGGTCGTGGGCGGTGACGTACTCCTCCAGGGTGGCCAGGCGCAGCCCGGCGGCGGTGATGCCGGCGGCCGGCGCGCTGTGGTCGGCGCCGTACATGGCCAGCAGCGGGCCGTCGGGGTGCCAGGGCCGCATGGTCTCGGCGAAGGCGTCCAGCCGGCCGGTGAGGCCGTCGGCCGGGCCGGTGAACAGGGCGACGGCGTTGCCGTATCCGCCGGGGAGGTACTGGGTGCGGACGGCGGTGCCGTCGGCGCCGGTCCAGGCGAAGGCGTCGCGGCCGACGGAGGCGGGCACCCCGCGCCACAGGCAGGCGTGCTCGAGGCTGGCCTGGCGGAGGATCTGCGGCATCTGGGCGCAGTGGCCGAACTGGTCGGGGAGGTAGCCGACGCGCATGGCGCCGCCGAGTTCCCCGGCGCCGCGCATGCCGTACTCCAGGTTGCGGATGAGGGTCTCGCCGGAGCAGAGGAACTCGTCGGCGAGGATGAGCCAGGGTCCGGCGGCGAAGCGGCCCTCGGTGACCAGCCGCCGTATCTCGCCGAGCCGTTCGGGGCGGATCTCCAGGTAGTCCTCCAGGGCGGCGAGCTGGCCGTCCATGGTGAACCGGTAGGCGGGGTCGGCGGCCATGGTGTCGAGGACCTCGTCCAGCAGGCGGACCAGGCCGAGCCGGAAGCGCTGGAACGGGAGGTACCACTCGCGGTCCCAGTGGGTGTGCGGGACGACCACGATGCCGGGCGTGCCGGTGGTCTCAGGGGTCACGCCCCCCACCTCCCTGCGGCTTCCGGGTGGTCGTGGTTCCAGGTGTCGCGTGTCCTGCCCGCGGACGTCTCACGCGTGGTCGTGATGTCAGGCGTCATGTGCCTCACCTCCGATGGACGGCCCGGCGACCGCCCGGATGATCTGCTGGGCGGCGACGATGTCGGCGAGGGCGCCGTCGAGGCCGGTGAGCGGGGGCGTGCCCCGGGTGACGAAGGCGTGGAACGCCTCCAGCTGGAGTTCGAACGCCTCGGACACGTCGCGGTGGACGGTCCTGATCTCGGTGGTCCCGTCCAGGGAGGAGGAGGTCAGGACCGTGGGGGCGTTCATCAGGTAGGGGGAGGGGAAGACCAGCTCCAGCGTGCCGTCCTCGTGGTGGACGCTGACGGTCTCCCGGTAGGCGGGGTGGCCGGGCAGGTAGTGCCAGCGCAGGCCGTAGCGGCCCCGGGGCAGGGCTCCGCCGGCCTCCAGGGAGGGGCCGTCCCAGGCGGCGGCGTGGTCGACGGTGGCGGGCGGGCCGCCGAACGTCCGCAGCAGCGCCAGGTCGTGGCAGAGGCTGCCGAGCACCACGCCGGCGTAGAGGGACCGGACCGCCTCCGGGGCGTCCGGGCCGAGCGCCGCGTCCAGGGCCGCGGAGTCGGCCCGCAGCCAGGGCGCGAGGGCCTCGGGGGCCGGGTGGGAGGGCCGCACGCGGGCGAAGGCGAGCTGGGCCTCGTCGGCGGGGTGCAGGACGGTGACGTCGAGGTGCCGTACGGCCCGGCCGGCCAGCAGGGCGGCGGCACGCCGTACGGCGGGGTCGTACTGTTTCATGTAGCCGACCATGAGCCGTTCGCCGGCGCGCAGCGGTCCGGCCCGCAGCGCCTCGGCTTCGGCGCGGCTGTAGGCGAGGGGTTTCTCGCACAGTACGGCGAAGCCGGCCTCCAGGGCGGCGGCGACGAGGGCGCCGTGGGAGCCTGCGGTGAGCACGACCAGCGCGTCGAAGCCGCCGCGGCCGAGCATCTCCAGGGGGTCGGTGTGCGGGCGGGCGCCGGTGAGACGGCCGGCGGCCTCGGCGCGGGCCGGGTCGAGGTCGCACACGTCGGTCACCTCGAACAGGTCCCGCCGCCTGGCCAGCAGCGGCAGGTAGATCACCTGGGCGGCGACGCCGAGCCCGGCGAGCGCGGCCCTCATCACGTGCACAGCGCCATCACCTCGTTGCGGTACGTCTCCAGGCGGTGCGGGCCGGGCCGGGCGGGCAGGACGACCCGGTCGCCGAGGACGACGCGCCGGGTGCCCGGTCCCCACAGGACGAGCCCGTCGCCGCCGACGATGAGGAAGTCGTCGCCGTGGCGCAGCAGCAGGGGGCCGTCGGGGGTGGCGGAGACGGCGGTGACGCCCTGGCGGAGTCCGTCCAGGGGGTCGCGGCCCAGCACCCAGGTGGTGGGGTCGCCGAGGGGGTGGCCCTCCTCGGGCCGGTGGTAGTCGCTGCCGCCGACCAGCACCGCGCCGGGCGACCACGCCTGCGTCCAGGCCAGCGGCGCTCCCCAGGTGCGGTCCCACCAGCTCCAGTGCCACACCTCCACGGCCGGGGGAGGGGTGCGCATGGGGTGGCGCCAGGCGCAGTCGACGGCCACGGGGTGGTTGACGGACATGATTCCGCCGCGTTCGCGGACCGTCTCGGCCCACCGGTCGGGGGGTTCGCGGAAGTCGATCCAGCCGACGTCGCCGAAGGCGTTGGCGTGGCCGAGGTCGGTGGTGACCTCCTGGCCGGGGATCAGGGTGATCGCGGCGTAGGTCGCGGCGGCGGGCAGTTCCGCGTGGTGGCTGACGGTGTTGTGGTCGGTGACGGCGAGGAAGTCCAGGCCGCGGTCGGCGGCCAGGCAGGCGAGCTCGGAGACGCCGAGTGAGCCGTCGGAGTGGACGGTGTGGGCGTGCAGGTCGCCGGCGAGCCAGCGCAGGTCCCCGAGGCCGGGCAGGTCGCGGCGGACGGCGGCGGGGGCGCGCGGTGGCGGCGGCGGGGGCCGCAGGCCGGTGCGGGCGGGCGGCGCTGCGGGCGGGGCGAGGTGCGGGATGACCGTGATCTCGTACGGCAGGCCGTCCGGCGGGACACGGTACAGGCCGAGCAGGACGTGCCAGCGGCCGGGTTCGGGTTCGCCGGGCAGGTAGCCCGGGGTGGCCCAGCCGGGGGCGACGGTGTACTCCGAGCGGGCGCCGCCGGACCAGCCGCGGAACCCGGCCGGGCCCTCGCAGCCGAGGTCCAGCACGCCGGCGGAGCGGTCGTAGGCCAGACGGACGGTGAAGGCGCGGGCGCCGGGGGGCAGTTCGAACGGCACGCCGCGGACCGGGCCGGTGACCCGGTCCGCAAGGCTCCAGCGGCCGGTCAGGCGCAGCGCCCTCATGCCCGGCCGACCAGGACGTCGTCGCGGTAGAGCAGGGCGCGGCCCGGCCGGGGGACCGCCCAGGCGGTCGTGCCGAGGGCGGGTTCGCGGCCCTCGGGGACGACGGCCTGGACGAGGTGGCCGGGGCTCTCAAGGGTGACGAGGGTGGCGGTGCCGAGGTTCTCCAGGACGGCGACCTCGCCGGCGAACCCGTCGTCGCGCCGCGTGGTGGACAGGTCGGTGTACTCCGGGCGCACGCCGTACACGATCTCCCCGGCGTCTCCGACGTTTTCACTGGGTTCGCCGCCGGGCGCGTCCTGGGGGGCCGGCAGTACGGCGCCCGCCACGTGCAGCGCGCCGCCGTCGCCGATCCGTCCGGGCAGCAGGTTCATCGGGGTGGAGCCGATGAAGGAGGCGACGAAGGTGGTGGCGGGACGGTGGAACACCTCGGCGGGGGTGCCGACCTGGGCGATCCGGCCCGCGTCCATGACCGCGATCCGGTGGGCCAGGGCGAGCGCCTCGCCCTGGTCGTGGGTGACGAAAACGGTGGTGACGCCGAGCTCGTCCTGCAGGCGCTTGAGGAAGGTGCGGGCCTCCAGACGGAGCCGGGCGTCGAGGTTGGACAGCGGCTCGTCGAACAGGAACGCCCGCGGGCGGCAGGCGATGGCCCGGGCGAGCGCCACCCGCTGCTGCTGGCCGCCCGACAGCTGCCCGGGGCGCCTGCCCAGCAGCCCGGTGAGGCTCAGCCGGTCGGCGACCTCGGCGGCCCTGGCCCGGCGGCGGGCGCGGGGGACCTTTCTGATCCGCAGCGGGTAGGCGATGTTGTCGGTGACGTCCATGTGGGGGAACAGGGCGTAGTCCTGGAAGACCATGGCGACGTCGCGGCGGCCGGGCGGCAGCGCGGTCACGTCGGTCCCGCCGATGACGACGCTCCCGGAGGTGGGGGTCTCCAGGCCGGCGATGGTCCGCAGCAGCGTGGTCTTGCCGCAGCCGGACGGTCCCAGGAGCGCGAAGAACTCGCCCTCGGCGATCTCCAGATCGAGGGAGTCGAGTGCCCGGACGCCGCCGGGGAACACCTTGGTCAGGCCGTGCACGGAGATCACTGCTTGATCCCTCCATGGAAGCGGAAGCCGTACCTGCTGCTCACGAACAGGTACATCAGTACCACCGGCAGTGAGTAGAGCAGGGAGAACGTCGAGATCAACGGCAGGTCGGGTTGCCCGCCCTCGGTGTAGAGGGTGAACAGCACGACCGCGCTGGGGGATTTACCCGGGTCGCGCAGCAGGATGTACTGCATCAGGAAGCCGCCCCACACGCTGGCCACCGCCCACACCGCCACCGTCGCCAGGCCGGGCCGGACGAGGGGGACCACGATGTGGCGCAGGATCTGCGCCGGCGAGGCGCCGAAGACCCGCGCCGACTCCTCGTAGGAGGTGGGGGTGGCGTCCATGAAGTCCTTGAGGATGAAGATCGCCGCGGGGAGCAGGCCGCCGGAGACGACGAGGATCACGCCCAGGTGGGTGTCGACCAGGCCGAGCCGGGTGGCCAGCTCGAAGATCGGCACCATCGCGGCGGTGCCGGTGACGACCGACGACAGGAGCAGCAGCACGTACAGCAGGACGTCGCGGCCGGGCACCCGGACCCGGGACAGGGCGTAGGCCGCCAGCGCGGCCAGGACGACCACCAGGACGGCCGCGCCGCCGGCCTGGATGACGGAGTTGACGATGGAGCCCGCCGCGTAGGGGTTGTCGAGGATGGCGCGGAAGTTGGCCAGCGTGAACTCCGGCACCGACACCGTGACGGAGGGGTGGGCGTCGAACGGCGCCGAGGCGAGCCAGAGCATCGGCAGCGCGAAGAAGGCGGCGGCGAGCGCGAGGAAGGCGGCGGAGGCGATCCGGCCGAGCGCGTGCCGTACGGGGGAGCGCCGGGCGGGTGCCTGACGTGCGGACATCTGCTGTGGGGGTGCCTGCCGTGCGGGCGCCTGCTGTGCGGATGCGGCGGGTTCGGGGCGGATCGCGGGGTCCGCGGCGGGGTCGGGGGTCATGCGGCCACCTCCCGGCGGTTGCGCAGCAGGCGCAGGTAGGCCAGGGCGAAGACGAGATTGATCAGCAGGATGAGGAAGGACACGGCGGCGCCGAAGCCGAGCTGCCCGCCGCGCAGCGCGGTGTTGTAGACGTAGAACGGCAGGATCTCCGACCGCCCCTCGGGGCCGCCCGCGGTGATCAGGAACGGTGTGAAGTCGTTGAACGTCCACAGGCTCGTCAGCAGCACGTTGGTCAGCACGTGTCCCCTGATCTGCGGCAGCACCACGTCGCGGAGCTGCTGGAGGGTGGAGGCGCCGGCCAGGCGGGCGGTCTCCAGGTGGGAGACGGGCACGTTCTCCAGCGCCGCCGAGTAGAGCATCATCGAGAACGCGGTGCCCCGCCAGGTGTTGAACACGATGATCGACAGCATGGGGTGGTCGAGCAGCCAGGCGGCGCCGGGGGTGCCCAGCAGGGCGTTGAGGGTCCCGCCGTCGCGGTCCAGCAGCGCGATCCACAGGAACGCCACCACCGAACCCGGCAGGATCCACGACAGCAGTACCAGCCCCTCGACGACCCGCCGTACGGCTCCGCGCCGGCCGCGCAGCGTCCACGCCAGGGTGAAGCCGAGCCCCGCCTGCCCGATGACCGCCGAGCCGAGGACGTACTGCGCCGTCAGCCAGAAGGAGTTGCGGAACCGCTCGTCGCCGAGCGCGGCGGTGTAGTTGCCGGTCCCCACCACCTGGGGGTCGGCCGCCGCCAGGCCGGTCAGCCGGTAGTCGGTGAGGCCCAGGTAGATGGTCCACAGGGCGGGGAAGACCAGGAAGACGCCGATGAGCACGAGAGCGGGCGACGCGAACGCCACCGCCCGTGTCCGCCCGAGGCCTGCCGCGTCTGTACTCATGGCGACGCTGGCGCGTCGCGGCTCGGGGGCTCTTGAGCCGGTGTCTTCCCTCGTCACTCCGTCGCTCCGCTCCCTGTTCATGGCGACGCTGGCGCGTCGCGGCTCGGGGCTCTTGGTCCGGTGCCTTCCCTCGTCACTCCGCCGCTCCGCGGCTGCGTTCCTCAGTCCAGACACCGGCGCCCCTCGCGGCCCTCCTCAGTCCAGACACCGGCGCCCCCGAGCGGGTTCAGTCGGCGGCATCAGTTGGTGATGTTGGCGGGGTTGCCGGAGAGGCGTTCGAGTTTGGTGCGGTAGGCGGCGGCGGCCTCCTCGACGGACCTGCCGGAGACGACGTCGGCCGTGGCCTCCTGCAGGGCGGCCGACACCTGGGGGTAGAGGGCCAGTCCGGGGCGGTAGGCGGTGATCGGCAGGATCTCCCGGGAGATGAAGCTCAGCAGCGGGTCGCCGGCGAGGACCTCGTCGTTGACGTCGGAGCGGGAGGTGACGCGGACGGCCCCGGCCAGCTCGGCCTTGACCGCCTCGGCCGAGTGCAGGAACGCCAGCAGCTCCCACGCCTGCCGAGGATGCTTGGAGAAGGGGTTCAGCACCCGTACGGCGCCGCCGGACATGCTGACGAAGTCCTGGCCGCGGATCCCCGCGCCGGGCGTCCTAGCGGGGATCTTGGCGTATCCCACGACCTTGTCGCGGTCGGCCATCGGGGCGACCCCGGTCTTGGGCTCGATCACCGAGCGCCAGAAGTAGTCGCCCTCGGCGAGGATGCCGATCTTGCCGGCGGCGAACTCGGCGAAGGACTTGTCGCGGCCCTTGGCCTCCTGCTGCAGCTTGGGGTCGCCCAGGCCGCCCGCGTAGATCCGCCGGTAGAAGTCCAGCACGTCCTTGACGCCCTGGGAGGCCCCGGCCCACTTGCCGCCGGCGTAGATCTCGGTGCCCGTGCCGGCCAGCAGCGGCAGCGCGCCCTGCATCGAGGTGGCCTCGCCCATCGCGGTGCCGGCGTTGATCTGGATGGGCGTCACGCCGGGCAGCCGGCGCAGCGCCGTCCCGGCGTCGAGGATCTCCTGCCAGCTCCTGGGCTGCCACTTCTCCGGCAGGCCGGCCTTGGTGAACAGGCTCTTGTTGTAGTAGAGGATGCGGCCGTCGGTGCCCTGCGGCACGCCGTACCTCTTGCCCTCGAATACGCCCAGGCCCTGCACCGCTTCGGGGATCCGCCGCCAGCCGTCCCAGGAGTCCGCCGCGGCGCCGCCGACCTCGCCGAGGGGTCTGATGTACCCGGCCTGGGCGAACTCGCCCACCCAGATCCCGTCGAGGTCGATCACGTCGGCGCCGGTCTTCGCCTTCAGGTCCAGCGCGACCTTCGTCTTGTACTGCTCGTCGTCGACGCCGTTCGGCTGGAACAGCACGTGCACGTCCCGTCCCGCCTGTTTCTGGGCGGCCTCGAACCTCGGGATCACCCAGTTCTTGATCCAGTCGGCGCTGACCGAGTTCTTGCCGCCGGAGATGGAGTTGGCCGTGATGGTCAGGGTGACGCCGCCGCCGTCGGCGGGGGATCCGGAGCCGCAGGAGCAGAGGGCGAGGGCGGCGGCTGCCAGGGCCGATATCAGGACAGGCCGGTGGAAGGGTCTCACGTGACCTCCAGGGGGAGGTGAGGCATGTCACGACAACTCGACAATTACACAGGCTTACACGGGCGTAAAGATTCAACGTAAGGGACGCAGGTGGTTCGCGCTGAGCTGATCGAGGGAAGTGCAGACAGCACGGCAACGTGAGTAAGGTCGGGCCTTAAGGGACCGCACCTTTGGAGGGAGTCGCGTGGGATCGCACAGGGACCTGCCCGCCGGCATGGTGAATCACATCTTTACCGACACCGGGAGTTCCTCTTTCTCGGAGTTCGTCAGGTCCCACGCGCCGGACTTGCTGCCGGGACGCAACGAGACGCTGGCGGCTCCGGTGGGTGACCAGATCCCCCATGCCACCACGATCGTCGCGGCGACCTGCGCCGGCGGCGTGGTGATCGCCGGGGACCGGCGGGCGACGTCGGGCAACATCATCTCCCAGCGTGACATGGAGAAGGTGTTCCGCCTGGACGACCATTCGGCCATGGGCATCGCCGGTGCGGCGAGCACCGGCATCGAGCTGGCGCGCCTCTACCGGGTCGAGCTGGAGCACTACGAGAAGCGTGAGGGCCGCTCGCTGTCGGTGGCGGGCAAGGCCAACCGGCTGGCCACGATGATCCGCGGCAACCTGCCGATGGCGATGCAGGGTCTGGTCGTGGTCCCGCTGTTCGTGGCCTACGACCCGGCCGGTGACAGCGGGCGGATCTTCAGCTACGACGTGGGCGGCGGGCCGTACGAGCAGCACCAGCACCACGCGATCGGCTCCGGCTCGATCTTCGCGCGGGGGGCGCTGAAGAAGCTGTACCGCGAGGGGGCCTCCCCGGAGGACACCGTGGCGGCGGTCCTGCAGGCCCTCTACGACGCGGCCGACGACGACTCGGCGACCGGCGGCCCGGACGTCATCCGCAGGATCTGGCCCGTCGTCGCGGTGCTCACCGCCGACGGCTACCGCCGCCTGGGCGACGACGAGATCGCCGAGTACGTCGAGGCGATGGTGGAGAGCCGGAAGACCTCCCCCGACGGCCCCACCGCTCCGCTGCGTTAACACGAGAGGATCACCGCAGGTGTCCATACCCTTTGGATATGTCTCGCCCGAGCAGCAGATGCGGGACAAGGCGGACTACGCGCGCAAGGGCATCGCGCGAGGCCGCAGCGTCGTCGTGCTGCAGTACGAGGACGGCATCCTGTTCGTCGCCCCCAACCCCTCCCGTGCCCTGCACAAGATCAGTGAGATCTACGACCGGATCGGCTTCGCCGCGGTCGGCCGGTACAACGAGTTCGAGGCGCTGCGTCTCGGCGGGATCCGCTACGCCGACATCAACGGCTACACCTACGACCGGGAGGACGTCACCGCCCGGGGTCTGGCCAACCTCTACGCGCAGAACCTCGGCCAGATCTTCACCGAGTCGCTGAAGCCGTTCGAGGTGGAGCTCGTGGTGGCGGAGGTCGGCGACACCGTCGATGAGGACCACATCTACCGTCTCACCTTCGACGGCTCGGTGTTCGACGAGTCCGGTCTGGTGGCGATGGGCGGTCAGGCCGAGGCGGTCGCGGGCCGGCTCAAGGAGCGCTACCGCGACGGCCTGTCCCTGGCCGACGCGTTGCAGGCGGCGCTGTTCGCGCTGACCGAGCCGGGTGGCGAGCGGCCCCCGGCCGGGCAGCTGGAGGTGGCGGTGCTCGACCGCAACCGGCCGCACCGCAAGTTCCAGCGCCTGGCCGGTCCGAGGCTGGAGGCACTGCTGGCCGGGCCGTCCGCCCCGGAGGGCGCGGGGGACGGCGGGAGCGCCGTGTCCCCGGCGTCTCCGGCGTCCTCGGCGCTCGCCGCGCCGCAGGACGACGGCTCTCAGACCCCGCCCACGGCTCCCGAGGGGGAGATCGACACCGGTTCCGGCGGCTGATCGCGTGTTCCGCGGGCGCCGCGTCCCTTCGAGGGGGGCGCGGCGCCCGCGCGTTGTGACATGGATCACACCCCGGTTCGGTGAACCCGGGGCGCGGGGGCGTGGTCGAAGCAGTCATGAGACGATCCGTTCTGACCGCCGCCGCCCTGTGCGCGGCCCTTGCCGCCGGTACGGCCCCCGCCCAGGCGGCCGTGGTTCCCGTCCAGGCCGCCGCGGCCCCCGCCCAGGCGAGCGCGATCCCACACTTCCCCACGCCGAAGATCTTCGGCACGAAGTTCCAGTCCGACCCCGGCCATGACTTCACCAAGAGCCTCAGCCCCCGCAGGGACGGCATCCTGCGCGGCTGGATCACCCACGTGTCCGGCGGGCAGGCCGAGTACGAGCCGATCAGGTGGGTGCGGGACAAGTACACCGAGGGCCACTTCACGGGCCCGCGGGAGGGCGACGTCAACGCCTACAGCTCACCCGTCGCCGGGAACGTGGTCTATCTGAGCGCGTTCGGCTGCTCGTCGCGGATGGCGGACCTGACCGTCGACAGGCGCGGCCTGGGCGCGAAGCGCTGCTCCCGCACGACGCTGCTGAAGCGGGCCGCGAAGATGCAGCGTCCGTCGCTGATCACCGTCTATCGCGGGCGGATCGTCAAGGTGCAGGAGATCTACACCCCCTGACCTCCTCGCCCCTCTCCGCCGGCCCTGTGCGCCGCCGGGAGGAGGACCCACGCCGCGGCCCGCGCCCGGGGACGAACCCGGGCGCGGGCCGCGGCGTGCCGGGGCCGGGACTGGGGCTGGGTCCGGGTGCGGCTGTGGCGTGCCGGGGGCCGGGGCCGGGTGTGCGGTCGTGGCGGGCCCGGCCGGGGCCCGCGCGTGCTTAGCCGAGCACCGCGCAGGGCATAAGCCGTAGGACCGAAAACCCCCCAACTGATCCCTCCCGCGGGAGGGGTTCGGCGAATAGTGTGAGGCAATGGACCGTCGCATCTTCGGACTTGAGAACGAATACGGGGTCACCTGCACGTTCAGGGGACAGCGGCGGCTGTCGCCCGACGAGGTCGCGCGCTATCTCTTCCGCCGTGTCGTGTCTTGGGGCCGATCGAGCAACGTCTTCCTGCGCAACGGCGCCCGCCTCTACCTCGACGTCGGCAGTCACCCCGAATACGCCACCCCCGAGTGCGACAACGTCGTGGAGCTCGTCACCCACGACAAGGCGGGGGAGCGCATCCTGGAGGGCCTGCTGGTCGACGCCGAGAAGAGGCTCCGCGAGGAGGGCATCGCCGGCGACATCTACCTCTTCAAGAACAACACCGACTCGGCGGGCAACTCCTACGGCTGCCACGAGAACTACCTGGTGGGACGGCACGGCGAGTTCGGCCGCCTGGCCGACGTGCTCATCCCCTTCCTGGTCACCCGGCAGATCATCTGCGGCGCGGGGAAGGTGCTGCAGACCCCCCGGGGCGCGGTCTACTGCGTCTCCCAGCGGGCCGAGCACATCTGGGAGGGCGTCTCCAGTGCGACCACCCGTTCGCGGCCCATCATCAACACCCGCGACGAGCCGCACGCCGACGCCGAGCGGTTCCGCCGGCTGCACGTCATCGTCGGCGACTCCAACATGAGCGAGACGACCATGCTGCTCAAGGTCGGCGCGACCGACCTGGTGCTGCGCATGATCGAGGCCGGCACGGTGATGCGCGACCTGTCGCTGGAGAACCCCATCCGGGCCATCCGGGAGGTCTCCCACGACATGACCGGGCGGCGGCGGGTCCGGCTGGCCAACGGCAGGGAGGCGTCCTCGCTGGAGATCCAGCAGGAGTACCTCGCGAAGGCCCGCGACTTCGTCGACCGCCGCGGCGGCGACGAGACCAGCGAGCGGGTGCTGGAGCTGTGGGAGCGCACCCTCAACGCCGTCGACACCGGCAACCTCGACCTGGTCGCCCGTGAGATCGACTGGGTGACGAAGTACCAGCTCATCGAGCGGTACCGCGACAAGTACGACCTGCCGCTGTCGAGCCCCCGGGTCGCCCAGCTGGATCTGGCGTACCACGACGTGCACCGCCGCCGCGGCCTGTACTACCTGCTGCAGCGGCGCGGCTCGGTGGAGCGGGTGAGCACGGACCTGAAGATCTTCGAAGCCAAGTCGGTGCCGCCGCAGACCACCCGGGCGCGGCTGCGCGGGGAGTTCATCCGCCGGGCGCAGGAGAAGCGGCGCGACTTCACCGTCGACTGGGTGCACCTGAAGCTCAACGACCAGGCGCAGCGCACCGTGCTGTGCAAGGATCCCTTCCGCAGCGTGGACGAGAGGGTGGAGAAGCTGATCGCCGGAATGTGATGGTCATGCTTTCGGCAAGGCGGTCGATGATTTATCGCGGCCCTATGGCGGGACGGGTAATGTTGCGCGAACCTGACGTCTGCCTGAGGAATGTCTATGCGTCGCCGCAGCCTGGCCGTACTGGCCGCCTTGCCCCTGATGTTCGCCGCGGCCTGCGGGTCCGGTGACGGCACCGCCACCGCGAACTCCGCCAACCCGAGCGGCGAGGGGGTCTCGGCCCTGAAGGTCACCGGCGCGCCCAACGCCAAGCCGGCGGTGGCCTTCCCCGCGAAGGTCGCCGAAACCTCCTCCTACCAGGTGATCACCCCCGGTACGGCCGGCGCTCCGGCCCAGAAGGGGTCCAACGTGGTCGCCAACTTCACCGTCTACACCTGGGACGGCAAGGCCAACAAGATGGTCGGCTCGACCTACGACGAGGGCGGCCCGCAGCTGATCACGCTGAACGACCAGGTCCCGGAGATCCTGCGCAAGGGCTTCGCCGAGACCAAGGACGGCGGCCGCTTCCTGTCCGTCGTCGCCAAGGACTCGCTGCCCGCCGAGCAGCAGAAGCAGGCCCCCGCCGGCCAGTCGCAGGTCTTCGTGGTCGACGTGGTGGGCGTGCCCAAGGACAAGGCGGTCCAGGGCAAGGCCACCGACGCCGGGATCAAGGGCATCAAGCTGGAGAACCCCGGCGGCGACGCCGCGCCGAAGCTGGACACCAAGACCAAGGACAAGGCGCCCAAGGACCTCGTCGCCAAGACGGTGATCAAGGGATCGGGCCCGGAGGTCAAGGCGGGGCAGTCGATCCTGGTCCAGTACGTCGGCAAGATCTGGGGCTCGGGCGTCGAGTTCGACAGCAGCTGGGCGCGCGGTGGCCAGCCGATCATGTTCCAGATCGGCACCGGCAAGGTCATCAAGGGCTGGGACCAGGGCCTGGTGGGCGTCCCGGTCGGCAGCCGGGTGCTGCTGAGCATCCCGCCGAGCCTCGGCTACGGCGAGCAGGGCTCCGGTGACAAGATCAAGGGCACTGACACCCTGGTCTTCGCCGTGGACGTCCTCGGCGCTTACTGAGGCGTCCTCCCGTCCCCTTCCCGATCCGTTCCTCCTCCGTTTCCCGTGCCGGGGCCGCCTTTGGCGCCCCCGGCCGTGTTTTCGGGGACAGAGCCTAAAATTCCGCTGTGAGCAGCGATGATCTCGGCGTGGTGTCGATCCTGCAGGATCCGGTACGGCGTGCCGTCTACGAGTACGTGGCCGCGCAGGGCCGCGAGGTGGGGCGCGGCGAGGTGGCCGAGGCGGTGGGGACGCAGCGGACCCTAGCGGCCTTCCACCTCGACCGGCTGGTCGAGGCGGGGCTGCTGGAAGCGGGCTTCCGCCGGCTCACGGACCGGACCGGCCCCGGAAGCGGCCGCCCGGCCAAGGTCTACCGCCGTGCGGCGGGGGAGTGGCAGGTCAGCGTCCCGGCCCGGGACTACCGGACGCTCGCGCTGGTGCTGGCCGAGGTGGTCGAGCTGCTGGGCGGGGACGAGCGGGCCGAGGAGGCCGCGCGGCGGGCCGGGACGCGCCTCGCCGAGCCGGGGGAGGACCTGGCGGGGCTGCTGCGCCGGCGGGGCTACGAGCCGTACGAGGAGGAGGGGCGGCTGAGGTTGCGCAACTGCCCGTTCCACGTCCTGGCCGAGGAGCATCCGGTGCTGGTCTGCGCGATGAACCTGGAGCTGTGCCGGGGGCTGCTGGAGGGCGCGGGCCAGGAGGGGGTGACGGCCCGGATGGATCCGAGACCGGGGGAGTGCTGCGTCGCCTTCTTCTAAAAACAACGAGGATTGACATAGAAGGGGGCGGGATGGTCTGCTGATGACCATGCACCTGGCTCAGATGAACGTCGGTCACCTCCGCGCGCCCCTCGACTCCCCGGAGCTCACGGACTTCATGGCCGGACTCGAACCCATCAACGCGCTCGCCGAGAGCGCCCCCGGCTTCGTCTGGCGGCTCAAGGGCGGCGATGATCCGCAGGACACCGTCCAGCACGACTACGGCGACCACCTGTTGATCAACTTCTCGGTGTGGGAGTCGCGCGAGACCCTGTGGGACTTCGCCTACCGCACCGTCCACCTGGAGTTCCTGCGGCGGCGCAGGGAGTGGTTCCTGCGCATGGCGGAGCCGTACACGGTGATGTGGTGGATCCCCGCCGGGTACGTCCCGACGCTGGAGGAGGGGATGGAACGGCTGGCCCTGCTGCGGGCGGAGGGCCCCACGTCGGCGGCCTTCACCTTCAGGGACTTCCACGAGGCCTCGGGGCCCGCCGGGGACCTCCGTGACGCCCCGGAGCCCGCCGGGGGCCGCCGGTAGGCTCCGGGCGGCCTCCCCGGCGGAACCGGGAGGAACCACGACGAGGGGGCTAGCCGATCGCCTTGTCGGAGCGGAGCGTCTCGGTCCTGGTCCGCAGGAACGTGCGCAGGGTCCGCGCCTCGGCGTCGACCTTGGAGGCGTCGGCGCCCTCGTTCAGCTTGTAGGCCGCGACGAGGCCGTCGAGGAGGCCGGAGGCGGCGCCGTCGCCCAGCAGCCTGGCGTACAGGATGCGGTACTGCTCCTCGTAGAGCTTCTTGAAGGCGGCGTTCTTGAGGAACCTCTCCTTCAGGGGATGGCCCATACGCATCATGCCGCCTCCGGGACGCGCCTGCCCGCCTCCCCCGGGAGGACGGCCCCGGCCGAAGCCGCCCATCGAGATCGTGTCGTTCACTCCGGTTTTGGCGTCTCCGCTGAAGGCGAGGTTGAGGTCCCAGGTGATGACCTGGAACTTCCCGGTCCTCAGGTCGTACCACAGGTAGTAGTTACGGCCGGGGCCCGCCATGTCGTCGAAGTTGACCATGAGGTTCTGCAGGACCAGGTAACGGGCGAACGACGTCACGTCCAGGCGGTCGGCCAGCCCCGCGGCGAACTCCGCGTCGGAGGCTCCGTTCACCCATTCGACCAGGCCGATGACCGGCTGCAGGTCCTTGCCGCCGACCTTGTTGATCTGCTTGAAGTCGGTGGTGTACCCGGTCTGGTCCTCGCCCTTGTAGGTGAAGCCGCTTGAGGCCAGCGACTTGTACAGCACGCCGTCGCCGAGACCCTCGGCGTAGCCCTCGTCGAGGTACTCCACCAGGAGCCGTGGGGCGGAGGAACGGCCGTTGACCGTGAAGGAGCTGTAGGTGGAGCGCTGGGTCGGTTCGCCTGAGGCGCCGACCATCGAGATGCCCAGTGCCTCGTTCAGCATCGTCGTCGAGCCCATGGCGGCCGGTCGCACCGCCACCTGGCTGTGGCCCTGGTAGCGGCGGCCCTCCACGAACTCGTCGAAGCTGATCAGCCAGGGCAGCTTCTCCGGCTCCTCACCCTTGAGCCGGGCGCCGATCATGCCTCCGCCCCCGGGCGGCCCGTCACCTCGCTGCTGCCCGTCCTGGGGTCGGCCGTTCTGGGACTGCCCGTCGCCGGGTGGTTGGAAGCCTTCGGGTGGCTGGAAGCCGTCCGGGGGCTGGAAGCCGCCGGGAGGTCCTCCGGGCCCCCCTCCGCCGCCGGGCCCGGTCCCCTGCTTGCTCCGTCCCTTCCAGGTCAGCCCCCTCAGGGTCGAGTTGCCCTTGAGCCGGACGCCCACGCTGGGGATCCTGGTGCCGTCGATGGTCAGGTCGGCTTCGACGTACTTCTTCTCGCCGTCCTTGAAGTACTCGCCGAGCATGTCCTCGTACGCCCCGTCGGTGAAGGTGATCTTCACGTCGTGCGCGACCGAGGCGTCGAACAGGTCCTTGGCCCCGGTCAGGTTCGTGGTGGCGGTCTCGGCCTCGCCGGTCTGGGAGGTGGTGACGTACGGGCGGATCGTTCCGCTGCCGAACACGCCCCAGCAGACGGCCAGGAACGCCGCGCACAGCGCGACCAGCTTCCAGTTCTGCCGGAGCCTGACGGGGACGCGATGCTTGAGGGACGCCATGACGCTACAGGTCGGTCTGGTCGTACCCGGTCAGGACCGTGACCGACTGGCCGTGGTTGCGCTCGCGCAGACCGGTGATCAGGTCCGCGGGCTCGCCGCCCTTCTTGATCTTGACGGTGTACGTCAGCTCAGTCAGCGCGCCCCCGCGGATCGACTCCATGCTGACCAGCTCGAACTCGTCGGTGTGCCGGACGAGCACGTCCTGGATCGTGGCGGTGAAGTCCTCGTCCGAGGGCACCTGCACCTTGACCACCTGACGCCGTACGTTCAGATGGAACCAGTTGAACCGGTGCATGACCATGACGATCAGCGAGATCGCCACGGCGGCCACGACGCCCAGCAGGTAGAAGCGGGTGCCGACGGCCATGCCGATGCCCATGACCAGGAAGATGAAGCCGACGTCGCGGGTCTCCTTGATGGCGTTGCGGAACCGTACCACCGACAGGGCGCCGACCAGCGCGAACGCGCGGGCGATGTTGGAACCGACGACCAGCATGATCAGCGAGATCAGCATGCCGAGGATGACCAGGGTCTGCACATAGGACTGGCTGTAGGACACGTTGCGGTGCGTGGCCCGGTACACCCAGCCGATCATCGCGCTGAGCACGAACGACAGCGTCATCGCGATCGCGATGTCGGCCACGCTGAACGTGCCCGACAGGTCCTGGAAGGAGAAGTCCATGGGGTCATGCCTCCGGGAGAACAGAGTCGAGGTCGAGGTCGAGGTCGTGGCCGGGGACGTGGAAGATCGAGCGCGGGGCCAGCCCGTACGCTTCTACGCTCTGGCAGTACTTGGAAACCCGCACCACCTGCAGGTTTCGTCTGGCGGTCAGGTCGGTCAGCCAGTACGGCACCCGCTCGTCGGCCTTGACCTCCACGATCGTCCTGCCGGCCGGGACGATGAGCCGGTTCTCGGCGTCGGCGCCGAGGTGGAAGTCCCGGTCGCGGCCGCGGACGCGCTGGTCGAAGGTCACGCGCAGGCCCACGTCGGCGTCGCGGCCCACGTAGGCGTGCCGCTGGTAGCCGGTCATCGCGGTGGGCCGCAGGTCCAGGCGGAGCACCAGGTCGAGCACCTCCTCCATGAAGGCGCGCTGTGAGGGCTCGTGCCCGGGCATCCGCCGTCCGTCGCACAGGAGCAGCGCGTCCCGGTACGGCAGGCGCACCCGGCGCTTCTGCGTGACCCGGTTGACCCGCTGCTTGATCTCGACGAACACCGGAGTGCCGTCGTCCACCGCGAACCGGTCGCCGTAGTGGCGCACCCGCAGCTTCCTGCGGAACTTCAGCCCTTCGATCTTCTCCCAGTAGAAGCGGAGCCGCCGGGTGTCGTAGTAGACGCTCCAGACGCCGTACCCCTCGTCGCCGCCGTGGCGGTCGCGGTCGAGGCGCCGCTCGATCTCCTCCCGGAGCCCGGCCGCCTCCGCCGTGCTGACGAGGTACTTGATCTCGTACCGGTTGAAGGCGTGCGGCGCGCCGGGCGCCCGCGACCGCCGGCCTTCCTCGCCGCCTGTCCCCGGATCAACCGGTCTGCGGAACCTTCGCAGCATGTTCCTCCTCTCGTCAGCGCACATCTGACAGCACGAAGCTGGGAACAATGTGTGAACCGCGACCGACGTGGAGGTGAACGGGCGACGCCCTCAGCCGTCCCGGGGCCGGTGGAGGGGCAGGAGCACGCGGAAGGTGGTGCGGCGGCCCGGCGTGCTCGTCACCTCGATCCGGCCGTCGTGCGCCTGTACGAGCGCCGCGGCGATGGCCAGCCCCAGCCCTGTCCCGCCGCTGTCGCGCGAGCGGCCCGCGTCGGCGCGGTAGAAGCGGTCGAACACGTGCGGCAGGTGCCCGGGGTCGATGCCCCGCCCCTCGTCGCGCACCTCGACCAGCGCCGCCCCGGCACGGGAGGCGGGCCCGGCGCCGGCGTGCACGACCCCGGGGGCGGGGACTCCGGCGGTCATGCGGAGGCCGACCCGTACGCGGATCCCCGTGCCCGCGGCCGTGTGCTTCATGGCGTTGCCGACCAGGTTGGCGATGACCTGGTGCAGGCGGTGCTCGTCGCCGAGCACGAACACCGGCTCCTCGGACAGGACCAGCCTGATCGGCCGCTCCCGGTCGCGGGCCTGGGCGGCGTGCACCACGTCCCCCGCCAGCACGTGCAGGTCCACGATGCCGGCCTCCAGCGCGGGTTCGCGGTCCAGCCCGGCCAGCAGCAGCAGGTCCTCCACCAGGACGCCCATGCGTCCGGCCTCGCCCTCGATCCTGCGCAGCAGGCGCTCGGCCACCGGGTCCCTGACACCCTGGCCGTGGTGGTAGAGCTCGGCGAAGCCGCGGATGGAGGTGAGCGGCGTGCGCAGTTCGTGGGAGGCGTCGGCGACGAAGTGGCGCAGCCTCCGCTCGGAGCGTTCACGCTCACGCAGCGCCGTCGCCAGGCGTTCGAGCATGACGTTGAGCGCCCTGCCCAGCCGCCCCGTCTCGGTGCCCGGGGCGGTGTCGCTGACCCTGCGGTCGATGTCCCCGCCCGCGATGGCCTCGGCGGTGCGCTCCATGCGCGTGAGCGGGCGCAGCCCCAGGCGTACCACCGCGAGGGCGAGGACGCCGAGCAGCATCAGCACCAGCGTGCCCGCGGCCACCTCGATCACCAGGATCTGGTGCACGGTCGTCACATTGGGCTCCAGCGACATCGACACCGTCAGCCTGGTGCCGTCGGGCAGGCGTTTCACCAGTACGCGCCACTGCCCCATCCCGGTCCTGCCGGGCACGGTCACGGGACCGCGCGGGACCGTGGAGATCACCGTCGCCGGGATGGCGGGCGCGTCGGAGTCCTGGGCGGGCAGGCTGCGCAGCAGGGTGCCCGAGGAGCTGTGGAAGGCGATCCTGAACTGCGTCGGGAGCTGCACGTCCGGCGCCGCGCCGCCGGACGGCGGAGGGGAGGGCGGGTGCCTGCCGAAGGTGGGGGCGACCTCGGTGAGCTGCGCGTCCGTCCTGGACAGCAGCGAACGCTCCAGGAGCAGCACGCTCGCCGCGGCGAACGTCGTCAGCCCGGCGGCGCACAGGCCCAGCAGCGCGGCCAGCAGCCGGTGCCGCAGGGGCCAGGGGGGCCTCACGAGGGCGCCTGCAGCCGGTAGCCGACGCCGCGCAGCGTGTGGATCAGCGGCGGACGGTCCTGGTCGATCTTGCGCCGCAGGTAGCTGATGTAGGACTCGACGATCCTGCTGTCGCCGTCGAACTCGTAGTCCCACACCCGGTCGAGGATCTGGGCCTTGCTGACCACCCGTTCGGCGTTGATCATCAGGTAGCGCAGCAGGCTGAACTCCGTCGGCGACAGGTGGACGACCCGCCCGGCCCGCCGTACGATGTGGGCCTCCTCGTCCAGCTCCAGATCCGCGTACCGCAGCACGCCGTCGCGGGCCTGCTCCTCCGGCGGCCGGACCCGGCGCAGGATCGCCCGGATGCGCAGAATCACCTCGTCCAGGCTGAACGGCTTGGCCACGTAGTCGTCGCCGCCCGCGGTCAGCCCGGCGATCCGGTCGCCGACCGCGTCCTTGGCCGTCAGGAACAGCACCAGCGGGCCGTCACCCCGCTCGCGCAGCCTCCGCGCCACCGCGTACCCGTCGAGGTCGGGCAGCATCACGTCCAGCACGATGAGGTCGGGCCGCTCACGCGTCACCGCCTCCAGCGCCCCGTGGCCGCTGGAGGCGGTGCTCACCTGGAAGCCGTGCAGTTCCAGAGCCTCCGACAACAACTCCCTGATGGCGGGCTCGTCGTCGACGACCATGACCTTCGCGCAGGCGTACCGGCTCATGACGCCGTTCATACGCACCTTCTATGAGAAGGAGCTGAGAGCGGCTCACGACCCGCGCCGGTGGAGGACCCCGGCGCCGCCGGAACGTCTCCGGCGCTCTCCTGGAGGCGCCGGGCCCGTGTCCTCCCCGGGCTCCCCGGGCGGCCCGGCCGGCGAGGGCCGGGCTCCGGGGCCGGCGCGTCAGAGGGCCCCGGAGCCCGTGCCCTCACCGGTCAGCAGCGAGGCCGCGTGGCGGCCCGCGGCGGCCGAGGCCAGGAAGTAGGGCAGGTCCTCATCCAGGCCCCGGCCCATCGTCGACAGCCGTACCGGGCAGCCGGCGAGCGCCTCGCGCAGGCCGTCCACCGGCACCCGCACCAGCTCGTGCCGGGCCGACAGAGGCTCCGCCTGCCGGGTGACCCGCTCGCCGAAACCACCGGGCAGCTCCGGCACGGCGACCTGGGCCGGGGCCAGGGCGACCCGTCCGTAGGCGGTCAGCGAGTGGTGGGAGACCCCGATGTGGCGCTCACGCAGGTCGCCCTCGCTGACCCGCAGCGCCGCGACCGGCCGGCCCCCCAGGACGGCGGCGGCGTTGACCGCCTCGCCCGCCGAGACGCCGGAGAAGCCCCACCGGGTGCCGGTGCCGAGGTTGCCCGGACCCTGCGTGACGACCGCGACGTCGGCGCCCATCACGTGCCGGGCGGCGAGCAGGCCGGTGTGCAGGGTCACGGCCTCCATGTCGCCGCCGAACGCCTGGCCGACCGTGACCGTCCCGGCCAGCCAGCCGGCCTCCCTGAGCCGCGCGCACGACATGGAGAACCAGGCGGGCAGCGCGCCGCCGTCGAGCATCACGTAGACGACCCGGGGCGGCCGTACCGTCCCGCCGGCCCCCGCGCCGTGAGCGCCCCCGCCGCCCGCCTCCCCGGGGGAGGGCTCCCCATCGGCCTCCCGCGCGTCCCCGGACGGCGACGGCAGCGGCGGGTGCGGGCCGTACAGGCCGCACAGGATCGCCGGGAGCGCCGAGTGCAGGTCGGCGACGATCACCGGCATGCCGTCGAGCGAGTCGGCGTCGCGCAGCACCTCGTGGAAGGGCGAGTCCTGCTCGTCGACGCCGAGTACGGTGGCCTGTAACGGGGTGTAGCGTGCCTTCACCAGGTGTCCGGGGCCGGAAGGATCTTGCGGCAACCTGTCGGGAAGCGCCACCACCATGGCGTAACCTCCCGTACCGAGGCCCATCGCGAGCGCGGTCGTGTTGAGCAGCACCGTGTCGCCGGGTTCGGGGCGCCCCACCAGGGCGGGATAGGCGAGCGCTCGCGCGCCGCCCTCCTCGGTGGTGACGTCGAGTTCCACCGCTCCCGGCCACTCGCGCCGGACCCGCGCGACGACTCCCTTGCGCCATCTGATCACGCGGGAAGAGTAGCGTCACTTCGAAGAGGAAGGAGGCCCGATGTCACGCCGGAAGACCGAGCGGCTGCTGAACCTCGTGATCTGCCTGCTGGCCACCCGTCGGCCGCTCAGCGCCGATCACATCCGCCAGGCCGTGCCCGGCTACGACGCCGACAACGACGAGGCCTTCCAGCGGATGTTCGAGCGCGACAAGAACGAGCTGCGCGAGATCGGCATCCCGATCGAGGTGCACAAGGACCCCTGGGAGGAGGATCCGGGCTACCGGATCGTCCGGCAGAGCTACGAGCTGCCCGAGATCACCCTGGAGCCCGACGAGGCGGCCGTGGTGGGCCTGGCGGCCCAGGTGTGGCAGCGGGCCAGCCTGGCCGAGGCGGCCGGCAAGGCGCTGCTGAAGCTGCGCGCCGGAGGGGTGGAGACCGAGGAGGCCGGCGGGGTGCTCGGCGGCGCCCTGGAGCTGCGGCTCGACACCCAGGACCCGGCGTTCCCGGCGCTGTGGGAGGCCGTGCGCGACCGGCGCGCGGTCCGCTTCCCCTACCGCGCCGCCTCCAGCCAGACCGTGCTGACCCGTACGGTGGAGCCGTGGGGCGTGGTCAGCCGGCGCGGCCGCTGGTACATGGTGGGCCACGACCGCGACCGTGACGACGCGCGGGTCTTCCGGCTCAGCCGCATCACCGGGCCGGTCACCCCGACCGGCCGCCCCGGCGACGTGGTGGTGCCCGAGGGCGTCGACCTGAAGTCGATGGTCGGCTACAGCGACGCCATGACGGTCCGGGAGCGCACCGCGCTGATCCGGGTCCGTGAGGGCACCTGCCAGGGGCTGCGCCAGGTGGCCAGGCAGGTACGGCCCGCATCCGGCGGGTGGGACGAGCTGGAACTCGACTTCAACGACCCCGAGCGGCTGGCCGGATGGGTGGTCGGCTTCGCCGCGGACGCCGAGGTGGTCGGGCCGCCGGACGCCCGCGACGCGGTGATCTGCCGCCTGAAGGGAGCACTGACGTGAGCACGGCCGACAGGCTGCCCAGGCTGCTGGCCCTGGTGCCCTACCTGATGTCGCACCCGGGCGCGCAGGTCCCCGAGGTCGCGAAGGTCTTCGGGCTGACCGAGAAGCAGCTCATCGACGACCTGCAGCTCGTGTGGATGTGCGGGCTGCCCGGCCACACCCCGGGCGACCTGATCGACGTCTCCTGGGACGGCGGCGAGATCCTCATCGACAACGCCGACACCATCGCCCGGCCGCTGCGGCTCGCCGTGGACGAGGCCAGCGCGCTGCTGGTGGCCCTGCGGATGCTCGCCGAGCTGCCGGAGTTCGGCGACCGCGACGCCCTGTCGCGGGTCATCGCCAAGCTGGAGCGGGCCGCGGGGGAGGCCGCCGCGGCGGTCAGCAGCCAGGTCGCGGTGGAGGTGGACGCCGCCCCGGACGCGCTGCCCACGGTCAACGAGGCGCTGCGCCGCCGGCGGCGGCTGTCGCTGCGCTACTACGTGCCGGGCCGCGACGAGGTCACCCCGCGCGAGGTCGACCCGCTGCGGCTGGTCATGGTGGACGGCCGTTCCTATCTGTCGGGCTGGTGTTACCGCGCGGAGGCGGTGCGGCTGTTCCGGCTGGACCGGATGCTCACCGTGGACGTGCTGGACGTGCCCGCCGACCCGCCGGACGGGGCCGAGCCCGGCGAGGTGACGCCCGGGGTGTTCCGGCCCTCCTCCACCGACGAGCTGGTGGAGCTGGAGCTGACCCCGGCCGGGCGCTGGGTCGCCGAGTACTACCCGTGCGAGGAGGTCACCGAGCTGGGCGAGGGCCGACTGCGGGTGGCGCTGCGCGCGCGGGACCAGGGCTGGCTGGTACGGCTGGCGCTGCGGCTGGGCGACACCGGCCGGGTGCTGTCGCCCGCGTCGCTGGCGGCGAGCGTCCGGGAGGCCGCCGCATCGGCCCTCAAACTGTACGAAAGCGTATAAAGTTAGTGAACGTTTCAAAACCTTCCGTTGGCCGTCGGCGGTAGGATCGGCCGGTATGAACTGGATCTTCGCCGGGACGGGGCTGGCCCTCGCGGGGCTGGCGCTGCTCGCCGTCCTCGGCCTTCGGGTGCTGGTCGCGGCCCGCGAACTGGGCCGGGAGGTGGACCGGACCCGGCGCCGGATCGAGCCGGCCCGGGCGCTGCTCGCCGAGCGGACCGCCGAGGCGCGACTGTCGGTGGCCGGCCGGACTCCGCCGAAGGGATGAGTCTGTCACCCGGGCAGCGTACGATCGGTGGCAGAAGACCGCATGTCGCTCGCGTAAGGATGTGTCATGGGCAACCTTGGACCCACTGAGCTGATCATCATCGGGGTGATCCTGGTGATGCTGTTCGGCGCGAAGAAGCTGCCGGAGGCCGCGCGCGGGCTGGGCCGTTCGCTGCGCATCTTCAAGGCGGAGACCTCCAAGCTCCGCGACGACGACGAGGCTCCGGCCGCCACCGTCCAGCCGCAGCAGCCCGCTCCGGCCCCCGCGCCGCAGCAGATCACCCCGGCGCCCGCGCTCTCCGCGGAGGAGCAGGCCCGCGCCCTGGAGGAGCAGGCCGCCCGCCTCCGCGCCCAGGCCGCCTCCAAGCCCCAGTAGTCCAACTCAACACTTTCTCGGACCGGGATTCGTCAATGGCGCTGCTGAAATGGCCCAAGCCTGGGCAGAACCGGTCGGTCCCGTCCGAGGGCGCGGCCGAGGGGCGCATGCCGCTCATGGACCACCTCCGTGAGCTGCGCAACCGGCTGATCATCGCGTTGCTCGGCCTGGTGGCCGGGATCATCATCGGGCTCGTCTTCTTCGACCCGATCTGGGCGTTCATCACCAAGCCCTACTGCAACCTGCCCGCCTCGCAGGTGCTGCGCAAGGGCGAGTGCACGTTCGCCATCCGCGGGGTGTTCGAGGCGTTCTTCGTCAATTTGAAGGTCGCCGCGCTCTTCGCGCTGGTCGTCTCCTCCCCGGTCTGGCTCTACCAGATCTGGGCGTTCGTCACCCCCGGCCTGTACCGCAACGAGAAGCGCTACTCGGCGGCGTTCCTGGGCATGGCGATCCCGCTGTTCCTCGCGGGCGCCGCGCTGGCCTATGTGATCATGGACAAGGGGCTGTCGATCCTGCTGGGGTTCGCCCCGTCGAACGCCATCCCGCTGCTGGAGATGGACGACTACCTCACCTACGCGCTGGTGATGCTCATCATCTTCGGGGTCTCCTTCGAGTTGCCGCTGCTGATGGTGTTCCTCAACGTGATCGGCGTCCTGCCGCACGCCACGGTGGCCGCCCACCGCCGCATGGTGATCTTCATCATGTTCGTCTTCGCGGCGATCGCCACCCCCAGCACCGACCCGTTCTCCATGATCGCGCTCGCCCTGCCCATGGTCCTGCTGTTCGCCCTGGCCGAGGGGTTCATGTACCTGCGGGAACGCAGAGCCGCTGCCAAGGGCGGGGACTTCTCCCACCTGTCCGACGACGAGGCGTCCGCTCTGCCGGACGAGGTTTCCCCTCTCGATTCGGACACGACTGATTCCGATCCGGCGAGGTAGCGGATAGGTTCCGGTCTGTGCCCGGAGAGATCGCCCTGCTCGTCAACCCCGCCGCCCGGGGCGGCCGTTCCCGCGGCCTGCTCGCCCCGGTGCTCGACCGGCTGCGCAGCGGCGGCGCCGAGGTCTCGGTGATCCTCGGCGAGTCCGCCGACGACGCCCTGGAGCGTGCCTGCACGGCGGTCGCCGAGGGCCCCGGCGCGCTGGTCGCCTTCGGCGGCGACGGCCTGGTCCACCTTGCCGTCCAGGCGGTCGCGGGCACCGACGTCCCGCTGGGCGTCATCCCGGCCGGGACCGGCAACGACATCGCCGCCGCGCTCGGCCTGCCGGTCCGCGACCCCCTGGCCGCCGCCGACGCGGTGCTGCGCGGGCGGGTGCGGACGGTCGACGCCGCCCGCGCCGGTGCGGACGAGTGGTTCGCCGGGGTGGTGGCCTGCGGCTTCGACTCGCGGGTCAACGAGCGGGCCAACCGGCTCACCTGGCCGCCCGGCATGGCCAGGTACGTCGTCGCGCTGGCCCAGGAGCTGCGTTCCTTCCGGCCCATCCCGTTCCGCCTGGACCTCGACGGCGAGGTGGTCGAGCGCGAGGCGATGCTGGTCGCCGTCGGCAACACCTGCTCCTACGGCGCGGGCATGCGGGTGTGCCCCGCCGCGGTCCCCGACGACGGCCTGCTGGACGTGACGATCCTCGGCGCCGTGCCCCGCGGGGAGTTCCTGCGCACCTTCCCCCGGGTGTATCGCGGCACCCACGTCTCCCACCCCTCGGTGACGGTCCACCGCGTCCGGCGGGTGACGCTGGAGGCTCCGGGCGTCGTCGCCTACGCCGACGGCGAGCGCCTCGGCCCCATCCCCCTGACCTGCGAGATCGTCCCCGGCGCCCTGAACGTCCTGGCGTAGGGCGTCTGGCGCGGGGCACGGGCGGATCGATCGGAATCCCGGGGTCGGTAGGGTGGAGACATGACGACCCCAGCGGAACGTTACGCTGCCTTCCGTCAGAGCCAGGCCGAAAGCGGGCCCGCGCTGACCTCGTTCCGCGGTCTGTACGACTTCGAGCTGGACGACTTCCAGCTCGACGCCTGCCGGGCCCTGGAAGCGGGCGACGGGGTCCTGGTCGCCGCTCCGACCGGCTCGGGCAAGACCGTCGTGGGTGAGTTCGCGGTTCACCTGGCCCTGAGCGAGGGCCGCAAGTGCTTCTACACCACCCCGATCAAGGCGCTGTCCAACCAGAAGTACAACGACCTGGTCCGGCGGTACGGCGCCGCCGACGTCGGCCTGCTCACCGGCGACAACAGCGTCAACGGCGACGCCCCCATCGTGGTGATGACCACCGAGGTCCTGCGCAACATGCTCTACGCCGGGTCCTCCACGCTCACCGGCCTGGGGTTCGTCGTCATGGACGAGGTGCACTACCTGGCCGACCGCTTCCGCGGCGCGGTCTGGGAAGAGGTGATCATCCACCTGCCCGAGTCGGTGCGGCTGGTCGCCCTGTCGGCCACGGTCAGCAACGCCGAGGAGTTCGGCGAGTGGATGGGCGAGGTGCGCGGTGACACCAGCGTCATCGTCGATGAGCACCGCCCGGTTCCGCTCTGGCAGCACATGCTCGTCGGCCACCGCCTGTACGACCTGTTCGTCGCCGACGAGGAGGGCCGCCGCCCGCAGGTCAACCCCGCCCTGATGCGCATCGCCCGCGACGAGGAGCGCCAGGCGTTCGGCCGGGGCCGCCGCGGCTACTCCCGGCCCCGCAGGCCCGGCCCGCCGGACCGCGCCGCGGCCATCGAGCGGCTCGACGCCGAGGGTCTGCTGCCCGCCATCACCTTCATCTTCTCCCGGGCCGGCTGCACCGCCGCCGTCGCCCAGTGCGTCTTCGCCGGAATCCGGCTCACCACCGACGCCGAGCGGCACGAGATCCGCCAGATCGTCGACGAGCGCACCGCGCACCTGCCGGACGAGGACCTCGCGGTGCTGGGTTACCTCGAGTGGCGCGACGCCCTGGAGCGTGGCCTGGCCGCCCATCACGCGGGCATGCTCCCGACCTTCAAGGAGGTCGTCGAGGAGCTGTTCACCCGCAACCTCGTCAAGGCCGTCTTCGCCACCGAGACCCTCGCGCTGGGCATCAACATGCCCGCCCGCTCGGTGGTGATCGAAAAGCTCGACAAGTGGAACGGCGAGACCCACGCCGACCTGACGCCCGGAGAGTACACCCAGCTCACCGGCCGGGCCGGGCGGCGCGGCATCGACGTCGAGGGCCACGCGGTGGTCCAGTGGCAGCCGGGCACCGATCCGTTGCAGGTCGCGGGCCTGGCCAGCACCCGTACCTACCCGCTGCGCTCCAGCTTCCGCCCCTCCTACAACATGGCGGTCAACCTGGTCGGCCAGGTCGGCCGGGAGCGCGCCAGGTCCCTCCTGGAGTCGTCCTTCGCGCAGTTCCAGGCGGACCGGGCCGTGGTCGGCATCGCCAAGCAGCTCCGCCGCCACGAGGAGGCCCTGGAGGGCTACCGCAAGGCGATGACGTGCCACCTCGGCGACTTCGAGGAGTACGCCGCGCTGCGCAGGACGCTGTCGGACCGCGAGGCCGAGCTGTCACGGCAGCGCGGCGCGGCCCGCCGGGCGCAGGCGCTGCGCTCGCTGGAGGCGCTGCGGCCCGGCGACATCATCCGCGTCCCCGGCGGGCGGCGGGCCGGCCTGGCGCTCGTCCTCGACCCCGGCCTCAACTCCCGCGGCGAAGGCCCCTCCCCGCTGGTGCTGACCATCGGCAAGCAGGTCAAGAAGCTCTCGCCGACGGACTTCCCGATGCCGGTGGAGCCGGTCGAGCGGCTGCGCATCCCCAAGGGCTTCAACTCCCGCTCGCCCAAGGACCGCGCGAACCTCGTCTCCTCGATGCACGCCAAACTCGGCGACCGAGACTTCGGCAAGCCGCCCAGGGTGCGCGACCACGCCGCCGAGGACGAGGAGGTCGCGCGCCTGCGCCGGGACATCCGGCAGCATCCCTGCCACGGCTGCGACGAGCGTGAGGACCACGCCCGCTGGGCCGAGCGCTACTACAAGCTGCTGCGCGAGACCGAGGGCCTGCGCCGCCGCGTCGAGGGCCGCTCCCACGTCATCGCCCGCACCTTCGACAAGGTCTGCGGGGTGCTCGACCAGCTCGGCTACCTCGACGGTGAGCACGTCACCGCCGAGGGCCGCCGGCTGGGCCGCCTCTACACCGAGCTGGACCTCCTCACCGCCGAGTCGCTGCGCGCCGGCATCTGGGAGGACCTCGACCCGGCGGAGCTGGCCGCCTGCGTCTCCGCGCTGGTCTTCGAGTCCCGGCAGGCCGATGAGGGCCGCCAGCCCAGGCTGCCCGGGGGCGAGGCGCAGAAGGCACTGGCCGACATGATCCGCCTGTGGGCCGAGCTGGAGTCCATCGAGGGCGACCACGGCCTGTCGTTCCTCCGGGAGCCCGACGCCGGGTTCGCCTGGGCGGCGTTCCGCTGGGCCCGGGGGCACAACCTCGACGCCGTGCTGGGCGACGGTCTCGGCGGCTCCGAGCTGGCCGCGGGCGACTTCGTCCGGTGGATCAAGCAGCTGCTGGACCTGCTGGGTCAGATCGCCGAGGCGGCCCCCGCCGACAGCAAGGTCAAGCAGACGGCGGGCAAGGCGATGGACGCCCTGCGGCGCGGTGTGGTGGCCTACTCCTCGGTGGGCTGACCCGGGCTCCTCGGTGGGCCGGCCCGGGGCGGAGCGGCGCCGTTCCGGGTACGGCGCCGCTCCGGACGGTGGCCGGCGGCCTCGGCGCCGCTCCGGGCAGGGGACCGGCGGCTCCGGCCCGCGGAACGCATGGCCGGTGCTCCCGGTCCGCAGAGCGGGCAGACTGACCGCTCGGTCAATACCCTGTGACGGCCGGTGCGCGGAAAGTAGCCCCGGGGCCTGTTTCCTGAGTGATCGCCACGGAAATCCCGGTATCAGGCCCCTTTTGGACCCCCGCTCAGGGAGGTAACCGTGTTCGCTCTCATCGCCGCAATCCTGTTCCTCCTCGCCCTGATCTTCCAGATCGCCGGTGTGGCCATCGGCACCGTCGTGACCGTGGCCACGCTCGCCCTGGCCGGGCTGCTCGCCGTCGCCCTGCACCTGATGGGAGTCGGCACCGGCTGGACCCTCAGGCGTTGACCGAGGACGGGCGGACCGCGCGGGTCCCGCAGGGGCCCGCCGCGCGAGGCCCCGTCACAGCGCGGAAGGCCGCGCCCGGCGATCCGGGCGCGGCCTTCGTCCGTGACGGCGGGACTACGCCACGCTGAACCGGACCTCCCGGGTCGCCGGGTCGGCGCGGGTCAGCCGTACCCGGACGGCCTCGCCCAGCGGAAGCCGCCCGCCGTCACAGCGGGCCACCACCGCCGGGCCGGTGACCTGGACCACACCGGACTCCCCGTCGTCGGCCACGTCGATCACCACCGCGTCGAACGTCTCGCCCACCCGGTCGCGCAGCACGAACGCCTCCACCAGGTCCACGCAGGCCCGCTCGGCGGCGCTCGCCCGCCGCCCGGTGGCCTGCATGATGTCCGGCAGCTCGCCCATGACCGCCTGGACCTCTTCCGGAACCGGTTCGCCCGCCGCGACCGCCAGGCAGATCTCGGTGGCGTAGCGGTCGATGAGCCGCCGCAGCGGCGCGGTCACGTGCGCGTACGGCGCGGCCACCGCGGCGTGCTCCGCCTGCCGGAGAGGCTCGCCGTTGAAGGCGACGTACCCGGCGCCGCGCAGCAGCACCGTGGACTCCCGCAGGAACGCGGCGTGTTCGGGGACCTTCGGGTCCAGGCGGTGCACCATGTCGCCGTAGGAGGCGTCCTCGGGCCAGGGCACGCCCAGGGCGGCGGCGGCCCGGCGCATCCGGGCGACCTCCTCGGCCGGCGCGGGCGGCAGCACCCGCAGCAGGCCGATCTCGGCGTCGAGCATCATCGAGGCGGCGGCCATGCCGGTCAGCAGCGAGATCTGGGCGTTCCACGCCTCGGCGTCGAGTGAGGCGCGCAGCTCCACCCGGTAGCCGCCCGCGTCGGGGACGACCTCCTGCTCGGGCGTGGGCAGGCTGATCCCGCCGCGGTCGCGCTCCAGCGCGAGGCGGAGCCGGCCGATCTCGGCCAGCAGTCGCAGCGTGCCGTCGGCGGTGCCGGTGTCCACCGCGGCCTGCACGTAGTCGTAGTCGAGCCGCTCGCGGCTGCGCACCAGCGCCCGCGTCACGTCGGCGCCCGCGATCCGGCCGTCGGAGTCGAGGTCGACGCACCACAGCGCGGCCGAACGCGTCACCCCGGGCAGCAGGCTGGCCGCGCCCTCCGACAGCACGGGCGGGTGCAGCGGAACCCGGCCGTCGGGCAGGTAGACCGTCTCGCCGCGTTCGCGGGCCTCCAGGTCGATCGCACCGCCGGGCCGTACGAACGCCCCGACGTCGGCGACGGCGTACCAGACGCGGTAACCGCCGGGCCGCTCTTCCAGGTGCATCGCCTGGTCCAGGTCCATGGAGCCGGGCGGGTCGACGGTGATGAACGGCAGGTCGGTGCGGTCCAGCTCCGGCAGGGCGGGCGTCTGGGCGACCCACTCGGCTTCGTCGATCACTGCGCGGGGGAACTCCTCGGGAAGCCGCAGCTCCCGGCGGATCCGCTCGAAACCATCGTCGAGCCGCGGATGGGACTCTTCGGGCATCCGTATGGTTCTGGGGGACACGGGGGCCAACCTATCGTTCACCGTCGCGTCGGTGGATCCTGGCATCTCGACGTCCTTCGGGTGCGGGGTCGGAGAACACGCCTTCCCCGCAGGCCCCCGATGATGCCGCCCCTGTCCTCCTCAGAGCACGGCGGACAGGCGCTTGAGCGGGCCGCGCAGGCCGTACCGCTCGGCCAGGGCGTCGAGCGCCTCCGGGTCGCGCGGCGCGGCGGGCAGGGACAGGTCGAGCTCCGGGACGGGCGCGTCGGGCGCGACCCGGACCACCGCGGGGGCGGCGCGCAGGTAGTCGCGGGCCGCGGCGAGCTTGGCGCGCTGCCCGGCGGGCAGATCGCCCGTACCGTCGTCCAGGGCCCTGACCAGCGCCTCCAGCGAGCCGAACCGGGTGATCAGGGCGGCCGCCGTCTTGTCGCCGATCCCCGCGACGCCGGGCAGGCCGTCACTGGGGTCGCCGCGCAGCACGGCGAAGTCGGCGTAGGAACGGCCCGGCACGCCGTACCGGGCCGACACCGCGTCCTCGTCGACGACCTGGAGGTTCTTCACGCCCCGCGCGGTGTACAGGACGCGGACCGGGCGGGAGTCGTCGACGAGCTGGAACATGTCGCGGTCGCCGGTGACGATGTCCACCGGTCCGCGGGCTCGGGCCGTGAACGTGCCCATCACGTCGTCGGCCTCGTAGCCGGGCACCCCGACGCGGGCGATGCCGGCGGCGTCGAGCACCCGCTCGATCACCGGCACCTGCGGGGCGAGGGTGTCGGGGACCTCCTCGCCGCCGTCGGCGGCGAGCCGGTGCGCCTTGTAGGAGGGGATCGCCGCCACCCGGAAGGCCGGGCGCCAGTCGGCGTCCATGCAGGCCACCAGCTCACCGGGGGAGTGGTCCCGGACCAGCATGGCGATCATGTCGATGAGGCCGCGGACGGCGTTGACCGGCATGCCGTCCGGTGCGGTCACCGACTCGGGGACGCCGTAGAAGGCGCGGAAGTACAGGGAAGGGGTGTCGAGCAGAAGAAGCTTCTGGGGATCGGTCGTCATCGCACCAGCATGCCGGTAAGTCGCCGGGGGGCGGGAGATGCCGCCGCCGACGGGCGGCCGGGGCCGCCGGGCCTGGGACGACGGATCACGGCGCTCAACCGGCCGGGGCGAACGCCAGAACGCAGACGTCGTCCTCCGGGTTGGGTCCGCCGACCGCCTCGACGAGCCGGTCGAGCCCCGCGGCGAGCCCGGCCCCGCGCAGCCCGGACAGCCCGGCCGCCGCCCTCAGCAGCAACGCGACGCCGTCGTCGATGTCGCGGTCGCGCCGCTCCACGAGCCCGTCGGTGAACAACAGCAGCAGGTCGTCCTCGCGCAGCCGGATCGCGGCCGAGGCGTACGGCTCGGCGAGGGTGGCGCCGAGCAGCACCCCCTCCGGCGGGTCGAGCTGGACGGCCGTCCCGTCGCGGACCAGGACCGGTGCGGGATGCCCGGCCTGGCTCCAGGTGAACACCCCGGTGGCCGGGTCGAGGTGACCGGCGACGGCGGTAGCGGTGGCCTCGGCCATCCGGTGCGTCACCACGTGGTTGAGCCACGACAGCAGCCGGCCGGCGGGCTCGCCGGTCATCGCCAGGGCCGCCAGCGCGTGCCGCAGCACGGTCATCTCCGCGGCGGCGGGCAGGCCGTGCCCGGACACGTCGCCGACGGCCAGCAGGATCCGGCCGTCCGGCAGGGGGACGACGTCGTGCCAGTCGCCGCCGAGGCCGTCCTCGGCGCCGGCCGGGTGGTAGCGCGTCTCGATCCGCACGCCGGGCAGGCCGGCCGGGGCGGCGGGGCCGGGCAGCAGCGCCTCGCGCAGGACCTCGCTGCGCCGCCGGTCCCGGGTCGCCCGGCCGAGGAGCTCGCCCAGCCGGCGCCGCGCCTCGGCGACGCCGTGCTCGGCCCGCCGGTGGCCGGTGACGTCCTGGATCACACCGTGCACCGCGGTGCGCCCCTCGGCCGCCACGGGGTCAAGGGCCGCCCGCAGGTTGCGGATCTCCCCCCGGCGGCGGATGCGGAACTCCGTCTCGCCCGGCTCGGCCCGGTGCACGACGGCCCGCAGCAGGTGATCCAGACCGGCCCGGTCGCCCGTCTCGACGTGGGAGATCAGATCCGCCAGACGGATGGGGCCCTCCCCGGGATCACGGCCGAAGATGGCGTACACCCGGTCGGACCAGATGGTCTCCCCGGTCTGGAGGTTCCATTCGGCCCAGCCGAGATCGCCCAGCCGTTCGGCCTGTGCCAGCCGGACGCTGAGGAGGTGGTGTTCGACGGCCAGGTGCCCGTCCAGCTCTCCCCGCGGGCGCCGCGCCGTGTCGGTCGCGGTCAGCGGGGCGGAACCGGTCACGTGGTCGTTTCGTGGGTGGAGGGGTGGCTGGTGGCCGCCCACTACGCCGACCATTTAGCTCGCTCTCGAAATGAGGGGTCTTGCGGATATTCTATCGACAAATTGTGATCGTCCTTCAACGGAGTGTAGTGACATCGTCGCGGTCCGGGTGGGGTTTCCCTGGCTTTCCCGCACTTTCCTTGGCGCTCCGGGGCCGGATGCGCCGTTCGTCCTTCCGGCACTAGATTGGGCGGTGTGACAACGGAGTCTGCTGACCTGTATCCCGTTACCCGCCTGGCCGACGCCCGGCGGGCGACCGCCGCCGCCGGACTCGGCGCGCTGCTCCTGACGCCGGGCCCCGACCTGCGGTACGTGACCGGCTACGACGCGCTGCCGCTGGAGCGGCTGACCTGCCTGGTGCTGCCGGCCGAGGGCGACGCCTTCCTCGTGGTGCCCCGCCTGGAGCTGCCCGCCGCCGAGCACTCACCGGCCTCCCGGCTCGGCATCGAGTTCGTGCCCTGGGACGAGACCGACGACCCGTACACCGCGATCGCCGCCCGGCTGGGCGGGGTCTCCAAGGTGGGGCTGGCCGACCGCATGTGGGCGATGCAGTCGCTGCGCTTCCGCGACGCGCTCCCCGCCGCCGAGCAGGTGCTCGCCGGGACGGTCCTGCGGGAGCTGCGCATGCGCAAGAGCCCGGCGGAGGTGGCCGCGCTGCGCGAGGCGGGCGCCGCCATCGACTCCGTCCACGCCAGGGTCCCGGAGTTCCTGCGGGCCGGCCGTACCGAGCGGGAGGTCGGGCGGGACATCGCCGAGGCGATCGTCGCCGCCGGCCACACGACCGTCGACTTCGTCATCGTCGGCTCCGGCCCCAACGGCGCCAGCCCGCACCACGAGCTGTCGGACCGGGTGATCCAGGCCGGGGAGCCGGTCGTGGTGGACATCGGCGGTCAGATGCCCGGCGGCTACTGCTCCGACTCCACCCGGGTCTACTGCGTCGGGGAGCCCCCGGCCGACTTCGCCAAGTACTACGACGTGCTCCAGCGCGCCCAGGAGGCCGCCTGCCGGGCGGTACGGCCCGGCGTCGCGTGCGAGGCGATCGACGCCGCCGCGCGGGAGGTGATCGCCGAGGAGGGCTACGGCGAGTACTTCATCCACCGCACCGGCCACGGCATCGGCCTGGAGACCCACGAGGAGCCCTACATCGTCGCGGGCAACGCCGAGCCGCTGGCACCGGGCTTCGCCTTCTCCGTCGAACCGGGCATCTACCTCCCCGGCGTCCACGGCGCCCGCATCGAGGACATCCTCGTCTGCACCGAGGACGGCGGGGAGCGCGTCAACCACCGGCCTCGCGAACTCGTCATCGTGTAACAAGTGTCACAATCGGGGTGGCCGGTGAACCCGGTCACCCTTTTTGTCGCTCGCGCCCATGACCTGGAGTGTGCGGATATGACCGTTGAACGTGTTCTGCCGACCGCCGAGGCCCACGACCTGATCGACCTGGTCCGCGACCTCGCCGGCAAGGAGGTCGCGCCCCGGGCCGCGGCCGACGAGGCCGCCGGGCGCTTCCCCCGGGAGGTCTTCACCACCCTGGGCCGCTCCGGCCTCCTCGGGCTGCCCTACCCCGAGGAGCACGGCGGCGCGGCGCAGCCGTACGAGGTCTACCTCCAGGTGATCGAGGAGCTGGCGGCCGGGTGGCTCGCGGTCGGCCTCGGCCTGTCGGTGCACACCCTGTCGTGCTTCCCCGTCGCGGCCTACGGCACCGACGCCCAGCGCGCGGAACTGCTGCCGGAGATGCTCGGCGGTGAGCTGCTGGGCGCCTACTGCCTCTCGGAGCCGCAGTCCGGCTCCGACGCCGCCGCCCTGACCACCCGGGCCGCGCGCGACGCCGGCGGCTACACCGTGGACGGGGTCAAGGCGTGGATCACCCACGGCGGTGCCGCCGACTTCTACACGCTCATGGCCCGCACCTCCCCCGACGGGGCCCGCGGCATCTCCTGCTTCCACGTCCCGGCGGGAACGCCGGGACTGTCGTTCGGCGAGCCCGAGCGGAAGATGGGCATGAAGTCCTCGCCGACCGCCCAGGTCCGCTTCGACGCCGCCCGGCTCGGCCCCGACGCCATGGTGGGCGCCGAGGGCGAGGGATTCCGGATCGCCATGGCCGCCCTGGACGGCGGGCGGCTCGGCATCGCCGCCTGCGCGGTGGGCGTGGCCCAGGCCGCGTTCGACGCCGCCGCCTCATACGCCAGGGAGCGGCGGCAGTTCGGCTCGCGGATCGTCGACTTCCAGGGCGTCGGCTTCATGCTCGCCGACATGGCCACCCAGATCGCCGCCGCGCGCGCCCTCTACCTGGACGCCGCCCGGCTGCGCGACGCCGGCCGGCCGTACGGCACGCAGGCCGCGATGGCCAAGCTGTTCGCCACCGACGTGTGCATGAAGACCGCCACCGACGCGGTGCAGGTGCTCGGCGGCTACGGCTACGTCGAGGACTTCCCGGTCGAGCGGTACATGCGCGAGGCGAAGGTGCTGCAGATCGTCGAGGGCACCAACCAGGTCCAGCGCCTGGTCATCGGCAGGGCCGTCGCCAAGGGCTGACCGGCTGGTCCGGGGTCGATCCTGGCCGCCGGGGGCTCCGGCGGCTCCGGGGGCTCCGGCGGCCCCCCGGTCAGACGGGCAGGGACAGGACGGGTACGAAGGCGAAGCCGACCGTGCAGAGGACGGCGCAGGCCAGGGTGGCGACCGCGGTGCGGGCCCGCGCCGCGGCGGTCGGGCGCAGGATGACCGGCAACGCCAGGCCCATGATCACCAGAGCCGCGAGCGACCACGGGAGCGCGGAGAAGGAGTTCACACTGTCCAGCAGTTCCGCCGACCGCAGTTCCTGGGCGAACCGGGCCAGCAGCACCCCGCTGAGCGCCCCCACCACGAGGTCGCCGCACAGGCCGGGACGACGGCAGAGATGCCCGGTCAGGCCGAAGGCGGCCAGCACGACGGCCAGCGCCGCCATCTCCCAGCCGATGCCCCCGGGATCGCCGGGATCGCCGGGGATGAGCGGGGTCTGGCGGTCGAGCGCGTAGGCCGTCATCTGACCGGCCGCGATGCCCGCCCCGGTCAGGCCGCCGGTCAGCAGAGCCCATCCGGGCCGGGCGATGCCGCGGGTCATGGCCAGGATCAGCACGCCGTACAGGTAGGGATCGTAGAAGGCCACGACATGCGTGGGCAGCACCTCGGTGAGCATCCGGCCGGCCAGGGCGAGGGCCATGCCCAGGGTCAGGCCCGCCAGCATCCGGCCGATGATGGCCCGCTCCCGCCGGTCCAGCGCCCGGAAGTCGGGCTCGAGGGAGACGGGCAGCACCCCGGGAGGGCCGCCCTCCCGCGACGCGGGCCACCGCGCCGCGTCATCGCTCGTCTTCATGGCGGCGACCTCACCTCCCCGAACTTCCCGGAATCCATCTGTATGGTCTTAATTCCGCATATGGGGTGGGTGTGGTGGCGGGAAAGGGGCAAAGCTTTTCTAAACTGTGCTTATGGCGACGCTGCGCGTCGCGGCTCGGGGGCTCCTGAGCCGGTGTCTTCCCTCGTCACTCCGCCGCTTCGCGGCTGCGTTCCTCAGTCCAGACACCGGCGCCCCCGAGCGGGTCCAGACACCGGCGCCCCCTCGCGGGTCCAGCCAGTCGCGCCCTTGAGCGGGTCCGATCAGGGGTGCCTTTGAGCGGGTCCGGTCACCGGTGTCCGTGAGGGGTCAGAGGCCGTATTCCTCCAGGAGGCGGAGCCAGATCTCGCTGACGGTGGGGAAGGACGGGACGGCGTGCCACAGCCGGTCGAGGGGGACCTCGCCGGTCACCGCGATCGTCGCCGAGTGCAGCAGCTCGGCGACGCCCGCGCCGACGAAGGTCACTCCGAGCAGGACGCGGCGCCGCTCGTCGACCACCGCCTTCGCCCGCCCCCGGTAGTCCTCGCCGAGCAGGTAGGCCCCGGTCACCGAGGCCAGGTCGTACTCCACCACGCGGACGTCGAACCCCTCGGAGCGGGCGGCGGCCTCGGTCCGGCCGACCGCGCAGATCTGCGGGTCGGTGAAGACCACCTGGGGCGCGCCGAGGGAGTCGGCGACGGCGCGCAGCCCCGGCAGGTCGTCGCGGTCGCCCCGGGCCCGCGCCGCGATCACGTCGCCGCACACCCGCGCCTGGTACTTGCCCATGTGGGTGAGGAGGTTGCGGCCGTTGACGTCGCCCACCGCGTACAGCCAGCCCTCCGGGACCCCGGTGGCGCGCATGCTGTCGTCGACCTCCACCGGGCCCTTCCCGGACAGGCCCACGGTGTCGAGGCCGAGGTCGCCGGTCGCGGGCCGGCGTCCGGTGGCCATCAGCAGCTCGTCGGCCGTGATCGGCGGTCCCTCGCTCAGGTGGACGGTCACCGGGCCGCCCGGTACGGGCCGCTCCACCTTCGTCACCTCGACGCCGAAGCGGACGTCGACGCCGCCGTCGGCCAGCGAGTCGCGCAGCAGCTCCCCGGCGAACGGCTCGATCCGGTCCAGCAGCGAGTGGCCCCGCACCAGCATCGTCGTCTCCGCGGCGCCCAGCCCGTGCATGGCCTGCGCCATCTCGCAGGCCACCACGCCGCCGCCCACCACGACGAACCGCTTCGGGACCTCCTGGGCGACGGTCACCTCGTGGCTCGTCCAGGGGGCCGCTTCCCGCAGACCGGGGACCGGCGGGAGCACCGCCTGGCTGCCGGTGGCCAGCACGACCGCGTGCCGGGCGGTCAGCAGGCGGACGGCGCCGCCGGGAGCGGTCACCTCGACCCGCAGCGGCCCGCTCAGTCGTCCCCGGCCCCGTACGAACTCCGCGGGCACGTTCTTGATCCACTTCACCTGTCCGGCGTCGTCCAGGTGCGAGACGGCCTCGTCGCGCCGGGCGAGCACCGCGGCGACGTCCAGGGGGCCGAGGGACATGCCGGGCACCCGGCTGACGTCGGCGGCCAGCTCCACCGGGCGTAGCAGCGCCTTACTGGGTACGCACGCCCAGTAGGAGCACTCTCCGCCGGCGAGGTCCTTCTCCACCACCGCGGCGCTCAGCCCCCCGCGGACGGCCCGGGCCGCGACGTTCTCCCCGGCGGGACCGGCCCCTATCACGATCACGTCGAACTCGTCGGACACCACTACCTCCAGGACGCGTACGCCGTCGAACGGCGGGGATCACACCAGCTTCCCACTCCGACACGGGTACGTCCCGCCCGCCCCGGACCCGTGACGCCGGATCGGGTACGGCGAAGGCCCCCCGTTCCGGTATCTTTCGTCAGCCGTTGTGTTCCCCGGCCCCGGCGAGCCGGATCCCTGAGATGAGACGTCATGACCTCCGACCAGGCGCGCGCCGCCCGTTCCCGGCATGGCCGCTGGAACGCGCAGACATGGTTCAACGTGGTGCTGCTGGCCATGGCCGTGCTGCTCGCCGTGTCCGCGGTGTTCGGCGCGAGCGTGCTGCGCACCGCGGCCGAGGCGTCCAACCGGCTCATCGACCAGATCACCGTGGGCAGGCTCCAGGCGGAGCGCATGCAGACGAGCCTGGTGAACCAGGAGACCGGCCTGCGGGGGTTCGTCCTCTCCGGCAAGGAGGAGTTCCTCCAGCCGTACGAGGACGGCCTGAGCGCCCAGCGGACCGCCGCGGCGCAGGTGCGGATGGTGGCGTCGGGGGAGAGGATGCTGGACCGCCTGGAGACGGTCCAGCGGCTGAGCGAGCGATGGCGCTCGGAGTACGCCGAGCCGATGATCGCGGCCGTACGGAGCGGCGGCACCTCGGCCGTGACCCAGGAGCGGGCCGAGGAGAGCAAGACGGCCTTCGACGCGGTCCGCCGCGCGCTCGACGACCAGAACGCCGCCTGGAGCGCGGTCAGGGACCGCGCCCGCGCCGAGCTGGAGCGGGCCCGCACGACCCGCGACACCACGTTCTTCATCATCCTGGCGGCCTTCCTCCTGACGATCGTCACGGTCGCGGTGCTGCTGCGGCTGGCGGTGTTCCGCCCCCTGGCACGCCTGGGCGAGGCGTCCCGCAGGGTCACCGGGGGCGACTTCTCCCACCACGTCGACACCGGCGGCCCGGCCGACCTGGCGGCGCTGTCGAGCGACATGGAGGCGATGCGGCGGCGGATCGTCACCGAACTGGAGGAGGCCCGCGGCTCCCGGCAGCAGCTCGCCGCCCAGGCCGAGGAGCTGAAACGATCCAACGCCGAGCTGGAGCAGTTCGCCTACGTCGCCTCGCACGACCTGCAGGAACCGCTGCGCAAGATCGCATCCTTCTGCCAGATGCTCCAGCAGCGCTACGCCGGTCAGCTTGACGAGAGGGCGAACACCTACATCGACTTCGCCGTCGACGGTGCCAAGCGGATGCAGGTGCTCATCAACGAGTTGCTCACCTTCTCCCGGGTGGGCCGCATCCGACAGGATCCCGTCCCGGCCGGCCTGAACGAGATGGTCGGCCACGCGCTGGACAATCTCTCGACGGCCGTGGAGGAGGCGGACGCCGAGATCGAGGTGGGGGACCTGCCGGTGGTCATCGGCGACCGTACCCAGCTGGTGATGCTCTGGCAGAACCTGATCGGCAACTCGCTGAAGTTCCGCTCCCCGGACCGCCGCGCGCATGTGCGGATCGCGGCCGAGAAGGACGACGGGGAGTGGCGGATCTCCCTGACCGACAACGGGATCGGCATCCCGGCCCACTTCGCCGACAAGATCTTCGTGATCTTCCAGCGGCTGCACCACCGGGACGCCTACGAGGGCACCGGGATCGGCCTGGCGCTCTGCCGGAAGATCGTCGAGCAGCACCAGGGCAGGATCTGGCTGGACACCGAGTACACCGAGGGCGCCCGTTTCATCCTCACACTGCCGGTAGCCGACATCCCGGACGCCTCCGACGGCTCTGACGCCCCGGATGCCTCCGACGCCCCGGATGCCTCCGGCGGTGAGGCCGGAGCCGGGCGGGGGGCCGCCCCGGCCCCGGCCTCTGAGGGGACTCCGGCGTCCCCCGATGAGACCGCGAAGCCCTCCGTCGGGACCGCGGTGGACGGGAAGGCGGCGCGGGCGGAAGCCGCCGGCCCGGAAGGCCCAGAGGGCCCGGACGGCCCGCGTGATCCGGAGAACGCCGAAGGCGCGCGAGCCGAGACCGGCTGAGGCGCGGGCGGCGTCGGGACCATGGCATGGCCAGGGGGCGGCGCGGAAGAGTGCCGGGTGCCGATACCGTTGATCGGGTGGAGGAGATCGACCGCCGAATCGTGACATTGCTGGCGAGTGACGGCCGGATGAGTTTCACCGACCTCGCCAAGGAGACCGGGTTGTCGGTGTCGGCGGTGCACCAGCGGGTGCGCCGGCTGGAGAAACGCGGGGTGGTGCGGGGATACGCCGCGCTGGTCGACTACGAGGCGATCGGGCTCCCGCTGACCGCGTTCGTGTCCATCAAGCCGATCGACCCGGCCGCCGCCGACGACGCTCCCGACCGGCTGGCCCACCTGGCCGCGATCGAGGCGTGCCACAGTGTCGCCGGTGACGAGAGCTACATCCTCAAGGTCAGGGTGGCGTCGCCGACGGCGCTGGAGGAACTGCTCAGCCAGATCCGCACCGCCGCCAACGTCTCGACCCGGACGACGGTCGTGCTGAGCACGCCGTACGAGCACCGGACCCCGCAGCCGCCGGGCGGCGGGACCGCCGGGGGCGCCGGGGGCGCCTGATCCGGCCCGTCCGTCGGGCTCCGTGTGGCCGCTCAGCCTCGCCTCGGCCCCGCCGGGCCCCATGGCGCTCCACGGGTCCGGCCGGGCCTCACGGGAGCCTGCAGGGTCTCACGGAGCCTCGTACGGCTCACCGTGTCCTTCGCGGTCCTTCGCGGTCCTTCGCGGTCCTCATGGTCCTTCTCCGTCCTTCACGGGCTCACGGTCCTTCCCGCGTGTGCGGTGAGGAAGGCGCGGCGAGCCGTGCCGTGAGAACGGGTGGAGGTGGCGAGACCAAGCTGTGATCGCTGTGTGGAGGCGGGTTCCTCAACGATGCTGCTAAGATGGCTGGCTGTCACAATAGTCACACAAAAGCCAAATGAGCCCGGAGCATCCCATTAGCATCAACAATAATGGATCGGCGACCGTCCGTCAACACGAGGTCGCTCGGGAGCAGGAATACGTCTCCGCTCTCTACGAGCGGCTCGACGTGCTCCGCGAGCGCACCCAGCGGCAGCTGGACGAGGTGCTCGCGCAGGGCGGGAGCGGCGGCACGCACCAGAACCGCTCCGAGCGCGACAGCTTCGCCGGGATGTACGCCGAACGCCTGGGCCGCCTGTGGGGCGTCGAGAACGGCCTGTGCTTCGGGCGGCTCGACAAGAGCGACCAGAGCACCCTCTACATCGGGCGCATCGGCCTGGCCGACGACGACCAGCGCCGGCTGCTGATCGACTGGCGGGCGCCGGTGGCCCAGCCGTTCTACGGCGCCACCCCCGCCGCGTCGATGGGCGTCACCCGCCGCCGCCACCTGCAGACCAAGGGGCGCACGGTGGTCGGGGTGGACGACGACCTGCTCGACCTCGACGGCCTCACCGACGAGGACGTCGCCACCCTCAACGGCGAGGCGGCGCTGCTGGCCTCCCTCGGCGCCCGGCGGACCGGGCGGATGCGCGACATCGTGGCGACCATCCAGTCCGAGCAGGACCGCATCATCCGCTCCGATCTGGACGGCGTGCTGGTCGTGCAGGGCGGCCCCGGCACCGGCAAGACGGTCGTCGCCCTGCACCGGGCGGCCTACCTCCTCTACACCCACCGGGAGCGGCTCGCCCGCCGGGGCGTGCTCATCCTGGGCCCCAACTCCACCTTCATGCGCTACATCGACCAGGTGCTCCCCTCGCTGGGCGAGACCGACGTGCTGCTGTCCACGGTCGCCGGGCTGTACCCCGGGCTCGTCCCCACCGTCCGGGAGCGCCCGGAGACCGCCGAGGTCAAGGGCGACGCGCGCATGGTCCAGGTGGTGGCGCGGGCCGTACGGGAGCGGCAGCGGGTGCCGCGCAAACCGGTCGAGATCCGCCTCGACGGCCGTGTCCTCAGGCTCGACGGCCGGGCCCTGGAGGCGGCGCGCAACCGGGCCGCCCGCTCGGGCAGGCCGCACAACGAGGCCCGCGCAGTGTTCGTCCGCCACCTGCTCAACATCCTCGCCCGGCAGATGGCCAAGCAGCTCGGCAAGGGCGTGATCGACGACGACGAGCTGGCCGGCATCCGCGAGGACCTGCGCACCGAGAAGCCCGTCAAGGCCGCGCTGAACAGGCTGTGGCCCTACACCACCCCCCGCCAGCTCCTGGTCGGGCTGTTCACCTCGCGTGAGCGGCTGGAGTACGCCGCGGGCGGGCTGCTGGACGCCGCCGAGCGCGAGCTGCTGCTGCGCGAGCCGCCCCGGCGCGGCGAGGACTGGTGGGCCCCCTCCGACGTGCCGCTGCTGGACGAGGCCGCCGAGTTGCTCGGCGACATCGACCCGGCGGTGCTGCGGGCCGGGGCGTGGTTCGCCGAGGAGGAGCAGGCCCTGGCGCGGGCCGCCGCCCAGGACGAGCGGCAGCACCAGCTCACCTACGCCAAAGAGGTGCTGGAGCTGACCGGCCTGGCGGAGGTCATGGACGCCGAGAGGTTCGCCGCCCGCCACCTGGGCGACGAGGTGTACCTCACCACCGCCGAGCGCGCCGCGGCCGACCGGACCTGGGCGTTCGGCCACGTCATCGTGGACGAGGCCCAGGAGCTGTCGGCGATGGACTGGCGCATGGTGATGCGCCGCGTCCCCAGCCGGTCGATGACGATCGTCGGCGACCTCGCGCAGACGGGCTCCTCGGCGGGCGCCCGCTCCTGGGGCGACGTCCTCGGCCCGTACGTCGCCGACCGCTGGCGGCAGGAGACCCTCACGGTCAACTACCGCACCCCGGCCGAGCTGATGGCCGTGGCGGCGGACGTGCTCGCCCTGGTCGGCCCCGGCCTGAGCGCGCCCGACTCGGTCCGCGAGACCGGCGCCCGGCCCTGGGCCGCCTCCCCGGCGGACCGCCTGCCCGGCCTGGTCGCCGCGGAGGTCGCGGAGGGGGGCCGCACGGTGGTGATCGTCCCGGAGACCGGCCGGGAGAAGTACGGCGAGCTCGTCACGGGGGCGGTCCCGGGCGCGGCCACCACGCCCGGGGCCGCCGCACTGGACGCCCCGGCGGCCGTCCTGACCGTCGCCGAGGCCAAGGGCCTGGAGTTCGACACGGTCGTCGTGGTGGATCCGGAGACGATCCTGGGGGAGTCGCCACGCGGGGCCAGCGATCTTTACGTCGCGCTGACCAGGGCGACCCGCCGCCTTGGCGTCGTCCACGACGGTCCGCTGCCCGGGGCGCTCTCTCGACTTGAGGTACATCGGATCACATGAGACCATTGACGGCTCTCGCCGATCCTGTCCCAGCTGCGGAAACTTGATGTTTCCGCTGTTAGGGACACGGTTGACATCTGCGCTGGGGTCGGTAGTTTGCTGCCCAGTCCAGCACGGGACTGACCGGTTGGCCGCCTTTCGACATCGCCGCCTCCTGCGCCCGTGACGGGGGAGACCCCGTCCGTACAGCCAGGCGCAGGTTCGGCGTTCCGTCGAGGCGGGGCACCCCTTCCGGGCGGGGGGTTGGACCCAGGAGGGGTCCGGGCACCCAGTAGACAACGGCAATCCGCGCCCGCCGCCGACGGGACGGAACCGGTCCGAAGGGCGGCCCGGGCCCTCTTCCCGCTCCCGTGCGAGCGTCGCAAGCGCCGGGGTGATCCCGCGGGCCTCCGTCCGCCCGGGGATCACCCCGTTGCCGTTTCCGGAGGCGTCCCGGGCCTTTCGGGCCTTTTTGACCTTCCGGGCCGTTTCCCGGACCGTGGTTTCCTCGCCGTGCTCCCGTGGCGGTACCGTTCGGGCTAGGAAAAGGGCCGGACGGGCCGGTCGGAGGGGCCGGGCGTCCGGTGCCCGCACGACGCCCCGAAGGAGAGCCGCGCCCGTGGTGCAGGAGAAGACGGCCGTTCCGCCGGCGGCCGCGCCGGGGGAGCCGGGGGAGCCGCCCCGCCGGTGGGCCGCGCTCCTCGCCCGCCCGGTGTCCGGCCGCGCCGCGGCGGCCGTCGCGGGCGGCCTGCTGCTGTTCCTGTCCTTCCCGCCGCTCGGGCTGTGGTTCCTGGCTCCCTTCGGCGTGGCGCTCGCCGTACTCGCGGCGCACGGCCTGCGCGCCCGCCGCGCCGTGTGGCCGGGCCTGTTGCTCGGCCTCGCCTTCCTGCTGCCCGCGCTGCACTGGGTGAGCCCGATCGGGACCGACGCCTGGCTGGGCCTGACGGCCATGGAGAGCCTCTTCTACGCGGCCTGGGCCGCCGGGTCGGCACTGGTGTCCCGGCTGCCCCTGTGGCCCCTGTGGAGCGCCGCGCTGTGGGTGGCGATGGAGAAGGCCCGCGGCTCGTTCCCGTTCGGCGGGTTCCCCTGGGTACGGCTGGCCTTCAGCCAGGGGGAGTCGGTCCTCACCCCGTACGCGGCCGTCGGCGGGGCGCCGCTGGTGAGCTTCGCGGTGGCGCTGTGCGGCGGGCTGCTCGCGCTGTCCGCGCTGCGGCTGCGGGCGGCGTGGCGGCCGGCGTCGCGGGAGGGGCGCACCCGGGAGCGGGGCGCCCCGGCGGAACGGGATCCGGAGACGCGGCCGGGACCGAAGGCTGATCAGGGGCCGGAAGGGCGCCGGGTCCGGGCGCCGCTGGCGCTGGCGCTCGCCGGGGCGCTGGCCGTGCCGGCCGCGGCGTTCGCCGTGCCCCGCCACGGCGACGAGGGCCGGACGGTCCGGATCGGCGTCATCCAGGGCGACGTCCCCGGCCGCGGCATGGGCTTCCTGGGTGACGAGCCCGCGGTGGTGCTGGGCAACCACACCCGGATGCTCCACGAGATGGCCCGTGCCGTACGGGAGGGCCGGACGCCGAGACCCGACCTGGTCGTGCTGCCGGAGAACTCCACCGACATCGACCCCTACCGCAGTGAGTCCGCCCGCCGTCAGATCGGCGACGCCGTCAGGGACATCGGGGTGCCCGTGCTGGTCGGCGCGGTGGTCGGGATCGGTGAGGACGGCCGGGCGACCCGCAGCATCGTGTGGGACCCGGTCAGCGGGCCCGGGGCGTACTACGACAAGCAGAAGCTGGTCCCGTTCGGGGAGTACACCCCGCTCAAGGACCTCATGTTCGCCCTGTTCGAGCGGGCCGCCCTGGTCGGCAAGCAGTCGGTGCCCGGCACCCGCGACGGCGACCTCCGGGTGGGGCCGGTGACCGTCGGGGCGATCAACTGCTACGAGGTCGCCTACGACGGCGTCGTCGGCGACACCGCGAGGACCGGGGCGACCCCCCTGGTGGTGCAGACCAACAACGCGACCTACGCGCTGACGAACCTGCCGCCCCAGCAGCTCGCCATGTCGCAGCTGCGGGCGGTCGAGCACAACCGGGCGGTGGTGACCTCGGCGATCACCGGGATCTCCGCCCTCGTGACCCCGGACGGCGAGGTCACCTGGCGCACCGGCGAGCTGGTCCCCGCGATGGACGTACTGACTGTTCCGGTCAGAAGTGAACAGACCATCGCAACCAGGGCTGGCGCGTTGCCCGAATGGGTCTTGATACTTATGGGTGCGGGCGCGGTGGCCGCCGTCGCGGCGCGCCGGATCCGCAACCTTGCCCACTCCGCGGGCGGGAGGGACGAGCAGCAGGTGGGAGACGCGTGATGGAGCGGATGCCGGGCCGGGTGCTCGTCGTCGTGCCGACCTACAACGAGCGGGAGAACCTCCCGGCCATCGTGGGCAGGGTGCGCGCCGCGGTGCCCGAGGCGCATGTGCTGGTGGCCGACGACTCCAGTCCCGACGGCACCGGGGCGGTCGCCGACGAGCTGGCGGCCGGCGACGACCACGTCCACGTGCTGCACCGGCCCGGCAAGCAGGGACTGGGAGCCGCCTACATCGCCGGGTTCCGCTGGGGCGTGGCCGAGGGCTTCGACGTCCTGGTGGAGATGGACGCCGACGGCTCCCACCAGCCCGAGGAACTGCCCAAGCTGCTGGAGCGGCTGGCCGGCGGGGCCGACCTGGTGATCGGCTCGCGATGGGTGCCCGGCGGCGAGGTGGTCAACTGGCCCGCCTCCCGCGAGTTCCTCTCGCGCGGCGCCAACGTCTACGCCCGGATGATGCTCGGCATCCCGGTCCGCGACGCCACCGCGGGCTTCCGCGCCTACCGCGCCGCCACCCTGGAGAAGATCGGCCTGGACGACGTGGAGTCGCAGGGCTACTGCTTCCAGGTGGACCTGACACTGCGCACGGTCCGCCACGGCCTGCGCGTCGCCGAGGTGCCCATCGTGTTCGTGGAGCGCACCGCCGGGGTCAGCAAGATGAGCCGGGGCATCATGATCGAGGCGTTCTGGCGGATCATGCAGTGGGGCCTGGCCGGGCTGCCCGGCCGCCTGCGCCGCTCGCGCTGAACGCCGAGTGTCGAACGCCGGGTGCCGGGCGCTCCTGTCCGGACTCCGGGGGAACCCCGGGAGGCCCCCGGAACGACCCGGGAGGATCTCCGGGGAACGCGGCGGAACGCGGCGACGCCCCGGCGCGTTGTCACAGTCGTACGGCTGTCACATGAGTTGAGGAAAAGATGCGCTTAGTGCTGTTCCTGCTCTTCCTGGTGGTCCCGATCCTGGAGATCTGGGTCCTGATCCAGGCGGGGCAGGTCATCGGCGGCTGGCCCACGGTGGCCCTCCTGCTGGCGGACAGCCTCCTCGGCGCCTGGATCGTCCGCCGCGAGGGCCGCAGGGCGTGGCGCGGCCTGCAGGAGTCGCTGCGCGACGGCCGGATGCCCGAGCGTGAGCTCGCCGACGGCGCCATGGTCGTCACCGGCGGCATGCTGCTGCTCACCCCGGGCTTCCTCACCGACATCGCGGGCTTCCTGTGCCTGCTGCCCCTCACCCGGCCGCTGGTCCGCCGCCTGGGCGCCTGGTTCTTCGCCCGCCGGGTCCGCAGCACCCTCGCCCGGTCGGCCGCCGGGCCGGTCCTCGGCTCGCCGTTCGGCGCGGGTTCACCGTTCGGTACGGGCGCGGACTCGCCGTTCGGCGGGACGCGCGGCCCGGGTGGTCCGGGCGGCTCCGGCCCGGTGATCCACGGAGAGGTGATCCGCGACGAGCCGGGCCCCGGCCCGGTCCGCGACTCGCGCCGCGACCTCACCGGCGGCTGAACCCGGCGGACGCGGGCCGAGCCGGGATCGGCGGAAGCGCCCGGCCCGGCCCGGCCCGCGACTCGCGCCGCGGCCTCATCGGCGGCTGAGTGCGGCCAGGCGGCGCAGCGAGAGCCGGAACAGCACCGCGTTCAGCGGCCTGAGCAGGGCCCAGCCCAGCCGCCCGGCCGCGCCGAGCGGCAGGTCCAGTTTCTCCTCCCAGACGATCGTGCTGCCCCCGCCGTCGCGGGGCAGCACCCGGAAGACCCCGGTGCCGCGCACCAGCCCGCCCGTGTGCCGGACCGCGACGGTCCGCGGCGGGTCCCACTCGGTGATCTCCATGGTGTCGAGGAAGCCGAGACGGCCGATGCCGGTGAAGGCCGCCAGACGGCTTCCGGCGCTCCGGCCGTCGCCGCCGGTCACCCGGGCCCGGGTGAGGACCATCCACTCCCGGTGGCGCGGCCAGTCGGTCAGTACGGCGAACACCCGCTCGGGGTGGGCGTCGGCCTCCACGGACACGCCGATGCCGCCGTCGGTCATCGGGGGACACCTCCGGCGGGGCGAAGTCCCCCGGAGCTCGTCTCGGGCATGTGCGATCCCTTTCCTCTCCTCGCCGATCCCGCACCATCCGGTCCGCATGGATCTCCCGGACCTGTCAGATCTCCCGGTTCGCCCGGTCTTCGTGGTCCTCGCGAGGAGGGACCCCGGCCGGCCGGGGTCCCTCGCGCGCCTGCCGGGCGGCCCGGTCAGGCACGTGCGTAGATACTGTGGACGAACTCGGCCAGCTTGCCGTCGGGCAGCTCCTTGGCCAGGTCGGCCTCGCTGATCATGCCGATGATGCGATGGTCCTCGATCACCGGCAGCCGCTTGATCTGGTGCTCCTCCATCTTGCTCAGCGCCTCCTCGACGCTGGTGTCGGCGTCCACCCACACCAGTCCGCGGGCCAGTTCGCCGGCCGTGGTCCGTTCGAGGTCCCTGCCCTCGGCGCAGCACTTCACCACGATGTCGCGGTCGGTGATGATCCCCTTGAGCCGGTCGTCGTCGCCGCAGATCGGCAACGCGCCGACGCCCATGTCGCGCATCATCCGCGCGGCCGTGCGCAGGTTCTCGTGCTCACCGACGCATTTGCAGCCCTGGTGCATCACGTCCCGAGCCTTCTTGCCGGTTTCCGCTGTGCTCATCGAGGCCCCCCGAGATGTCGGTCGATGCTTTCGAGGGGGTTTATACCCATATGTCGGCCTAGTCGCCGCTCGCCGGATGAGTCAGGCGGCGCGTCTGGTCAGCCGGACCTCGATGTCGATCCCCTGGGCCCGGACGTCGCAGGTCCCGAAGGCGCTCACGGCCGCGAGGGCCTCGAAGCGCTCCCGGGTGCGGACATGCGAACGGCCGGCCCGGACGAACAGGTCGTCCGGGCCGGCCGCCGGGAGGGGATGCCGGGTCGCCGCCGAGAAGGGCTGAGAAGGGTTACCTCAGGGCGGCCTCAGGGCTGTCGACGTAGATCTCGCCGAAGCGGATCGCCGGGGCGAAGCCGGCGAAGTTCCGGTTGACCTGGGCCTTCTCGGTCGAGTTCGGGTAGGGGTTGGTGCAGCTCGTGCCCGCGCTCGCGCCGGACATCAGGTCCGTGCACAGACCGGTGCGCCGGTCCGGCAGGCCCAGGATGTGACCGATCTCGTGGGCGGCGATCCGCAGCGGGTTGTGGCCCTCCGCGGTGGCCTGCCTGCCCATCCAAATGGTCCCCCGGCCCAGGCTGACCGGCTGGGTGCGGGGCCATCCGTCGTCGGCCAGGACGACGAAGTCCGCAGGGGTACCGGCCACCAGGCGCACGTTGGACACGCTGGAGTTCCAGATCTGCGCGGCCTGGTCGACCGCCGAGCGGAACTCGGCGGCCCGGCTCGCGTCGTAGCGCAGCACGCGCACGGCCACCGTCTGCCGGGCGTCCGCCCCGGCCGCCCGCGCGAACGAGGCGGATGACGCGGACGAGGCGGGTGAGATCGCCACCAGGGCGGCGAGCCCTACCAGGAGGGCGGCGAGGGTGCGGATGATCCTGGACATCTGGGAGGCCTCCTCGGCCGTTGGGGGGTGCCCGTCAGGGCGAGGAAACCTCACCCTGACGGGGGACTTACGAGGGGTGCCGTTGCCCGGACCCCGCGAGGGGGCGCCGGTGTCCGGGCCCCGCGAGGGGGCGCCGGTGTCTGGACTGAGGAGCGGAGGAGCGAAGCGACGGAGTGACGAGGGAAGACACCGGGTCAAGAGCCCCCGAGCCGCGACGCGCCAGCGTCGCCATGAGCTGCTCGGGGGCGCCGGTGTCTGGACTGAGGAACGCAGCCGCGAAGCGGCGGAGTGACGAGGGAAGGCACCGGTTACCAGCCCCCGAGCCGCGACGCGCCAGCGTCGCAGTATTACTGTCAGCCGGTCCTGAGGGTCAGGCCGTAGGCGCCGAGGACCTCGTTGACGGGCTGGAAGTAGGTCGTGCCGCCGGAGGAGCAGTTGCCCGAGCCGCCGGAGGTCATGCCCTGGGCCTGGTTGCCCGAGATGAAGGAACCGCCGGAGTCACCGGGCTCGGCGCACACGTTGGTGCGGGTCAGGCCGTAGACCGTGCCCTGCGCGTAGTTCACGGTCGAGTTGTACTGCTGGATCGTGCCGCAGTGCCAGCCGGTGGTGGAGCCGGAGCGGCAGACCGAGGCGCCGATCGCCGCCACGGACGAGCCGCGGACGGTGACCAGGGAACCGCCGGAGCCGCGCACGTACGGCGTGGGGTTGTGACCCGGGGTGGAGACGTAGGAGTAGTCGTTGCCGGGGAACGACGAGCCGGCGAAGGTGCCGGACGGGTTGGTGGTGGTGGAGCCGGTCCGGCCGCAGTGGCCCGCGCTGACGAAGCCGGGGCTGCCCGACCGGGTGACGGCGAAGCCGATGCTGCAGCGGCTGGTGCCGTTGATGTAGTACGCGCTGCCGCCGATGAGGTCCATGAACGTCTGGGGCTGCTCGGCGCTGACCTTGACCTGGACCGCGTCCCGGTTCAGGCCGGCCGCGGCGACGAGGGCCTCTCCGGCGGCCTGGTCGGCGGCCTGGACCACGACGCTGTTGGCCTGGACGTCGACGTACCACAGGGCGGCCTTGGCCTTGGCGGCCTCGGGGGCCTGGTCGAGCTTGGCCTTGACCGCGTCGAGGTCGGCCAGCGAGCGGCCGACGACGACGGGCTGGGCGCCCTGGGCCTTGATGGTGGGGGCCTGGGCGGCGTCGCTGGTGGCGACGATGAACTGCGAGGCGTCGGCGTTGAACCACGCCCCCGCGTACTTGGCGCCGAGCGCCTTGGTCAGGTTGGCCTGCACGCCCATGGCGCGGGACTCGTTGGCGAGCCGCTGAACGGCCTGCTCGGCGGTGATGCCCAGGTCGCGCTGGAGGGCGTCCATGGCGGCCGGGGGGAGGGGTGCGGGGGCGGCCTGTGCCGCGGTGGGCGACAGGGTGGCCGCGAGGGCCAGGGCGGCGGTGGCTCCGGTCAGGAGGGTACGTCGACTGAACATCAGCACTCCTTGTGAGGGGTGCTGTCAAAGTATTGGCCGGAGCGCCCCGGCGGGATCTGCCAAAAATCCCCTATCGCCGTGTTATGGGCTCCCGGCCGGGTCCACCGGGTCCACCGGGTCCGCCTCCGGACGGACTCCAGGTGAGATGTCGCCAATGAGGAAACATGTCATGATTTCGGCTATTTTTCAGGTAGAGGAGAACTTCACATAGCCCGCTGGTTTCGGGGCAGCTTCGCGTCAGGTGTTCCGTCCACCCGCCCGTCGGCGGGGCCGCGACCTCCCGGAGAGAGGCCGCGGACGCGCGGACCGCCCACGCCAGACGGGAGCCAGATGACCGACTCTCCCAGAGACACCGCCCGGATGCTGACCGGCCTGCTGGCCGCCAGCCACCTCGTCGCGCTCGAACGGCTGCCCACCATCGTCAACGAGCACGCCGCCCGCGCCGGCCTGTTCGACGTGCAGATCTACATCGTCGATCTCCAGCAGCAGGTCCTGCGCCTGATGACCGGTCACAGCCTCGACACGGCGCACAACGAGGGCTCCGAGCCGGGGGAGCTGCGCGTCGACAGCACCCTCGCCGGCCGGGCCTTCCAGGAGGTGCGGATCCTGCCGAAGATCGGCGACGACGACGAGGTGGAGTGGTGGTGGGTGCCGCTGCTGGACGGTGCCGAACGCCTCGGCGTCATCCGCGTCAGCGCCCGGGTCACGGACGACCAGGCCCTCTCCGACGCCAAGGCCCTCGCGTCGCTGGTCGCCCTGCTCGTCGAGAGCAAGCGCGGTCCCAGCGACTCCTACGCCCGGCTGGTGCGCACCCGCTCGATGAACGTCGCGGCCGAGATGCAGCAGAACCTCATGCCGCTGAACACGTTCGCCAACCAGGACGTGGCGGTCAGCGCCGCCCAGGAGCCGGCCTACGAGGTGGGTGGGGACGCCTTCGACTACGCCGTCTTCGGCGACATGGTGCATCTGGCGATCTTCGACGCCATGGGGCACGACACCGCCGCCGGGATCACCGCCAGCCTCGCGGTCTCCGCCTGCCGCCACAGCCGCCGCCGGGGAGCCGACCTGGTCAGGACGAGCGAGAACATCGAGCGGGCCCTGGTCGAGCAGTTCGGCCGGGCCAACCGGTTCGCCACCGCGATCCTGGCCCACCTCGACACCTCGACCGGCGAGCTGACGTGGATCAACCGCGGGCACCACCCGCCGGTGCTGATCAGGGACGGCCGCTGGGTCGGCACCCTGAACTGCCCTCCCGCGCACCCCATGGGCCTCGATCTCGGCCTGCCGGTGACCATCTGCACGGAACAGCTGGAACCCGGCGACCGGCTGCTGTTCTACACCGACGGCATCATCGAGGCCCGCGACGACGAGGGGCGGGAGTTCGGATTGGAGCGCTTCGTCGACTTCGTCACCCGCCAGAACGCCGCCGGGCTGCCGATCTCGGAGACCCTGCGACGTCTCATCCGCCAGCTGCTCGACTACCACGACCACACGTTGAAGGACGACGCCACCGTCCTGCTCGTGGAGTGGCGCGGTTCCGCCCAGGGAGCACTGCGCCTCTGACGCGCCGCCCCTCCGGAGCGCTCCGCCGCCCCGCCGTACGGGCGGGGCGCCGGCGCGGGAACCGGCGGCCCGCCGCTCACCGCCGCGGGTCGACGTGGATCTTCGGGCCCTGGCCCGCACCGGCCGGGCGCGAGCCCGCCAGCACACCGGCCGCCTCCTCCAGGCCGACCGTGGCGGCCACCAGCGGGCGTGGATCCACCTCCCCGGAGGCGTAGTGCTCGATCGTCTCGGCGAGCCCGCCGGAGCCGCTCAGCACCCCGGTCATCGTCACGTCCTTGAGGACCATCGCCCGGGTGTCGACCGTGCTGGGCTCCGGCGCCAGGCCGACGCAGACCACCCGTCCGCCCGGCTCCACCAGGTCCAGGGCCCGCGCCGGCAGGGCGGGGGAGGTGGAGGCGTCGATCACCGCGTCGAACGGCGCCGCGGGCAGCCGCTCGGCCGTCCAGGCCCCGTGCGCCCCGAGCGCGCGGGCGAACGTCAGCGACCGCTCCGAGACGCCCAGGACGTGCACCTCCGCCCCCTGGATCAGCGCGAACGAGGCCGCGAGCAGCCCGATCGCGCCGGGGCCGGCCACCAGCACCCGGTCGCCCGGCTCCACCTCCGCCGCCCGTACGGCCCGCAACGCGTTGCCGCCCGGCTCCACCATGGCCCCGGCCACCGCGTCGACCTCATCCGGCAGCGGGTGCAGCGCCGTGATCGGCACCGCCACCTGCTCGGCCAGGGCGCCCGGCCACCCGCCGCGGATGCCGATCTCGTGGCGGGCGTCGCACACGTGCGGCCGCCCCGCGCGGCAGCGGCGGCACCGGCCGCAGCCGAGCATGGTGTCGCCGGTGACGCGCCGGCCGATCCAGCGCTCGTCCACGCCCTCGCCCACGGAGGCGACGGTCCCGCACCACTCGTGCCCGACACGCACCGGGTAGCGCGCGTGGCCCTGGTGGAGGTAGGCCATCTCGCCGGTGAAGAACTCGACGTCGGTGCCGCACAGCCCGGCCCGTTCCACGTCCACGACGACCTGGCCCGCCATCGGGACCGGCGGCTCGACGTCCAGCACCGAACACCGGCGCGGTTCGGTGATGACGAACGCTCTCACTTCTCACCTTCCGAATGCGGGGCGGTCCTCGGAAAAGGACCGTACGGCCGGCGCACCGGCCCGCGGCCGTTCCTCCGAACCCATACGGACAATGGAATTCCATACGTTAGAGGAACATTTCCGAAAAAGGAACATGCTGGTGGTGGCGCGGCGGCGCGGTTAACGCTCCGGCACGCTTAACGTCCGGACACGGCGCGGAAAGCCGCCGGTCCTTGCTTCGCCGTGCCGGGGTGCAATTCCCTGGCCTATGCATCGCCCCGCCGGTGAATTCGCACCGGCGGGAGGAGAATCCGACACGGAGGTATGCGTGAAGCGCGTCATCGTCATCGCCGCCGCTGCCGCCCTCACCGCGGCCACACTGGCGGTCCCGGCGCAGGCGCGGAGGCCGGACACAGCGCCGGGGGAGGGGCGCGGCGGCGGGTACGTGGTCCTGTACCGGCGGGGCGTGAGCGCCGCCGACGCCCGGCGGGCCGTCCTGGCGGCGGGCGGCACCGTCACCAGGGAGAACGCCGCCGTCGGCGTCGCCACCGTCACCGCGACCGGTCCCGCGTTCGCCGACGCGCTCCGGGCCGACCCCCGGATCGAGGGCGTCGCCCGCGACATGGTCATCGGCCGGGTCCCGCAGCGGAGCGCGCCGGGGCACGCCGGGTCCGCAGGGGCCGCCGGGACGGGCGGGCTGCTGTCCGCCCCTACCCCTCGCGTCGGAACCGCCTCCGCCTCCGAACCGCGCGCCGCGCTCCCCGCCCCCGCCGGTGCGGCCCGGACGGACGATCCCGACGCGGCGGACTCCGGCGCGTCCGTGCTCCGGCCCGAGCCGCTGGCCGTCCGGCAGTGGGACATGCGGCAGATCCACGCCACCGTCACCGGCTCCTACCGGCGGTCGCGGGGCACCCACGCCGTGCTCGTCGGCATCCTCGACACCGGCGTGGACGCCACCCACCCCGACATCGAGGCCAACTACAACGCCGGGCTGAGCCGCAACTTCACCGTCGACATGCCGGTCGACGCCAACGGCAAGGAACTCGACGGCCCGTGCGACCAGGAACCGGACAAGTCCTGCACCGACCCGGCCACCGTCGACGAGAACGGCCACGGCACGCACGTGGCGTCCACGATCGCCTCCCCGATCAACGGGCTGGGCGTCGCGGGCGTCGCGCCCGGCGCCTCGATCGTCAGCCTGCGGGTCGGCCAGGACAGCGGCTACTTCTTCCTCCAGCCCACCGTGGACGCGCTGACCTACGCCGCCGACAACGGCGTCGACGTGGTCAACATGAGCTACTACGTCGACCCCTGGCTGTTCAACTGCACCGACAACCCCGCCGACAGCCCCGAGGAGCGCCGGGACCAGCAGACGGTCATCACGGCCGTCCAGCGGGCCCTCGACTACGCCCACGACCGGAACGTCACCCTGATCTCCGCCGTGGGCAACGGCGCCGGCGACTACACCAAGCAGATCCTCGACACCTCGAGTCCCGACTTCGCCCGGGTGGCCGGGCAGCGGACCCGCAACCGGCTCGTCCCGCCGTCCTGCCTGTCCCTGCCGAGCGAGGGCGACCACGTGCTCGCGATCTCGGCCACCGGCATCAGCGGGCGCAAGGCGTACTACTCCGACTACGGCGACGGCTACGTCTTCGCGGCCGCCCCCGGCGGCGACGTCTACGACACGCCGACCAAGACCCAGAACATCACCCGGGCGGTGCTCGCCGCCTACCCGAAGTCGGTGGCCGAGAAGCGGGGCGAGCTGAACCCCGACGGCACACCCAGGATCGCCGACATCGTGCGCAGCTGCCGGGGCCACGTCTGCGGCTACTACGAATACCTCCAGGGCACCTCCATGGCCTCCCCGCACGCCGCCGGGGTGGCGGCGCTGATCGTCAGCCGGTACGGCGTGCCCGACCCGGTCCACGGCGGCAAGACGCTCGCCCCGGACGTCGTGGAGCGGAGGCTCAGGACGACCGCCACCCGGCGGTCCTGCCCCGTCCCGCCCGCCTACACCTACGTCCGGCGGCTGGCCGGCGGCGGGGAGATCACCACGACCCAGGTGTGCGAGGGCACCTCGATCCGCAACGGCTTCTTCGGCTACGGCGTCGTCGACGCGCTGCGGGCGGTGAGCTGACCCCTTCCCGCCGTCCCGGACGCGGCGCGGCCCCGGTCCCCTCGCTCACCGAGGGGACCGGGGCCGCGCCTCACCGGGTCAGGACCTGGTGATCCTCACGTCGTCTATCCCCGCCTCGACGAGGCTGTCGGGCGAGTCGTCAGCGGCCTCCACCACGATGCGGATCGGCTGCCCGGCGAACTCCGACAGGTTCACCGTCGCGGTCCGCCACTCGCCGGGCCGGACGGTGGGGTCCCCGAACTGCTGGAGCACCACGGTGTTGGCGGTGGGGCTGACCACCCGGACCCGGAAGTAGTCCTTGGCGCTGGAGTTGGCCAGATGGGCGAAGTACCACGCGAACGTCATGGTCAGCGTGCCGGGGGGAAGCGCGATCTCCCGGGAGCGGATGGTCGTCACGCCGCCGTCGACGTCGTTCGCGCCCACCCGGTCGCCCGCCAGCCGCCCGGTGACCAGGTCGTTCTTGCCCACGAAGGGCGCGAGCTGGATCGGGATCCTTCCGGCGAAGGTGGGCTGCGGAACGCCGCGCTCCCACCGGCCGGTGGTCGCGGTGTCGGTGCCGTTCGGGTTCGTCGTCCACCCCAGCTCGGTCGAGAAGTCATCGAGGAAGACGGCGTTGCTGCCGGAGTCGACGGTGAGCGTGAGCGTGACCGTCCGGTCGACGTTGACGCCGTCGGCGAGGATCTGCGCGCTGTAGGAGCCGGACGGCGTGCCGACCGGGATCAGGACGCTCAGCGTCGAGGACTCGCCCGTGGTGATCTTCTGCGGGGTGAAGACGGCGGTCGCCGCCTCCGGCAGCCCGGAGATCGCGAACGCCACGGCCTGCGGCTTGCCGGCCGTGGTCCGGGTCGTGACCGTCGTGGTCGCCCGCTGCCCGGGATCCACGCCGACCGACGCGGGATCGACGGACAGGTCGAAGTCGTTGCCCGACACGCACTGGGCGGGTTCGCCCGGCGCGGCCGGGACGTTCACCGCGTCCCAGGCGTCCCTGACCGCGTTGAACTCGACGCAGGAGTCGGGGAACAGTTCCAGTGCGGCCTGCAGGGTGGACTTACGGGCGAGCTGGTGGGTCCAGGTGTCGGTCTTGCGCAGCAGCGAGGCCATGAAGATCTGCCCGGCCTTCTGGATGCCGATGCCGGTGACCCGGCTTCCGTCGCAGGTGGGGCTGGGCGGCTGGCCGTCGGTGGGGTTGCTGCCCTCGGCGAGGAGGTAGAACCAGTGGTTCTGCACCCCGGCCCCGGCGTGCGACTCCAGATCGGGCACCGAGGGGGAGAAGCAGTCGGGGTGGCCGGCGATCAGCGACGGCTTGTACAGGTAGCGGACGGCTCCGGTGCCCAGCAGGTCGGCCTTCTCGCCGATGACGTATTTCGGCACGTCGTAGGGCGGCGGCTGGTCGGCGTAGAACTTCGTCAGCGTGGCGAAGATGTCGCCGGCGGACTCGTTGAGCATCGCCTTCTCGTTGCTCCCGGTCGAGCCGCCGGGGGTGTTCTGGAAGACGGAGTGGCCGAACTCGTGGGCCACGATGTCCAGCGACGTGGCCTGGCGCCGGCCGTCCTCCGAACGGCCGAAGTTGGCGTAGTTGCCGGCCCAGTAGGCGTTGACCTCGTTCAGGCCGACCCGGGCCGGGTAGCCGCCGCCGGCGCCGTTGTACCCGTTGCGGCCCAGCCAGGCGCCCAGCATGTCCCACTGCTTGCCTATGGCGTACAGGGCGTCCACGCAGGCGGTCTCCAGGTTGGTGCCCGAGCCGTCGCCCCAGCTGTCGTCGGCGCCGACGAAGGCGGAGCCGTTCTGGCCGCCGCAGCTCACCCCCGCGCGGACGGCGTCCGTCAGCGAGTACGTCGTGTTGAGCCGCTTGCTGCTGACGGTGACGGGGCCGTTGTAGAAGCTGGTCCCCACTCCGAAGAGGAACGGGACGGGCGCCGGGATGGTCCCGCTGATGGGTACGGGCATCGTGGGCGCCGGTGCGGGCGTGGGAGCCGGGCCGGACCGGGGACGGGGGCCCGGCCGGACCGAGACCTCGGTCCTGACCTCGTCGGACTTCTGCAGCACCTCGCCGGTGCGGGCGTCGACGAGGACGTTCAGCCGGCTGGGGACCAGGGTGCGGGCGCCGGTGAAGCCCTCCCTGTACTGCTGCCCGGTGACGACGACCTCATAGGCGAGGATCCCGGTGCCCCGGGCCAGCACCACCAGTTTCGGGACGGTGGACGACGTCACCTTGGGAAGCTGGGCGCGGGCGATCCGGGAGGCCCGGAGGCGGGTGAGTTTGGGCACGGTGGAGACGTTCAGCGTCTCGGTCTGGGCGATGGAGGTGCTCAGCACGCCGCCGCTGGCGTTGGTGACGACGACGAAGTCGCCGCCGACGACCGGCAGGCCGTTGTAGGTGCGCTGGTGGGGCACGTAGAAGGTGTTGTTCAGGCCGGCGATGACCTCCTTGTGGAAGAACTCGTCCTTCTCCGAGGCGTGCAGCACCTCCGGCCGGGCCTCGATAAGGCGCTCGGCGGCGACCAGCGGCTGGTCGGAGGCGGGCCGGACGGAGACGGACTTCGGACCCGGGTCGGCGAGCGCCGGAGCCGCCGGTACGGCCGGCGCGGCGGACAGGGCGACCAGGAGGCCGGTGGACATGGATATGAGAGAGCGTCTCATCGTGTTTCCTTTTCTTGGGTTCTCAGATGACGGCTTCTCGGGCGGCCGTTTCCCGGGACGGCGTCCCGGGCTGCGACCCGGATCCCGGGCCGCCGGGGTCGCCGGGGTCGCGGTGGCGTCCACCGGTCATGACCGGGTGATCAGGATGTTGTCGACGCCGGCCTCGACCAGACTGGGCGCCGCGTTGTCGGCGGCCCGGAACCGCAGGCGGATCGTCCGACCGGCGAACTCCGACAGATCGACCGTCGCGGTCCGCCAGACGCCGGGCCGTACGGTCGGGGAGCCGAGCACCTGGAACACCACGGGCTCCCCCTCGGGGAGGATCACGCGGGCCCGGAGGAAGTCGTCCTCGCTGGAGTTGGCCAGGTGGGCGAAATACCAGGAGAACGTCAGCGTCAGCTTTCCGTCAGGGAGCCTGATCTCGCGTGAGCGGATGGCGGTGGCCCCGCCGTCGATGTCGTTGGCGCCCGCGCCGCCGCCCGCCAGCCGGCCGGTGGACAGGTCGTTCCTTCCCTCGACGGGGGAGCCGAGCTGCATCGGCACCCGTCCCACGCGGGTGGCCTCCGGGGCGCCGCGCTCCCACAGCCCGGAGGTGGCGGTGTCGGTGCCGTCCGCGTTCCGGGCCCAGCCGCGTTCGATGTTGAAGGGCTCGGCGTAGACGACGCCGCTCGGCGCGCCGACGGTGAGGACGAGCGTGACCGTCCGGTCGACGCCGCTGCCGTGGCCGAGGATCTGCGTGCTGTAGGAGCCGGACGGGGTGCCGGGCGCGAGATGGACCGCCAGCCGAGTGGACCCGCCGGAGACGACCGACGGGGGGTCGAAGGAGGCGGTCGCGCTGGGCGGCAGGCCGTAGACGGAGAAGGTCACCGGCTGCGGGGGGCCGGAGAGCGTCCGGGTGCCGATCGTGACGGCCGCCCGCTCACCCGGGTCCAGGATCAGCACCGCCGGGTCGATCGCCGGCACGAAGTCGGTGCTGGGCCGGCAGGTGGCGGGCTCCTCCCGCGCGGCGGGGACGCCGACGGCGTCCCAGGCGGCCCTGACGGTGCCGAACTCGGCGCAGGAGCCGGGGAAGAGCTGGAGGGCGGCCTCCAGGGCGGCCTTGCGGGCGAGCGGATAGGTCCAGACGACGGTCCGGCGGTCCAGCGTGGCAGCGAGGATCCGCCCGGCTCTGCCGGTGCCGATGCCGGTGACGCGGCTGCCGTTGCAGGTGCGGTCACGCGGCTGCTCACCGGTGGGACCGCCGCCCTCGGTGAGGAGATGGAGCCAGTGGTCCTGCACCTCGGCGGCGGCGCGCGGCTCCAGGCCGAGTATCGCGGGGGAGTAGCAGCCGGGTGCCGGGTCCGGCCGGGAGACCCGTCCTCTCGGGCCCGCCCCCGGCGGAGCGGTCTCCACGACCTCGTCGGACTTCTCCACGACCTGGCCGGTGCGGGCGTCGACGAAGACGTGCAGCCTGACCGGCCGCCCTCCCCGCCGGCCGGTCACGACGACCTCGTAGGCGAGGATCCCGGGGCCGCGGGCCATCACGAGCAGCTTCGGGGGGCCGGCGGCGGTGGCCCCGGGCAGCTGGGCGCGGGCGATCCGGGAGGCCCGGAGGCGGGTGAGTTTGGGCACGGTGGAGATGTCCAGCGTCTCGGTCTGGGCGATGGAGGTGCTCAGCACGCCGCCGCTGGCGTTGGTGACCACGACGAAGTCGCCGCCGTACACCGGCAGGCCGTCGTAGGTGCGCTCGTAGGGGATGTAGTGGATGCCGTTCAGGCCGACGGTGGCCTCCTTGTGGAAGAAGGCGTCCTTCTCCGAGGCGTGCAGCACCTCCGGCCGGGCGTCGACCAGGCGCTCGGCGGCCACCAGGGGGACGTCACCGGTGGGAGGGGGGACGGGCTGCCCCGCAGGCCGGGCCGGGGCCGCGGGCAGCGTCACCAGCAGGACGGCCGCCGCGGATATGGCGATGCGTTTCATCGGTTCCCTTTTCTCGGGTGACGGCCCGGACGGGAGCGGAGGACTTCTCGGGCGACGACCGGGACGGGGATCGGAGGACGGCGGCTCCGCGTTCCGCCCCGGCCCCCGCGGAGAGGAGCCGGGACGGAACCGGTCCTCTCAGGACCTGGTGATCCGCACGTTGTCGACGGCGGCCTCGATGAGGCTCGGCGTCGCGTTGTCGGCGGCCTCGAACAGCAGCCGGACGGGCTTGCCGGCGTAGGCGGACAGGTCGACCGTCGCGGTCTGCCAGGAGCCGGGCCGTACGGCCGGCGCGCCGAGCTGCTGGAACACCAGCGTGCTGGACGTCCCGGACTGCACCCGGACCCGGAAGAAGTCCGCGCTGGTGGCGTTGTCCAGATTGGCGAGATACCAGGAGAACGTCAGCGTCAGCTTCCCGGACGGCAGCGTGATCTGCGGTGAGCGGATGGACGTCACCCCGCCGTCCACGTCGTAGTCGCCCGCTGAGGTGCCCGCCAGGCGGCCGGTGACCAGGTCGTTCTGACCCGCGAAGGCGGTGAGCTGCAACGGGGTCTGGCCGTAGGAGGTGGGCTGCGGGATGCCGCGCTCCCACCGGCCGGTGGTCGCGGTGTCAGTGCCGCTCGGGTTCGCGGTCCAGCCCAGGGACGTCTCGAAGGTGTCGTCGAAGACGACGCCGCCCGTCACCACGAGGGGGGCCGTACGGTCCACGGCGGTGCCGTCACCGGTGACGATCGCCTTGTAGCTGCCGGCGGAGGTGGTCGCGGGGACCGAGACCGTCATGGTGGAGGAGCCGCCCGAGGTCACCGATGCCGGGCTGAAGGACGCCGTCGCGCCCGGCGGCAGGTCCGCGACGGAGAACGTCACGGTCTGCGCGCTGCCCGAGGTCGTCTGCGTGCTCGCCGTGACCGTCGTCTTCTGCCCCGGTTGCACGCTCACCGTCTGCGGACTGAGCGTCAGCGAGAAGTCGTTGCCGCCCCCGCCGCCCGTGCAGGTGGCGGGCTCACCGGAGGCGGCCGGGACGCTGACGGCGTTCCAGGCGGCCTTGACCGCGTTGAACTCGGTGCAGGAGTTCGGGAACAGCTCCAGCGCGGCCTGCAGGGTGGCCTTGCGGACCAGCTGGTGTGTCCAGGTGTCGGTCTTGCGGTTCAGCGCGCTCATGAAGATCTGGCCGGCCTTCTGGATGCCGATGCCGGTCAGCGTGGTGTTGTTGCAGGTCGGGCTGACCGGCTGGCCGTTGGTCGGGTTGGTGCCCTCGGCGAGGAGGTAGAACCAGTGGTTCTGCACCCCGGCCCCGGCGTGCACCTCCTGGTCGGGCACCGAGGAGGAGTAGCAGTCGGGGTTGCCGGAGATCAGCGACGGCTTGTGCATGTAGCGGATCGGGCCGCCTCCGACGAGGTCCACCTTCTCGCCGACGCTGTAGTCCGGTGTGTCGTAGGGGGGCTTGCCGTCGGCGTAGAACTCCGTCAGCGCGGCGTAGATGTCGCCGGCGGACTCGTTGAGGATGCCCTTCTCGTTCTCGCCGATCGAGCCGCCGGGAGTGGTCTGGAAGAGCGCGTGCCCGAACTCGTGGGCGACCACGTCGATCGACGTCGTCTGACGCTGGTTGTCCTGCGTGTGGCCGAAGTTGGCGTAGTCGCCGGTCCAGTAGGCGTTGACGTCGCTCAGGCCGACCCGGACCGGGTAGCCGCCGCCGGTGCCGTTGATGCCGTTGCGGCCCAGCCAGGACCTGAGCATGTCCCATTCCCTGTTCACCGCGTACAGGCTGTCCACGCAGGCGGTCTCCAGGCTGGTGCCCGAGCCGTTGCCCCAGGTGTCGGTGGCCTTGGTGTAGGCGGAGCCGTTCTGGCCGCCGCATTTGACGCCCGAGCGGGTGGGGTCGGTCATCGAGTACGTCGTGCCGGACTTGGAGGTGCCGATGGTGACCGGGCCGTTGTAGAAGCCGGTCCCGTCGCCGGGCGTGGCCCGGCGCGGTCCCCGGGGGGTGCCCGTGGGTCCCGCGGTCCCTGCGGCGGTGCCTGCGGTCTTCGCGGTGGGCCGTACGGTGTCCCCGGTCTTGACCTCGTCGTCCTTGAAGATGACCTCGCCGGTCTTGGCGTCGACGAAGACGTGCATCTTGCTCGGGATCTTGCTGCGCAGGGTGGGGACGAAGCCCTGGGTACGGTCCCTGCCGGTCACGACGGTCTCGTAGGCCAGACGTCCGGAGCCCTTGGCGAGCACGACCAGCCGCGGGGCGGAGACCTGGCGGGGGTCGGTGATCTGCCGCCGGGAGATCGCCGCGGCCTGGGCCGGGGTGATCTCCGGCACGGTGTCGAGGGTGAGCGGCTGGGCTTGGGCGATGGAGGTGCTCAGCAGGCCGCCCTGGTTGTTGGTGACGACGACGAAGTCGCCGCCGAAGACGGGCAGGCCGTCGTGGGTGCGGGTGTAGGGGATGTAGTGCAGGCCCCCCACGCCCACGAAGTCCTCCTGCCGGTAGAACTGGTCGGTGGGGGCCGCGAGGAGGGCGGGCGGCTGCGTCTGGACGAAGCGGTCCGCCGACGTGCCCGGGTCCTCGGGGGTGGGGACGGGCGGCTGACCGGGAACGGTGTGTGCGGCCACCGGTACGACGGGCGTTATCAGGGAAATGCCCGCTATCGCGGTCAATAGTGTGAACTTGATGGAGCGTTTCACGCGCTGCTCCTTTTCCTGGGCGTTACTGAATTGATCACCTCCCGGGTATCCTGGACGATGATCACGGGCTCTTCCGGAGGATATCCGCGTCCAGCCGGATTTCCGGGATATGAATCGCCTTCGGCGCGTTCATCGACGACTTTGGGACATCGTCTGAAAAACGGTGAAATTGGCCCTATAAAAGGTCTGGGGAGTGCGATGAGTGTCGCCAGGAAAAGCGAGTTAAGCCGGTTCGAGGATGATAAATCCGGCTATCTCGGGTGCTCGGGTGCTCGGTGTGGGGTGCCGGCTACCGGATGGGCGCGGGCCGCCGGTTCCCGGCACCGGTGCCGACTGCGGAGTGCCGGAGTGCCGGAGTGCCGGAGTGCCGGAGCGCCGGAGTGCCGGAGTGCCGAGATGTGGAGGGCAGGGCGCCGGAGTGGGGGCTCCGGCTCCGCGGCGTCACCCGACGGTGCCGTCCTGCTCGCTCCGCCGTCCGCCCTTCCGTCCTGCCCGCCTCGCTGTACGACCCGTATGGCCCGGTGGCGGGCCCGAGGCGGGAGCGGGTCCGGGACGGTCGCGCCGCCGTGGAGATCGTGAAATTTTCTTTTAAGACACTTTGAAGTCTTGAAACTTGTAACCATGACACGGTTGAGTTCGATCGTGCCTCCACGTCACCACCCCCGCCTCACGGCCGTGGCCCTCATCGCCCCCCTGCTGGCGTTCGGCGTCCCCGGACCCGCCCAGGCCGGCCCCCGGCCCCCGCAGCCCGCCCTCGTCGAGGACGCGCCCCCCGCCTCCTCCGCCCGGGAGACCTCCACCCTGCTCGTCGCCCCCGGCGCGCAGCGGCTGGAGACCGACAGGAAGACCAGGCCCGTCGCGCCGGGCGTCACGCTGACCTCCTTCGACACCTACGACGCCGCCGGCTGGCTGCGCGCCGACGCGATCACCGCCGACCTCACCGGCGGCGCGCGCGTCGGCTACGTCTCCTCCGGGGAGGTGTCGAAGACCGAGCCGCTGTCCGGGCCGGTACGGCGCACCCGCGCCGTCGCCGCCGTCAACGGCGACTTCTTCGACATCAACAACACCGGGGCGGCCCAGGGCGCCGGCGTCCGCGACGGCGAGCTGGTCCAGTCGCCGATCTCCGGCCACCCCAACGCCGTCGCGGTCACCCCCGACGGCATCGGCCGCGTGCTGCAGATGAACTTCGACGGCACCGCCACCCCGGCCGGCGGCGTTCCGATCACCCTGACCCAGTTCAACCAGCTCGTCCAGACCGGCGGCGTCGGCCTGTTCACCCCGCTGTGGGGCTCCTACGACCGCGGCCGCGCGGTCGGGAGCGCCACCTCGGTCACCGAGGTCGTGCTGCGCGACGGCGCCGTCGCCGAGGTCCGCCCCGCCGCCGGGAGCGGCCCGATCCCGGCCGGCACCTCGATCCTGCTCGGCCGCGACGCCGGGGCGGCGGCGCTGGCCGCGCTGAAGCCGGGCGACCGCGTCGACGTCCGCTACCAGCCCAAGGCGTCCGACGGCAAGGCCGTGCGGACCGCCGTCGGCGGCGGCGCGATCCTCATCAGGGACGGCGTCGTCCAGCACTCCTCCGACAACACCGCCCATCCCCGCACCGCCGTCGGGTTCTCCGCCGACGGCCGGAAGATGTACCTGCTCACCGTGGACGGCCGCCAGGCCGACAGCCGGGGCGTCACCCTCGACGAGCTCGCCGCGATGATGACCGAGCTCGGCGCGCACGACGCGATCAACTTCGACGGCGGCGGCTCCTCCACGATGCTCGCCCGCGAGCCCGGCTCCGCCGACGCCCAGGTGGAGAACAGCCCCTCCGACGGCGAGGAGCGCCACGTCCCCAACGGCCTGGCCCTCTACGCCCCCGAGGGCAGCGGGAAGCTCAAGGGCTTCTGGGTGGAGACCGCCGCCGACCCCGCCAGGGCCCCCGGCACCGGCCCGGTCGCGGGCGGCCACACCGAGCGCGTCTTCCCCGGCCTCACCCGCGTGCTCACCGCCGCCGGCTACGACGAGACGTACGGCCCCGCCGAGGGGGACCCGGCATGGCGGGCCACGCCGGCCCTGCACGGCCTCGTCGGCCGTGACGGCGTCTTCCACGCCCTGGTGCCCGGACAGACGACCGTCACCGCCTCGCGCGGCGGCGCCACCGGGAAGATCGGGCTCACCGTCCTGCAGCCCCTGACTCGGCTCGGCGCCACCGCCGACCGGGTCGGCCTCGCCGGCGAGGGGGCCACGGGCGCCTTCGGCGTGGTCGGCTACGACCGCAACGGCAACTCCGCGCCCATCGAGCCCGCCGACGTGCGCCTCGACTACGACACCGCCCTGTTCGACGTCACCCCCGCCGAGAACGGCCTGTTCACCGTGAAGGCGAAGAAGGAGACCGGCTCCGGCCTGGTCACCGTACGGGTCGGCAAGATCAGCGCGGCGGTGCCGGTGACCGTCGGCTACCGGGACGTCCCGGTGGCCGCCTTCGACGACGCCGCCTCCTGGACGTTCGCCGCCGCCCGCGCCACCGGGTCGCTGTCGGCGGCGCCCGGCCACGACGGCGGCGGGCTGAAGTTGAGCTACGACTTCACCCAGTCCACCGCGACGCGCGCCGCCTACGCGAGCCCGCCCGCGCAGATCACCGTGCCGGGCCAGCCGCAGGCGTTCGGCATGTGGATCAACTCGGCGGGGAACGGGGAGTGGCCGAGCCTGGAGTTCTACGACGCCCAGGGCCAGTCGCAGATCCTGCGCGGGCCGTACCTCACCTGGACCGGCTGGAAGTACGTCGAGTTCACCGTCCCGCCCGGCGTCAACTATCCGCTGAAGCTCCGCCGCTTCTACGTCGCCGAGACCGCGGCCGACCACAGCTACAAGGGCGAGATCACCGTCGACGGGCTCGTCGCCAAGGTCACGCCGGAGGTGACCGCCCCGGCGGCCCCCAAGGTCGCCGACCCGGTCGTCCGCACCGGCGCCGAGGTGGCCGCGATGCCGTGGCGGTTCGCCGTCATGTCGGACGGGCAGTTCGTGGGACGGTCCCCCGACAGCGACATCGTGGCGAACGTCCGCCGCACCCTGCGCGAGGTGAAGGCGGCGAAGCCCGACTTCCTCGTCATCGACGGCGACCTCGTGGACGAGGCGTCGCCGGAGGACTTCGCGCTGGCCAAGCGGATCCTGGACGAGGAGCTCGGCGGCGAGCTGCCGTACCGCTACGTGCCCGGCAACCACGAGGTGATGGGCGGGAAGATCGACAACTTCAGGGCCGTCTTCGGCGACACCCACGCCTCCTTCGACCACAAGGGCACCCGGTTCATCACCCTCGACACCTCGCGCCTGAACCTGCGCGGCGGCGGGTTCGACCAGATGGCGATGTTCCGCGAGCGGCTCGACGCGGCCGCGAAGGACCCCTCGATCGGCTCGGTGACCGTGCTGTTCCACGTGCCGCCGCGCGACCCGACGCCCGGCAAGGGCAGCCAGCTCGGCGACCGCAAGGAGGCCGCGCTGGTGGAGGGCTGGCTGGCCGACTTCCAGCGCGTCACCGGCAAGGGGGCCGCGTTCGTCGGCGGGCACGTCGGCACCTTCCACGCCTCGCGCGTCGACGCCGTGCCGTACTTCATCAACGGCAACTCCGGCAAGAACCCGGCCACCGCAGCCGATGACGGAGGCTTCACCGGCTGGTCGCTGTGGGGCGTCGACCCGGTGACGGAGAAGGAGGCCGAGCACGTGCGGCGCAACTGGTTCGCCGACGCGCCGGAGTGGATCGGCGCGCAGGTCCGCCCGCACGTCGACGAGCTGACCCTCACCGTCCCCGCCTCGGTGCAGGTCGGCCGTCCCGCCGAGGTGTCGGCGGCCGTGACGCAGGCCGGGCGGAAGGTGCCCGTCGCCCACCCGGTCTCGGCCGACTGGTCCGGCTCGCCGAACCTGCACGTCGGCTCCCGCGCCGGCGTCAAGCCCTGGCACGTCGCGGTGCTCGACCCGGCGACCGGCACGCTCACCGCGCTGCGGTCCGGGCAGGTCGTCGTCGCGGTCACCGTCAACGGCGTCACCCGCCGGGCGACGGTCGAGCTGGCCGCCCGCTCGGCCGCCTGACCCGCGGGGCCGGTCCGGGCCCCCGTCCGGACCGGCCCCCTCCCCATGTACGCACGCTCCCGGCGGGGAAACGGATGATCAAGACGATGGCGGATACGGTGACCGACCCGATACGGGCGGGCGACCCGGATGTGATATCGAAATCGTGACATTCACCGGCACGGGCGGCATGGGGCCGGTGATTCCGCCGGTCCCGGGGAGGGCGGGCACAGGCGCCCCGGCCGGCGTCGTTGACAACGGCGGCGCCCGCCGGAACCCTCCCATCGGGACGTGCCTCCCGGACCGGCCGGGACGCGGTTCCGCGAGCGGAGGACGGATGAGCGGCATCGTCGAGGGACTGGTGGTCGTCGTCACCGGGGCGGCCCGGGGCATCGGGCGCGGGCACGCGCTCGCGTTCGCCCGCGAGGGCGCCAGGGTGGTCGTCAACGACCTCGGCGCCGGGGTGGACGGCACCGGCGCGTCGGCCGGACCGGCCCACGAGGTCGCCGAGGAGATCCGCGCCCTGGGCGGCGAGGCGATCGTCAACGGCGAGGACGTCTCCGACTTCGACGGGGCGGGCAGGCTCGTCCGGGCCGCCGTCGAGCACTTCGGCGACCTGAACGTCCTGGTCAACAACGCCGGCATCCTGCGTGACCGGATGCTGGTCAACATGACCGCCGACGAGTGGGACGCCGTGGTCCGGGTCCACCTGCGCGGCACGTTCGCCCCGCTGCGGCACGCCGCCGCCCACTGGCGCGGACTCGCCAAGTCCGGCTCCCCGGTCCACGGCCGCGTCATCAACACCACGTCCTCGTCGGGCATCTACGGCAACCCCGGGCAGGCCAACTACGGCGCCGCCAAGGCCGGCATCGCGGCGCTGACCGTCATCGCCGCCCAGGAGCTGGACCGGTACGGCGTGACCGTCAACGCCCTCGCCCCCACGGCGCTGACCCGGATGACCGAGAACCTCGCGCCCGGCCGGGGCGGCGGCGCCACCCAGAGCTTCGGCGACCTGGACCCGGAGGACATCGCGCCGCTGGCCGTGTGGCTGGCCTGTGCGGAGGCGTCGGGTGTCACCGGCCGGGTCTTCAACGTGCGCGGCGGCTCGATCAGCGTGGCCGAGGGCTGGCACGCCGGGCCCGGGGTGGACAAGGGGTCGCGCTGGGAGCCGGCCGAGCTGGGCGCGGTGATCCCGGACCTGGTGGCCAGGGCGGCGCCCAACGCCCTGCAGAACGGCCGCATCCCGGACCGGGACGCCTGACCACCCCGAATATCCATATATCCGGAAATATCTGAAATGGCGGCTGATCGTCGCGGGGAGATTTCAGGGATTTCCCGGAAACCAGGCTCCGATCCGGGCTCACCCCTGGGTGGGCGGGGTCTCACGGCGTATCATCGGGACGCCTCGGGGGACGATTCCGTTCCTGTCCGGAGGTGCCGGTGACGTTCCCCGCGGACGGCGATCGGCGCGCGCTGGTGCGCGCCCTGGTCGCCGAGTTCGCCCCCGAAGAGCTGCCCGACTTCGACCTCATGACGGAGGCGTACTTCGCCTCGCCCGGCGCGGCCCGCCGGGCGCGCAGACCCCGTGACCAGCCGGGCGGCGCGCTCCCCGACCCGGGCGATCCGACGTTCACCAACCTCATGTGGGGGGTGGTCGCCGGGCTCACCACGGAGCTGGTCGTCCTGTCGGTCCGTCAGGGATGGTTCCGCCTGCGGCGGCGACGCCGGAAGCCGGTGGCCGGTCCCGGCGATCCCCTGCCGGAGCTGCCACCCGGCGGTGAGGCGGCCGCCCGGGAGCGGATCGCCCACGACCTCCGCGAACTCCGCGGGCCGGGCCCGGCGGGGTCCCCGCCGGCCGAGGCCGTCGCGGAACGGTTCGTCGACAGGTGGGGACGGCGCGACTGGACCCCGCCGGGATGACCGCCGGACGGGTCGGCCCCTTCCTCCTGCCCGCCGCGACGACCTCCCGGTTCGTCCTGCTGATCGCGGTCACCCTCTCCGCCACCGGGTTCACCTGGGATCTGGTGGCGGGCGGCCCCTCCGGATGGCGGGAGGCGTACCTGGGCTGCGACCGGGCAGCCGCCGCGGCGGCCCGGCGGCTGCCCGCCGGTCCCCTGGCCGCCGACTACCTGCGCTGCGTGGACGACGTCGGCGGGGGCCGGATGCTCGGCGGCGTCGTGGCCATGGCCGCCGTGGGCTGCCTGATCGTCGCGCTGCACGCCGTACGGCCCCGGCTGACCATCGGACGCCAGGGGCTGGTGCCGGCCGATCCCGTCCGCCACGCCGACCTCCACGAGACCGTACGGCGGCTCGCCGGAGCCGAGGGGCTGCGGCGCGTCCCGCGGATCCTGATCGACGCCAACCGCAAGCTGCCCGACGGATGGGCCTTCGGCTGCTACCCCCGCTACCACCTGCGGCTCAACATCGGGGTCCTCCAGGCGGGCCGTGAGGAGACCCGCGCACGGGAGGTCGCGGTCCCGGGGGAGGAGCATGAGGGCGTCGGGAGAGGCGCGGTCGAGTCGGTCGTCCTGCACGAGCTGGCCCACCTGAGGAACCGCGACGTCGACCTGACCGGGCTCACCCTGGCCGCCGTGTGGGTCTTCCCCGTCGCGGTGGCCGTGCCCTCGCTGCTGTTCACCCTCGTGCACGCCCCGGGACGGCTCCTCGACACCGGCCTGCGGATGCTCATCGCCACGGCGCTGATCGCGGTGCTGGCGGCCGCCGTGCTCAGGTCGCGCGAACACTACGCCGACGTGCGGGCCGCGGCCGCGGGCGGGGGGCCCGTCACCCGGGACCGCGGCCGTACCGGGCCGCTCCAGAGACTGCTGCCGATGCACCCGGACGACTCCCGGCGGGCGGAGGTCGTCCGGAACCCCGGCATCCTGCTGCGGTGGGCGGCGGGGGAGGCGTTGGGGGCGGGAATCGTGACCGGCCTCGGGCTCTCCCACCTTCAGATGATCATCGGGCCGGGGCTGGGCGGCGACTCGCGATACGCCCTGCCCGTCGCCGCGCTGCCCTACGGGCTGCTGACCGCGGCCGTCGTCGGGGCCGGCGCCTACCGGGCGACGCTCCTCACGCTCCTCACCGGGGACCGCGGTCCGCGTGGAACGCTCCAGGGTGCGGCGCTGGCGGCGGGAATCCTGCTCGGCCGGCTGATCTCCCCGTCTCCCATGCGCGTCTCCTGGGCCGCGGCCGTGGTGCGGGAACCGTTCGCCGCCGCGGGGACGGGGGCCGTCCTGCTGCTGATGTGCGTGGCGTTCACCCGATGGCTCCCGGTGGCCGCGGCGGCGTGGCTGCCCGTCGCCCGGGGGAGGACGTGGCTGCCCGTTCTCGCCGGAGGCGTCGTCCCGGCCGCGTCGGCCTTCGGGCCATGGCTCGGCGCCTGGGTCATCGCGTCGTCCGTCGCCCTGGAGACCGGTGACCTCCCCGCGGGGCTCTACATGCTGGGCGCCCACCTCTTCGACGCGGCGCTGCTCACCGTCCTCTGGGTGGCCCTGCTCCACCCGCTGGGGGCGTGGCTGCGGCACAGGAGACCCGGACGGGACATCCGTCCGGGAGCCGGTGAGGCGATGGCGCTGCCGCCCGTGCGGATCCGGCCTCTGCTCGCCCTGGCGCCCGCCGCGGCGGTGCTCGCCCTCGGCGCGGTGAACGGTCTCCTCCATCTCGACCGGTTCCTCGCCGGCGGCCTCCTCCGGGTGGGCGGAACCGTGCGCGGAGACGCCTTCGACGTCCTCCTGGCGCAGGTCGCGGCGCTGCTGGTCCTCTTCTGGGCGGCCCAGTTCCTGGCGGCGCTCGTGGTGGCGGCCCTGGCCGGCGGCGGCGGAACGGGCATCGGCCTCGCCCACGGCATGCTCGCCGCGCTGGCGACCGGGATCGCCGGCACGGTCCTCGTCGCCGTCCTGGCCTTCGGCGCCCCCGGGCGGCCGGCCCCGCCGTGCGTGCCGGGGTCACCGGACTGCGACCCCCTGGTCATGCTCCGCGGCGCCGGCACCGTGCTGCTGGCGGTGACCGCGGGCGGCACTGCCGCCGGAGCCGTCGCGTCCCTGATGGCCGGCGGGGTGCGCGCCCTGGTCCGGCGGCGGGCGGCGCGGCCCGGCCGTCCGGCGGCCGCCTGGGCCCGGCGGTCCGCCTCGCTGCTCGCCGCCGTGTGCGCCGTGGCCTGGGCGGCGGTGATGGTCCAGGTGTGGCTGGCCGAGACCGGTCGTGCTCCCGGGCTGGAGAACCGTCCTCTCACGAGTTCCGCCTCGGCCGTGCCGCCTCCCGGGCCGCCGGGGACCCGTGATGCGGGCTCGGCGTGCGCGCGGGTCACGGCCGCCGAGGCGGTCCTGTTCCTGGGCGACGACTACTACGCGGCCTGGGCCGGGGCGTTCGCCCGCCTCGCCGAGACGGACGACCCCTTCCTCGCGAAGCTGGGGGCCGCGGGTCATCCGGCGGCCCGGGACGCCTCGGCTCGCATGTCCCCGCTGCAGCGGCCGGTCCACGAGTACTGCCTGCGGGTCCCGCCCGGCTGAGCCGGGCGCGACGGCGGGCCCGGGACGTGTCCCCGGCGACGTGAAAGGACCGCCCCCGGCCACGGGTGGCGGGGACGGTCCGTCCGGCGGTCCTCCCGCGGCGTCCCGGTGGTGTTCCGGGTGGAGGCCCGCCGGGGCTCAGGCGGCGCCGCCGGTTCCCCGGCGGCGTCCGGGCCTTCCGGTCCTGGGCCGTTCCCGGCTCGGACCGGCCCTCAGAGGAGGATCGTCAGCCGCAGTGTTCGAAGGGGCTGTCGTAGGTGGAGGAGCCTGCCTTGCCGCCCCACTTGACGCACTTGCCGGCGGCGGCCGCCCGTACGGGTCCGGCGTAGTAGCCGTAGCTGCCGGAGTCGGTGACGCGGGTCTTGCCCTGGACCTCCAGGTAGGCGCTGACCGCGGTGTCGGTGCTCAGGGAGGTCTTCTTGAGGGTTGCCACGCAGTTGTAGCCGTTGGAGGTGTTGTAGAGCAGGTAGACCGTGCCGGCGGTGCCGAGGGCGGCGCTGTCGATCACGCTGTAGCCGCTGCCGCAGACCTCCTGCGCGGTGTACGGGTTCGTCGCCCCGCCGCAGCCGTTCTTGGACGTCAGCGTCTGGACCGGGTAGCCGAACGTGGTGCCGTTGAAGACGGCCTTCTGGATATTGGACGGGTAGCTGGTGCCGAGGCGCACCTCGTAGTGCAGGTGGGGTGAGATGTTGTTGCCCGGCTTGCTGGTGTTGCCGACCGTGCCGATCTTCTGACCCCGGCTGACCTGGGCGCCCGCGCCGACCGACCGGGTGTCCAGGTGCGCGTAGTAGCTGGTCCAGCCGCCACCGTGGTCGATCTTGACCAGGTTGCCGTAGCCGTTGGCCGATCCCTGGTGGGCGGAGATCACCACGGTGCCCGCGGCGGCGGCGACGACGGTGTCGCCCTTGTCGGCGTCGGCCGTGCCACCCCGGTTGAAGTCGATCTCCCACGACTGGTGGGCGCTGCTCGCGCTGGAGTTGCCGGTCCAGCTCTGCCCGCAGGGGAAGGGCATCTGGAAGCTCGGCGTCGCCAGCGTCGTCGGCGGCAGCTGGACGGACGGGTCGTTCGGCGGGTCGGCTCCTTCGAGCTCCGGATCGTCGTTCGTGACGGCCGCGGTGGCCGTCACGGACGTGAGTCCCGTCGCGGCGACGGCGCCCGGCGCGGCCGCGGTCGCGCCCGCGAACCCGATCAGCAGGGCGAATCCCGTGCTGAGCACTCCTGTGAGTCGCATATCGATCCTTTCCGCGAGATGCGGGGGGTGAAGAGCCTTGACCGGTGGCGTGCACTGTCTGTTGGATCTTCCGGAAGGCTCCCGCTGCGGACCTAGCGTCGGCACGAGGCGCATATAAAACATCCAAAATGCCTATAAAGACCCGTCGAGCTCGGGAAGATACGGCCGACGAATGGTTGCGACGCCTCCCCACGAGAGGTAGGTGCGGTCATGACGGTTGATCGGCCCGCGTTCAGGGTGCTCGGCCCCCTGGAGGTCGGCCCCCCGGGACGACTCCTGCGCATCGCGGGCACCAAGTCCCGGATCCTGCTCGCGTCGCTGCTGCTCGACGCCAACCGGGCGGTCGCCGCGGACCACCTGGCCGAGATCCTGTGGCCGTCGAGCCGGCCGAGGTCGGCCCTGGCCAACCTCCGCACCTACGTCAGCTCCCTGCGGATGGTCCTCGGCGAGACGGGCGGCGCCCGCATCCTGGCCCGGCCGTCCGGTTACCTGTTCGAGGTGCCCGCCGGGCAGCTCGACGTCCTCCTCTTCGAGGACTTCGTGGCCGGGGCGCGGGCGGCGGCGCGGGCGGGGGAGCACGCGGAGGCCCGCGGGGACGCGGCGCCGGCGGTGGGGGACGGGCCGGAGACGGCGGGCCGGGCGGAGGACGCGGCCGGCCTGCTGGACCGGGCGCTCGCGCTGTGGCGCGGCGCGCCGCTGGCCGACCTGCCCGGCAGTCCCCTGTGGGACGCCCGGCTGGAGTCGCTGGCCGGCCTCCGGCTCTCCGCCGCCGAGGGGCTGGCCGCCCTGCGGATGGAACGCGGGCAGCACGCCGAGGCGGTCGCCGGGCTGCGCGGCCTGCTGAGGGAACACCCCTTCCGGGAGGATCTCTGGGGACGGCTGATGCTCGCCCTGGACGCCGGCGGACGGCAGGCCGAGGCCCTGGACGCCTACGCCGCCGCCCGGCGGCAGCTGGTCACCGAGCTGGGCGTCGAACCCGGCGCGGAGCTGCGCCGGGTGCACATGGAGATCCTGGCCGGGCGGCCCGCGGCGGAGGCGGCTCCGCCCCCCTCCCATGCGCCGGTCCCCGTCCCCCGCCAGCTCCCCCCGGACGTCCCGGACTTCACCGGCCGGGACGGAGCCGTCTCGATCCTGACGCGGGCGCTGACCCGCGGGGGCAGGCCGCCGGACGGACCGCCGGAGGGGCTGCCGGACGGGCCGCCGGTCGTCGCGGTGGTGGCCGGTCCGCCCGGATCCGGCAAGACGGCGCTGGCAGTCCACTGCGCGCACGCCGTACGCCGCGCCTACCCCGGGGGCCAGATCTACCTCGACCTCGGCGGCACCGCGTCCGGCCCCGCCGACCCCGGCGAGCTGCTGGCCGAGGCGCTGCGCGCGCTGGGGACCGGCGAGGCCGGCCTGCCGCCCACCACCCGTGAGCGCTCGGCGCTGTACCGGTCGCTGCTGGCCGGGCGGCAGGCGCTCGTCCTGCTCGACGACGCCGCCGACGCCGCGCAGGTACGGCCCCTGCTGCCCGGCAGCGGCTGCGCGGTCGTCGTGACGAGCCGCCGGCGCATCACCGAGCTGCCCGGGGCGATCCAGGTCGACCTCGACGTCCTCACCCCCGCGGAGGCCGAGGAACTGCTGGGCAGGATCGCGGGCGCCGACCGGGTGCGCGGGGAACGGGAGGCCGCCGCGGAGATCCTGCGGTCCTGCGACCACCTGCCGCTCGCCGTCAGGATCGCCGGGGCCCGGCTGGCCGCGCGGCCCGGCTGGCCGCTGGCCGTGCTGCGGCGCCGGCTCGCGGATGAGACGAACCGCCTGGGCGAGCTGCGGGCCGGGGACCTGGAGGTGCGCGGCAGCTTCGACCGCAGCTACCGGTCGCTGCCCGGTGACGCCGCCCGCGCCTTCGGGGCGCTCGGCCTCCTCGGGACGAGGCCGCTGCCCGGCTGGGTGGTCGGGGCCGTGCTCGGCCGGGAGCGGGCCGACGACGTCACCGACGCCCTCGTCGACGCCAACCTGCTGCGGCTCGCCGGGACCGACGCGCTCGGCCGGCCCCGCTACCTGCTGCCCGGCCTCGCCCGGTGCAGCGCCCGGGAGCTGGCCGGCGGCCGGGACGGCCCGGACGGCACGGACGCCCTCGCCCGGGTGCTCGACGGATGGACGACCCTGGCCGGGAGCGCCATGGAGCGGCTGCCGACCACCCTGTTCAGCCTGGCCCCCGCGGGCGGGCCCCGCTGGCGGCCGGACGGTGAGACCACCGCGAGCCTGCCGGCCGACCCGCTGCCGTGGTTCGACGCCGAGCGGGAGTCCCTGGTTGAGGCCGTACGGCTGGCCGCCGACGCCGGGCTCGCCGGGGCCGCCTGGGGCCTCGCCGCCGCCCTGGTGCCCTACTTCGACCTGCGGTGCCACTTCGACGAGTGGCGGAGCACGCACCGGGCCGCGCTGGAGGCGGCCCACCGGGCCGGTGACCGCGGCGGGGAGGCCGCCATGCTCCGCGGCCTGGCCCAGGTCGGTCTCTACCAGGACCGCTACGCCGAGGCGGGGGAGATGTTCACCCGGTCCCGGGCGATCTTCCACGAACTGGGCGACGCGCGCGGGGAGGCGGCCTCCATCTGCGGGCTGGGGGCGGTGAACCACTTCCGCGGCCGTCACGTCGAGGCGCTCGGCCACTTCCGGCGGGCGCTCGCGGTCTTCACCGCCCTGGAGGACCGTGGCGGCGAGGCCTACGTCCGGCAGGCGGTCGGCCGAGTCTGCCTGGTCCTGCGCGATCTGGGCCGGGCCTCGGCCTGGCTGGGCGGGGCGCTGCGGCTGGCCAGGGAGATCGGCGACCCGCACCGGGAGGCGTGCGTGTCGATGCAGTTCGGGCGGTTGCACGACCTGGCGGCCGACGCCGAGGAGGCGATGCGCTTCCAGGGGTACGCCCTGGACATCTTCGAGGGGCTCGGCGACCGGCACTGCGGCGCCTACGCCCTGCAGAGCCTGGGCGGCCTGCAGGTGGCGCGCGGCGACCGCTCGCACGCCTCGGAGCGGCTCCAGCGGTCCCTGGAGATCTTCCAGCAGCTCGGCGACCGCAGCGGGGAGGCCGCCGCGGTCCAGCGGCTCGGGGAGCTGCATCGATCGGCGGGCCGTACCGGGCTGGCCCGTGACTACCTGTGCCACGCCCGCGCCCTCCGGCGGGAGCTGCGGGGCGGCGCGGTCCGTCCCACGGCCTGCGCCCCGTCGGTCACGAGCCCTTAGGTCCTGAAAGTGGGCTTAAGGGGGAATTGTCGGAATGGCTGAATATGGAAAGAAGGTGATGTAAAGATGCTGTGAAGGTGCGCGTCTGAGAATGCGGAACATGATCCGTTTGTGCTTCGACGACGCCGATCTCCAGAAGATCTCCATCGCCCCGGCTCCGAACGGGCTGCTGGAGACCGCGATGAGCGTGCACCGGCTCCACGCCGCACGCGCCGGCAGGATCGACCCGCCGCCCGCGCTGAGCGGGTGGTGCCGTGAGACGGCCGACGGGCTGGCGGACCGCGCCGGAGTGCTCCTCACCCTCGTTCCGCGAGACGAGGGCCCGGTCCCCGACTTCCTTCTCCATCCCGACGTCGCCGATTTCGACGCGGCGGTCGACCTGGTCGGACGGACGCCGACGTCACGGCGGGCTCCGGGCCCGGCGGCGCCGCCCCCCGCCCAGAGGGCGGGAAACCGGTGCCGGGAGCCCGAAGCCGGCGCCGCGGAGACGCGACGGCTCCTGGTCCGGGACCTGCGCGGGTACTTCGACTCCTCCCTCACATCGCTGTGGCCGCGGATACGGACCACCGTCGCCGCCGAGCGCGCGCTCCGTGTGGAGGCGATGTCTCGCGGCGGGGTGTCCGCCCTGTTCAGGTCCTTCGGCGCGGGCTGGTCCTGGCGGCCGCCCACGCTGTGCGTCCCGGCGGTCACCCACGCCGATGTCTCGCTGGGGGGACACGGGCTGATCCTGCTCCCGTCGTACTTCGCACCCGGGGCCACCCTGGTGCGGCGGCCCGGCGAGCCCGCCGTGCTGATCTACCCGGTCCCCTCCGCGGACCGCTGGGAGGCGATCCGCCCGGAGGCGGCGGACCCCCTCGGCCCGCTGCTCGGCCGTACGAGGGCGGCGGTCCTCGACTGCGTGCGCGTCCCCGTCACGACCACCGTCCTGGCGCGGCGGGTCGGCGTCTCCCTCGGCTCCGCGAGCCAGCACACGAAGGTCCTGCGGGACGCCGGACTCCTCTCGACCGTCCGAGTGGGCAGCGCGGTCCTGCACACCATCACCGATCTCGGGGCCGCCCTGCTGCACGACGTCCCCGGGACACCGGAGAGACCGTGAGACCGTGCTCATGGGAACGCCGCCGGCTCCCGTCACGGGCCGCACCGCCGTTCCCCGGACTCGTCCGGGCCGGCGCCGCCGTTCCCGGTGCTCCTCAGTGGTCGAGGACGCACAGCTCCCAGGGGAGCGAGCCGAGCCGCCGGCCGCCCTCCGGGGCGCAGACGACGACGTCGGCCACCCGTGCGCCGAACAGCTCCGGCAGGTAGATCGCCGGTTCCAGGCAGACCGTCGTGCCGGGTTCGAGCACCGTCCCGTCGCCGGGGACCAGCCACGGGCCCTCCTCGTGGCTCCGTCCCACACCACGCCCCGGCCGCCGCCCGGCGTACTCGCCGTAGCCGCTGCCGTCGATCACCTCCCGGGCGGCCCGGCCGACCTCCGCGGCCGTCACGCCGGGCCGTACCGCGTCCAGGGCGGCCCGCTGCGCGGACAGGACGACCGAGTACATCGCCTCGAAGTCCTCCGGCGGCTCGGCCACCGCGAACACGCGGCCCACCTCCGCGCAGTGGCCGTCCCATCTGCCGCACACCGACACCAGCAGCGCGTCACCGGGATTGATCACACGGTCGCACGCCGCATGCCGGGGGAGCGCGGTGTGCTCGCCCGCGGCGACGAGCACCGACAGCGTCTCCTCACATCCGGCCTCGGCCAGCGCGGCCCGCAGCCGCCGCGCCATCACGCGTTCGGTGGCGCCGAACCACGCCAGCCCGCGGGCCGCGAGCAGCACCGCGTCCGCCGCCGCGGCGGCCCGCCCGGTCGCCGCGACCTCCGCCGGCCCCCGGCGGAGCCGTAAGGGGGCGAGCACGGACGACGCCAGCACCAGCTCGGCGTCCACCCGCAACGAGAACAGCTCCCGGGCCCGCATCTCGGGGTCCACCCCGATGCGGCGGGCGGCGGCCGGGACGAGCGCCGCCGCCTCCCGCGGGCCGGCCGCGGCGGCGGGCGGGCCCTCGCCGGTCAGGACGAGGTACCCGTCGTGGCCGTCGTCCCGGCCGCCCAGATAGCGGAAGTCGGGGGAGGAGCGCAGCACCAGGGCGTCGATCCCCTCCTCGGCCATCCGGCGGCGCACCTCATCGATCATCGGGGTTCGTGCAGCCAGCAGGCGACCGGGCCGAACGCCGGTTCGCGTTCCCGGCAGACGTCCATCGCGACCGGGCAGCGCGGGTGGAACCGGCAGCCGGACGGAGGGTCGGCCGGGTCCGGCACGTCCCCGGGCAGCTCCGCGGGCAGCACCCCCGCGCCGTCGGGCGCCGGGACCGCGCCCAGCAGCGCCCGGGTGTAGGGGTGGCGGGGGTCGCGCCAGACCTCCGCGGTCCGGCCCACCTCCACGATCTTCCCGAGGTACATCACCGCGATCCGGTCGGCGATCAGCCGCACCACCGACAGGTCGTGGCTGATGAACAGCAGCCCCGCGCCCGCGGAGACCGCGAGGTCCCGCATGAGCGTGGCCACCTGCGCCTGGGCGGAGGCGTCGAGCGCCGAGATGGGCTCGTCGCCGATCAGCAGCGACGGCCGGGCGGCGAGCGCCCGGGCGATCGCGATCCGCTGCCGCTGCCCGCCGGAGAACTCGTGCGGGTGACGGCCGGCGACGTCGCCGGGCAGCCCCACCCGCTCCAGCATGTCGGTGGGCGTGGTCGCGGTGTCGCCCGCCGCCCGCAGCCCGTCGGCGATCTGCGCGCCCACCCGCCGCCGCGGGTTCAGTGAGGAGTAGGGGTCCTGGAAGACCATCTGGATCCCGGTCAGCGACCGGTCCCTGCGGCGCAGGCCCAGCGGGGTCACCGTACGGCCGTCGAAGGAGATCGTCCCCTCGGTCACCGGGGCCAGCCCGCACACCGCGCGGGCCAGCGTCGACTTGCCGCATCCCGACTCCCCGACGAGGCCGACGACCTCGCCCGCCTCGACGGTCAGGCCGGCCCCCGCCACGGCGCGCACCACGGGGCGGCCGGGGGTGCGGTGCTCGACGACGAGGTCGTTCACGCTCAGCAGCGTCATGAGGTCTCCCCGGGTAGCGAGTCCAGCAGGGCGCGGGTGTAGGGGTGGGCCGGGTCGCGCAGCACCTGCGCGCGCGGGCCGGTCTCCACGACCACGCCGTCCCGCATCACGCTCACCTCGTCGGCGACCGCGGACATCACGCCGAGGTCGTGGGTGACGAGCAGCACGGCCAGGTCCAGGTCGTCGCACAGGCCGCGCAGCAGCCGCAGGATCCCGGCCTGGACGGTCACGTCGAGCGCGGTCGTCGGCTCGTCGGCGATGAGCACCTTCGGCGAGCAGGCCAGCGCGACCGCGATCGCGATGCGCTGGCGCATGCCCCCGGAGAACTGGTGCGGGTAACGGCCGAGGGCCTCCTCCACGCCCGGGATGCGCACCTGGCGCAGCAGGTCGGCGGCCCTGGCCCGCGCCTGCCGCCGATCCAGGCGCAGGTGGTGGCGCATGTGCTCGGTGAGCTGGCGGCCGATCGTGAGCATCGGGTGCAGGCTGGTCGCCGGGTCCTGGAAGACCATGGCGACCTCGCCGCCGCGCACCGCGTTGAGCTGCCGGGGGGTCATGGCGAGCAGGTCGCGCTCGCCCAGGGCGATCCGGCCGCTCACCCGGGCCCCGTGCGGGAGCAGGCCGAGGACGGCCAGTCCCGTCATCGTCTTGCCCGAGCCGCTCTCGCCGGCCAGCCCGTGCACCCGGCCGGCGCGCAGTTCGAGGTCGACGCCGCGCAGGATCTCCCCGCCGCCGAGGGTCACCTTCAGGTCGGAGATCGCGAGGGTCACAGCGCACGCTCCTTGATGGCCCGGGCGGTCCGCGGGTCGAGGGCGTCGCGCAGCGTGTCGCCCAGGAAGTTGAAGGCGAGCACCACGGTCAGGATGGCCAGGCCGGGGAAGGCCGCCACCCACCAGCTGTCGAAGACCTCCACGCCGGAGGCGACCATGGCGCCCCACTCGGGGGACGGCGGCTTCGCTCCGAGCCCGAGGAAGGACAGGCCGGACAGCAGGAGCAGCGCGGTGCCGATGTCCAGGGTCGCCAGCACCAGGATCGGCCCGGTGACGTTCGGCAGCACGTCCACGCGCAGGGAGCGCCAGGCGGAGAATCCCAGCAGCCGCCCGCTCAGCACGAACTCGCGCTGCCGTACGCCCAGGACCAGGCCGCGGGTGACGCGGGCGTAGGCGGGCCAGGCGACGACGAGGACGGCCAGCACGGCGTTGGTGAGGCTCGCGCCGAGCGCGGCGGCGACGACCATGGCCAGGATGACGGTGGGGAAGGCGAAGACGAGGTCGGCGAACCGCATGATCGTCTCATCCACCCATTTACCGAAATATCCGGAAACGGCGCCGAGGAGGCCGCCCACCAGCACCGACAGCGCGACCAGCAGCAGCGTCAGGGGGATCGACAGCCGCGCGCCGTACATGACCCTGCTGAGGATGTCGCGGCCGAGCTGGTCGGTGCCGAACCAGTGGCCGGGGCCCGGCGGCGCCAGCCGCGGCAGCTCCTGGGCGAGCGGGTCGTGCGGGGCCAGCAGCGGAGCGGACAGCGCGATCACGAACCAGGCGAGCGCGACGATCCCGCCGGTGATCGCCAGCGGCTGCCGCCACGCGCGGGGGAGCTTCACCGCGGCCTCCGCGGGGCGCCCCGGCCGTCGAGAGCGACGCCGGGGACGGCGCTGGAGACGGCGCCGGAGAGGGAAGGGGTCACGACAGTCTCACTCGGGGGTCGATGACGCCGTACAGGACGTCGACGATCAGGTTGATGACGAGGTAGACCCCGCCCACGACCAGGCCGACACCCATCACGGCGGGCAGGTCCAGGGTGGTCGCGCTCTTGTAGGCGTACTGCCCCACGCCTGGCCAGGCGAAGATCGCCTCGACCAGGACGGTGCCTGACAGCAGGCTGCCGAAGGCCAGGCCCGCGACCGTGATGACCGGCACCAGCGCCGGGCGCAGCACGTAGCGGAACAGGATCACCCGCGGCGGCAGGCCCTTGGCCCGCCCGGCGCGCACGTGGTCCTGGCCCAGCACCTCCAGCACGGCCGACCGGGTGAACCGGGTCAGCAGGCCGATCGTGTACAGGGCGAGCACCAGCGCCGGGGTGGCGAGGTGACCGACGGCAGAGGAGAACACGTCCCACTGGCCCGCCAGAGCGGCGTCGAGGGTGTAGAGGCCGGTGACGTGCGGCGGCGGGGTCAGGCCCGGGTCGATGCGGCCGCTGCCGGGGGCGATCCGCAGCCGGTAGAAGAGGACGTAGAACGCCGTCAGCGCCAGCCAGAACGTGGGCACCGAGATGCCGAACAGGCTGAGGACGCGCAGCAGGTGGTCGGAGAACCGGTCGCGGCGCAGCGCCGCGACGACGCCGAACGCCACGCCCACGACGATGGAGATCAGGATCGCGGCGCCGGCCAGCTCCAGCGTGGCCGGCACCGACTCGGCCAGGTCGTCCATGACCGGGCGGTGGCTCTGCTGGCTCGTCCCGAGATCGCCCTGGACGACCCCCTGGAGATGCAGCAGATACTGCTCGGGGAGAGGCTTGTCCAGCCCGTGCTCGGCCCGCCACTGGGCGACGATCGCCGGGTCGCCCAGGGCGCGCTGGCCGAGGTTGGCCGCGACGGGATCGCCGGGGACCAGGTTGGTCAGCACGAAGGTGACCAGCGTGATGCCCACCGCCAGCAGCAGCGCGGTGAGCACCCTGCGGACCAGGAAGCGGGCCAGCGGGCTACGGGCGCCGCGGCGGCCCGGCTCCCGCCGGGCCGCCCTCGGACGGTCGCCCGCCGCCGGTGGACGCTTGATCGGCACTGACGGTCCCTACTTGACGCCGAGACCGGCGACGTCGACGGTCCACACCGGGTTGAACTTCAGGCCGGTGACGGAGGCGGCCGTCACGATGTTCTGACCGGGCTGGATGAGCGGGATGAACGGGCCGGAGGCGTTCAGCTTCGTCTGGACGTCGGAGTACGCCTGCTTGCGCGCGTCGTCGCCGGTCGCGGCGGCGGCCTTCTCGCCCGCCGCCTCCAGCTCCTTGTCGGCGCCCGCCTTCCATCCGGCCCGCAGGCCCACCAGCTTGCCGGGCAGGAACGACAGGTAGTCGCTGGGGTCGGGGTAGTCGGGGCCCCAGTACCACAGGCCCAGCTCCTCCTTGCCGTTGCGGTAGTTGTCCAGGGCGGTGGTGACCGGCGCGGGGGCCAGGTCCACCGTGATGCCGACCTCCTTGAGGTTGGCCTGGATCCGCTCGGCGAAGGGCTGGAAGGACAGGCCGTTGACGGTCAGCTCGCTGGGGTACTCCAGCTTGACCGTCGGGTTCGCCAGGCCGCTCTCCTTCAGGGCGGCCTTGGCGCCCTCCACGTCGCGGCCGGCGGCGGCCTCCGGCGGGAGCGCGCCGAGCAGCATCGACGGGATGACGCCGGGCGCCTGCACCGAGCCCTCGCCGGCCAGCTCCAGCAGGCCCGCGTAGTCGACGCCCTTGCGGACGGCCTCGGCGAACTTGGGGTCGGAGGTGACCTTGCTGACCGCGGGGTCCCGGTTGGCCAGCAGGAAGATGACGTTGGCCGACGCCGTCCTCGTGACCTGCAGGTCGCCGGTGATGCCGGCGACCTGGTCGCCGGAGAGGTTCAGCGCCACCTGGCTGTCGCCGCGGGAGATGTTGAGCTTCTGGGTCGCCGCCTCGACGTTGCGGATCACGACCTTGTCGTAGACCGGCTTGGCCTGGCCCCAGTACTTCGCGTTGGCCCGCAGCACCACCTGGCTGCTGACGTTGAACGACTCGATGGTGTACGGCCCGGAGCCCGCCGACGCGGAGTTGAGGTACTGCTCGGCCTTGTCGCCCGGGTCGGCGGTGGCGCCGTGCTCCTTGGCGACCTTGGAGTTGAGGATGCCCAGCGCGGGGTTGGGCAGGATGTACGGCAGCGCCGGGTTGGCCTTCTCCGAGGTCAGGGTGATCGTCGTGTCGTCGGTCTTGGCGACCTCGACGCCGTCGAGCAGGAAGGACGGCGTGCCCTTCATGTCGCGCACCCGGTCCAGGGAGAAGACGACGTCGTCGGCGGTCACCGGGGACCCGTCGGCGAACGTGGCGTCCTTGCGGAGCTTCAGGGTGAGCGTCCTGCCGTCGTCGGACAGTTCGAACGACTCCGCGAGGGCCGGCACCGGCTTGGTGACGTCGGAGCCCTCGAAGGTGAGCAGGGTCTCGTAGGCCGCCTTGCCGACGATCAGGCCGGTGGGCTCGTAGGTGCGCCCGGGGTCGGCCGTCTTCAGGTCGAAGGAGGTGTCGATCACCAGCGTCCTGGAACCGGCGCCTCCGCCGCCTCCCGACGCGGGGGCCGAAGACGAGCCGCCGCCTGAGCAGGCGGCGAGGGCGAGGGCGCCGGTGAGCAGCACCGGCAGCAGGGCCGCCTTCGCCCCCGGGCGCCGAGAACGGGTCGCCATTTTATGTCCTCCGAAATTGGTCCATATGGACGTTTAGTCGCCGATCGTCCAGTATTGTCCGGCAGAAAGTCCAGCACGAGGCGGAAAGCCGAGACGAATCTCGGCCGAGAGGTATGGGCATGACCGAAACATCAAGCAATCCGGCTCGCGGAGGCGCCCAGTCTGGACGGATCGGCATCGGCCTGGAGCTCGACGCCACGCACCTGAAGATCCTCGAGGTGCTGCGGGAGAACGGCAGGATCTCCGTCGCGGCCCTCGCCGAGCGCGTCGGCATCTCGCGGGCGAACGCCTACACCCGGTTCGAGGCGCTGCGCGCCGACGGCGCGATCAGACGGTTCACCGCCGAGATCGACCACGTCCGCACGGGGCTGGGCATCACCGCGCTGATCTTCGTGACCGTCCGGCAGCAGATGTGGCGCCAGTTCCGCGCCGAGCTCGCGGCGATGCCCGAGGTGGAGTACTGCGCGATCACCACCGGCCAGCACGACGCCATGATCCAGGTGCGGATGGCCGACGTCGCCGCCGTGCACGCCATGGTGACCGAACGGCTGGCGGGCATCCCGGCGGTCAAGGCGACCGAGACGGTCTTCATCCTGGACGAGGTGATCAGGCGGCCCTATGTGCTGCCGGGGGACCGGGCGGGCGGGCGGGCCGTCCCCCGCCGCGCGGCCCCGGAGCCGGCCGGGCCCGCGGGCTCCGGGGTCTCCGCGGGTTCCGGGAGCGCCGCGGGTCCGGGAAGCGAGGTGCCGCTGGGCAAGATGCGCTTCGTGGGCGCGGCCGAGGGCCGCGGCCGGCTCCAGCAGGACGGCTGACCGGTCAGACGACCTCGTCGCACACGCTCACGTGCACCGTGTCCTCCCCGGCGAACGTGAACTCCTCCACCAGGCGCAGGCGGCCGCCCTCGCGGGGCTCGATGCGGCTGCCGCTGCGCCCGCCGGCGCGTTCCCCGCTCTTGAGCAGGTGGACGTAGGAGATTTCGATCCGGTCGCCGTCCCGGGTGCCGACGAACCGCCCGTGGACCACCGTGTCACCGGTGTAGTCGCCCCAGATGACCCCACCGGACTCCCGGTAGGAGAACTCGGTGGGCCCGGCCGGGTCCACCTCGCTCGCCGTCGAGCTGACCATGACGAACCTGCGGCCGTCGAGATTGAGGAGATCGCTGTCGTTCACGTCTCAGCATCGTGCCGCTCCGCCGGGCTCACGCAACCCACCCTGGACGTTTCGCCCGGCGGGGGACGCCGGGGCGGTGATGTGTCCAGCCGCCTCCCCGCTCCGGGGGGACGGCCGAGACCCGCCCCGGCCGGTACGGCCGCGCGGCCTCGGGCCGGTACGGCCGTGAGGCTCGGGCCGGTACGGTCATGAGGCTCAGGCCGGCACGGCCCGAGGCCTGGGACGGTACGGCCGTGGGGCTCAGACCCCGGCCAGCACCAGGGCGAAGTCCCCGTCCGGGTCGGTCAGGAAGCGGGTCACCGTGAACCCGGCCCGGGACAGCTCCCGGCGCAGGCCGTCCGGGCGGAACTTGGCGCTGATCTCGGTGCGGGTCTCCTCACCCGCGGTGAAGGGGACCGACAGGCCGAGGTCGCCGACCCGCACCAGCATGTCGCGGGTCGCGCGCAGCCGCATCTCGATCCAGTCGTTGCGCGCGTCGTAGAGGGCGACGTGGGCGAACGCCTCCGGGTCGAAGTCCGCCCCCAGCTCCCGGTTGAGCACGTGCAGCACGTTGCGGTTGAAGGCGGCCGTCACCCCGGCCGCGTCGTCGTAGGCGCGCACCAGCCTCCCGGCGTCCTTGACCAGGTCGGCCCCGAGCAGCAGGGTGTCGCCCGGCGCCAGCGTGGCGCGCAGCCCGGTGAGGAACGCCTCGCGCGCCACCGGGTCGAGGTTGCCGATCGTGCCGCCGAGGAAGGCCGTCATCCGCCGCCCGGCCCTGGGCAGCAGCGCCAGGTGCCGCTCGAAGTCGGCGCGCACCGGCCGCACCGTCACCCCCGGGTAGCGGGTGGCGAGCCGGCGCGCGGCGTCGCCCAGCGTGACGGCGTCCACGTCCACCGGCGTGTAGGCGCGCAGCGCGCCCGCCCGCTCCATGGCGTCCAGCAGCAGGACCGTCTTCTCACTGGTGCCCGAGCCCAGCTCGACCAGCGTGTCGGCCCCGCTCAGCCGGGCGATCTCGTCGGCGTGCCCACGCAGGATGGCCAGCTCCCGGCGCGTGGGGTAGTACTCCGGCAGCCGGGTGATGCGCGAGAACAGCTCGCTGCCCGCCGCGTCGTAGAACCACTTGGGCGGCAGCCACTTGGCCGAGGCCGTCAGGCCGGTGCGGACGTCGTGCTCGAGGGACTGGCGCAGGTAGCCGCGGTCGAGATGGTCGATCAGCTCCACGGCGTGCCGGGTGACTGTCACGGGAACCTCCCTGGTTCGGTGGACGGGGTGGCGGTCGTCGGGTTCCGGGTTTCCGGGCTTCGGGGTCCGGGTCCGGGGCCGGGGGCCGGGTCTCCGGGACGCGGCTACGGCGGCCGGGTCTCCGGGACGCGGCTACGGCGGCCGGCCGGTGTGCCGGCCGTACCGGACGCCGGTCACAGCGGCTGGAGTTCCACGCCGCCGGCGGAGACGAGGAGGAGGTGCCGGTCCGGCACGGCCCGCCAGCCGGGGCGGTCGTCCAGCGGCTCGCTCGCCACGAGCACGCCCCCTCCGGCGTGCGGGGAGCCCTCTCCGGCGCGCGGGGAACCCGGGAGAGAGGGGGCCCGCGGCGAGTCCGGGGCGGCGAGGTCCGGGCCGGGCGGATCCGTGCGCAGGAAGAGCGTGTCCCCCCAGGTGGTCGCGGCGAGTACGGCGCCGTCGCAGGCCAGCAGGTTCAGGCGGGCCCCGGGGTCCTTGGCCCCGGCGTGGACGACGACCTCCGCGAGGGACTCGCCGAGCGGCCGGCCCTCCCGCCTCCGGGTGAACACCGCCGCGGCCACCCAGGCGGAGTCGCAGGAGCTCGGCGCGTCGTCGGCCAGGTCCCGCAGGGCGTCCCGGGCGACGCGGCCGTTGTGGCTGAGCAGCCACCGCCCGTCGGTGAAGGGCGCGGTCGCGGTCTCCTCGATCGGCATGCCCACGGTGGCCGTGCGCACCGCGGCCAGCAGGCACCCCGAACGGGCGGCCCGGGCCAGGGCGGGCAGGTTGGCGTCGGTCCACATCGGGACGGCGCGGCGGTAGCGGACCGGTTCGGGAAGGGACCCGTCGTACCAGCCCATTCCGAAGCCGTCGGCGTTGACCCGGCCGTGGCGTTGCATGCGGGGCGCGTAGGACTGCCGGAGCAGCCCGTGCTCCGGCTCGTGGATCAGCGAGGCCAGGGACCGGGGGGCGCCCAGCCAGGCCGCGTGCCGGCACATCAGGCGTCCTCCAGGGCCGTGGGCCGGCGGGTCGGGCCCGCTCCGCGGACGTATGCCGAAATATCCGGCATGTAAGTACTCCTTCGCGGCGGGGACGCCCCGGGGACTCGCGCAGCCATGTCAGGACTCCTCGGGGGACGCCGACCGGGCGCAGCGGAACCCGGAGAAGATCTGCCGCCGGATCGGCAGATCCCAGTTGCGGAACGTGGTGCGGACCGCCGCCGGGTCGGCCGCCCAGGAGCCGCCGCGCAGCACCCGGTGGCCGGGACCGAAGAAGACCTCGCTGTACTCCCGGTAGGGGAAGCTGCGGAAACCCGGGTAGGGCAGGAAGTGCGAGGCGGTCCACTCCCACACGTCCCCGACCATCTGCTCGGCGCCGTACGCGCTCGCCCCCGCGGGGTAGGCCCCCAGCGGCGCCGGTCGCGCCGCCCGGTGCCCCAGGTTCGCCCGGCCGGGCCCCGGATCGTCGTCGCCCCACGGGTAGGTCCGCGCCCGCCCGGCCGCCGGGTCCCACCCGCACGCCTTCTCCCACTCGGCCTCGGTGGGCAGCCTCCTGCCGGCCCAGCGGGCGTACGCCTCGGCCTCGTACCAGCACACGTGCTGCACCGGCTCGTCCATGGGGACCGGCTCGGTCCGGCCGAAGCGGGTACGCCACCAGGCGCCGCCGTCCCGGACCCAGAACAGCGGCGCGCGGGCCCGGCTCTCCCGCAGCCAGCGCACGCCCTCCTCGCTCCACCACCGGGGGTCGTCGTAGCCGCCGTCCTCGACGAACGCGGCGTAGGCGGCGTTGCCGACGGGGAACCGGTCGATCCAGTAGGCGGGCAGGTCCACCGGGTGGGCGGGCCGCTCGTTGTCGTAGGCCCACGGCAGCGTGGAGGTGCCCATCAGGAAGGGGCCCGCGGGCACGAACACCTCCTGCGGCCCGCCGGCGCGGCCGGGCGGCAGCTCGGCGTCGCGCACCAGGCCCGGCTCGCCGGAGAGCTGGAGGGTGGCGAGCATCGTCTCGTCGTGCTGGTGCTCGTGCTGGATGACCAGGCCGAAGACGAAGCCGTCGCGGCGCAGCGGGTCGGGGTCGTGCGGGTCGAAGCCGTCCAGGACGTCCAGCACCCGGCCGCGCACGCCCTCGATGTAGCGGCGCGCCTCGGCCGGCCCCAGGATCGGCAGGGACGGCCGGTCCCGGCGCGGATGCCTGAACGCGTCGTACAGGTCGTCGATCTCCGGCCGCAGCGGGGTGATCCCGCCGGCCTCGCGCAGCACCCACAGCTCCTCGTAGTTGCCGACGTGCGCCAGGTCCCACACCAGCGGCGACATCAGCGGCGAGTGCTGCCGCACCAGGAGGTCGTCCTCGGCGTCGGTGTAGGCCAGCGACCGGCCCCGCACCGCGATCAGCTCGGCGGCGATCCGCTCCTTGAGGCGGTCCGCGCCGGTCCCGTCGACGATCATCTCGCTCAACCCGCTCATTCCCTTCGTCACTCCGCGTCCTCCTCGCCGTCCGTGCCGCGTGGCCGCCCGTACGGCGGCCTTCGCCGCCCGTGCGCGCTCGTGGCTCCGGCCGTCATGCCGTGCGCGCGCCTACCCCTCCTGGCCGGCCAGCCAGGCCGCCAGGCGCCGCTCCGGCTCCACCGCCCGGCCCGCCGTACCGGCCGCCCCGAACAGGTCGAGCAGGTCGGCGGCCGGAGACCTGCCGGGCGTCACGTACCGGTCGGCGAACGCCTCCGTCCTGCGGACCAGCGCGGGCGGCGCGCCCAGCCGGGGCAGCGCGCCGAGGGCGGCCCGGAAGCAGGCGTCGGCCGCCGCGCGCAGCCCCGGGTCCGCCAGGCCGTGCCGCGCAGCCCGCGCCCAGCTCGCCGCGTACGGCTCCACCGCGGCCAGCGCCGCGCCGGCCGCCCGGTCGTCCGTCACGAGCGCGTGGGTCACCGCTGCGCACACCGGCCACCACGCCGGGTGCTGCGCGTCGAGGTAGCGGATCTCCAGCCAGCCGCGCGGCCTGACCGGGGGGAAGACCGTGGTGGCGTGGTAGGCCAGGTCCGCCAGGGTGGGCGGGCGCGCGGGCAGGTCACGCGCCGGGCCCGGCGACCCGGGCGCGGGACGGGGCTGGGCGACCAGTGGCGGGCGGGCGTGGACGGCGGGGGCCGCGGCCAGCCAGTCGCGCAGGGACGACCCGTCGTGGACCGGGCGGCACCGCCCGCCGTCCCCGCCCTCCGCGCCGTCCCCGCGTTCCCCGCCTTCCCCGGCTTCCTCGCGGACGAGCATGACCCGGGCGTCGAGGAGGTAGTCCCGCCACGCCGCCACCGGATCCCCCCGCCAGGGGACGGGTGCCGTCCGCGTCGGGTCGAGGCGCTCCCACACCACCTGGCGGCCCGACATCCACCCGCACGGCCCGCCCTCCAGCAGCGGCGAGTTGGCGAAGGACGCCGTCAGGACCGGCCCCAGCAGGTGCGCCCGCTGCCAGCGCTCCCCCGGCCGCTCGCCCAGGTCCACATTCACCTGGACCGACGCCGTCGAGCACATCATCAGCGGCCCGTACGGCGAGCCGAAGAACGCGGCCATCGCGTCGTAGCGGGGCAGGCGGAGCTGCCGCCGGGCGGGCCGTACCGGGTCGAGGCCCGCCCCGGCCAGCACCAGGCCGGCCTCCCGCAGCGCCCCGCGCGCCGCGTCGACGTCCGCGGCCACCCGGGCGACGGCCTCCGGCAGCGGGCCCGCCGGTCCGGAGAGCTCCAGCTGCCCGCCCGGCTCGAACGTCACCCTGCTCCCGCCGGGCATCGGCGGCAACGCGGCGGCGACCCTGTCCAGGGGGACCTGGCGTACGGGGTCCCGGAGGTCGAAGACCAGGAACTCCAGCTCTATCCCCAGCCGGTCGCCGGGGCCGGCGCCGAAGCATCGGCGCGCGAAGTCCTCCACCTCCGCGGCGTCCCGGATCGGGGTCTCCCCGGTCACCACACCGTTCATCGGCCGCCCCTCCCGCCTGACGGGTACGGGACTACAGACCCGGCAGGGGCGCGGACGTTACACCGGGAACGCGGAAAATCTCAGAACGCCGTCGCTCGCGGAGGATCCACCGGTGTTCGTGGAGTCAGGGGCGCCGGTGCTCGCGGAAGGCCGCCAGCAGCCGCTCGCGCGTGCTCTCCGGAAGCCCGTCGGACGGCGCGCGGGGCGGCTCGGAGCCGGGACCGGAGGCGCCGAGGGAGCCCAGGACGCCCACGGTGGCGCGGATCTGGCCGAGGTAGCGCGTGCAGCCCTCGCACCCGGACAGGTGCTCGGAGAACAGGCTCCGAGTGGTCTCGTCGAGCTCGCCCTCCAGGTAGGCGGTGACGAGTTCCACCACCTCGTCGCAGCTGAACCGCTTCACAGCGCCGACCGCCTCACCGTCTCGAACCTGAACCGTTTTCACTACGCCGACCGTCCCGCCGTCTCGAAATACTCCTCCAGCCGCCCGCGCACGGCCGCCCGGGCGCGGTGCAACAGGACCCGCTGGTTGGCGGGGGAGATCCCCAGGATCTCGCACACCTCCTCGGAGGTGCACCCCTCGACGTCGCGAAGGGTGATCACGACCCGCTGCCGGGGAGGCAGCTCCGCCAGGGCCTTGCCGATCAGGCCGCGCACCTCGGCGGCCAGGGCCTCGCCCTCGGGGGTGGGCCAGGCAGCCGGGGCCTCCTTCCAGAAACCGGGGAAGGGGTCGTCGGCGCCCTGGAAGCGCGCGTGCTCGACGGTCGGGCTCTCGTGCTCGAACGCGCTGCTCCACGGGACCACGCGGTTCTCCCGGACGCCGCGCTTCCTGGCCGTGTTGACCAGGATCCGGTAGACCCACGTCTTGACCGACGAGCGGCCCTCGAAGGCGTCGATGCCCCGGATGACCGCCAGCCAGGTGTCCTGGACGACCTCCTGCGCCGAGTCGTTGGTGGACACGTGCGAGCGGGCCAGCCACAGCATCCCGCGTGACCAGGTGTCCAGCAGCGCCGCGAACATCGCCTCGTCCCCGGCCCGCAGCGCCGCCACCATCACGTCGTCGGGAGGCAGCCCGCCGTCCGCGAAGGACTCCACGACCCTCTCCTCCCGCTCCGGCGTCCGAGGCGTTCTTCCGAAGAGAGCGAACGACCCGGACAGGAGGATTCCCGTCCCCGGCGGAGCCGACACCTGCCGGGCGCGGCCGGAGGACGACGCCCGCCGGTGCCGCGGGGACCGGTACGGAGCCGGCGAGGCCCCGCCGGCTCCGCCCGTACCGCCCGCACCTGTACCGTTCCGCGACCGCGCCGTCCGTTACACGCCCCGCGCCCCCGAGTTCAGAACGCGTTCCGGGCGCGATTCCGGACGCGTTCCGGGTGCGTCAGGGCTTGCGGCCGATGCCCACGTACGCCAGGCCCGCCATGTCGGCGTAGGCCGACGGCGGCACGTCCGGATCGGAGAACGGCCACACGCCCACCGCGTTGACGCCGTCGGCCAGGCCGGGCGGGACCAGTTCGAAGTCACCGAAGAACCGGGCGACCTCCTCGCGCGACCGGGGGACGAACGCCGCGTTCGACCGCCGGTACAGCTCGGCGACCTGGGCGGTGCGTTCGGGGGCGGCGTCCCCGGCGACATGCGAGATCGCCAGGTGACCGCCGGACGGCAGCGCGTCGCGGTAGGCCGCGACGAACCCCTGGGGGCCGGCCTCCTCGGGGACCAGGTGCAGGAAGAACATCATCAGGACCGCGACCGGCCGGTCGAAGTCGATGAGCCTCCGTATCCGCGGGTCGGCGAGGACGCTCCGCGGGTCGGTCGCGTCCGCCCGCGCCATGATCACGTTGTCGTGTTTGGCCAGCAGGGCATTGCCGTGCGCGCAGACCACCGGGTCGCTGTCGACGTAGGCGACCCGGGCGTCCGGGGCGAACCGCAGGGCCACCTCGTGCACGTTCTGCTGGGCCGGCAACCCCGAGCCGAGGTCGAGGAACTGGGTGATCCCCCGCTTGGCGAGGTACTCCACGATCCGGCCGATCAGCAGCCGGTTCTCCCTGGTGCCCTGCCTGGTCTCGGGCAGCACCGAGAGGACCAGCTCGGCGAGTTCCCGGTCGGCCTGGAAGTTGTCCTTCCCGCCGAGGAAGTAGTCGTACATCCGGGCCGCGTTCGGGATCTGCGGATTCACTCCGGGGGGTGCCTGCTCCGCCGTCATCGTCAACCTCGCCGTCTGCGCCGTCGGAAAGGCCCATGATCGCGGTATCCGCTCCCGATCGCCACCCCGGGGATCCGGCGCCCACGGCGCGCCATGCCCCGGACGGGCGGCGCGGCCCGGAGACCCCTGGGACGGAGACCGCGGGGGAGGGGCGGTCCAGGGATGGACGGGCCGCCGACGGGTAAGGGCCGTTCGATGTTTCCGTGACAGGGAGTGACGATTGCGATGAGTGAGTACGAGCGTTCCCGCACCATGCCCGCGACCTCGGAGATCGTGTTCGACCAGGTGAGCGACCTGGACCGGCTCGACGACTGGCTGCCGCGCGAGCTGCACGTGCGTGCTGAGGAGCCGCCGGCCGTGACGGTCCACGAGGACGACACCGGGCAGGACTCCCGGGGCCTGTTCCGGGCCGTCCCGGAGCAGCTCCGGCTGGAGTGGGGCACCCGCGACGACGCCAGCTACAGTGGCTGGCTCCAGGTCGCCGACAGCGGTGCCGGGGGGAGCGAGGTGACCATCCACCTGTCGTTCTTCGACGAGGAGCACGCCCCGCCCGCCGGGGAGATCGACCGCGCCCTCGACGAGAGCCTGGAGAAGCTGGCCACGCAGGTGGGCCGCCAGACCGACAGTCCCGCCGGCTGACCGCCGGACGTCCCGCCGCCGAAGGGTGAACGCGCCGCCGTACGGCAGGGCGGTCTTGGCGAGGGGGCGGGCGGCGCGCAGAATCGGGTCCATGACCGATCGTCATCCCTACGTCGGAGCGCGGGCCCCCCGCCGCGAGGACGGGCGGCTGCTCACCGGGCGCGGAAGGTACGTCGGCGGCGTCGGTCCGCCGGACGCCGCCCACGCGGTGATCGTGCGCAGCCCCGTCGCGCACGGGCGGCTCACCAGGTGCGACACCGGAGCCGCCCGCTCCGCCGCGGGGGTGCTCGACGTCATCGTCCCCGCCGACGCGGCGGGCGCGCGACTGCCGTGCGTGACGGTCGCTCCGGGGCAGCGCGAGTCCTCCTACCCGGTACTGGACGAGGAGATCCGCTACGCCGGGCAGCCGCTCGCCGCCGTCGTGGCGCGGACCCCGGAGGCGGCCGGGGACGCCGCCGACCTGATCCGCCTCACCTTCGAGGAACTGCCCGCCGTGGTCGGCGTGGAGAACGCCGCCCGTGACGGCGCCCCGCTGCTGTACCCCGGCTGGGGCACCAACGTGGTGACCGATTTCGAGGTCGGCGACCCCGACTGCGAGGAGGCGATCGCCGCCGCCGACCACGTCGTGGAGATGACGTTCCGCCTGGGCCGGGCCGCGCCGAGCCCGGTCGAGCCGCGTGGGATCGTGGCCGGCTTCTCCGACGGCACGCTCACGGTCTGGGCCGCGACGCAGGCCCCGCACCACGTGCGCGACCACGCGGCAGAGGCCCTGGGACTGCCCCTCAACGCGGTGCGGGTGATCGGCTGCGACGTCGGGGGAGGGTTCGGCGGCAAGGAGCACCTCTACCCCGACGAGGCGCTCGTCTGCCTGGCCGCCCTGCGGATCGGCCGCCCGGTGCGGTGGTCGGAGACGCGTGCCGAGCACCTGTCCGCCACCCTGCCGGCCCGCGACGCCGTCCACCGGGGACGCCTCGCGTTCACCGCGGACGGCCGGTTCGTCGCCCTGCACTGCGACATCCTCGGCGACCTGGGAGCCCACCCGTCGAACGTCGGGATCAGCCCGCTCGCCGTGACCGCCATCATGCTGCCCGGCCCCTACCGGTTCGAGCGGGCCGGCGCGAGGGTGCGGGCCGCCGTCACCACCACCACGCCGACCGGCTCCTACCGGGGCTTCGGCCAGCCCGAGGCGACCTGGACCAGGGAGCGGCTGGTGGACGAGGCGGCCCGGCTGCTGGGCGAGGACCCCGTCGAGCTGCGGCTGCGCAACATGATCGGCCCCGGCGAGCTGCCCGCCGCCACCCGCACCTGGCAGACCTACGACAGCGGCGACTACCCCGCCGCCCTGCGCCGGGTGCGGGAGCTGGCGCGCGTCGGGTCGCCGCGCGACGGGCGCAGGCGCGGCGTCGGGTTCTCCTGCCACGTGGAGGCCACCGGCATGGGGCCGTCCATGGGGCTCAAGGCGGCGGGTCAGGCCGCGGGCGGGTTCGAGACCGCGATCGTGCGGATGGAGCCCGACGCCTCCCTCGTCGTGCACGCCGGGGTGGCGGGGATGGGGCAGGGCATCGAGACGACGCTGGCCCAGCTCGCCGCGGACGGCGTGGGCGTGCCGCTGGACCGGGTCCAGGTGGTCCTCGGCGACACCGCGGCCACGCCGTACTCCTCGATCGGCTCCATCGCCAGCCGCTCCCTGGTGGTCGGCGGCGGCGCCCTGAACCGCGCCGCCCGGCTGCTGCGCGACCGGATCGTCGCCATCGCCGCCCACCGGCTGGAGGTCTCCGGCGAGGACCTGGAGATCGCCGACGGGGCCGTCCGGGTGAAGGGCGACCCGGCCTCGCGCCTGACCCTGCGGGAGATCGCCCTGTCGGCGTGGCGCGGCTGGGACCTGCCCGAGGGCGTGCCGCCGGGGCTGGAGGAGCGCGTCACCCACGACCCGGCCGACTACACCTACGCCTACGGGGCGCACGCGGCGGCGGTGGCCGTCGACGTGGAGACCGGCGAGATCGAGGTCGAGGGGTACTGGGCGGTCGGCGACTCCGGGACGCTGGTCAACCCGGCGATCGTCGAGGGCCAGCTGCGCGGCGCGATCGCCCAGGGGATCGGCATGGCGCTGACCGAGGAGGTCGTGTACTCCGCCGACGGGCAGCCGGCCGCCGACTACTTCCCGCCGACGACGCGGGAGGTGCCGGACATCGAGGTCGTCCTGACCCAGACGCCCTCGCCGATCACGCCGGGCGGGATGAAGGGCGCGGGGGAGGCCGGCACGATCGGCCCGCCCGCGGCGATCGGCAACGCGGTGGCGGCGGCCGTGCCCGGGATCGCCGCCGGGGTCGCCACCACCCCGCTCACCCCTCAGACGGTGTGGTCGCTCCTGCGCGGGGACGACGCGGCGGGACCCGGCTGAGCCGTGGACCCATCCCCGGGAGGCGCGGTCCGGGGCGGTCCGGGTCCCGTTCTCCGGCGTCTCCGGGGCATGTGCGGCCCGAGGGCGTCCGGGGTCTCATCCCCGGGACGCGCGCCGCCCGGACTTCTTCGGGGCCCCGCTCTCCACGGTCTCCCGCAGCAGCCCGGTGACCCGCCGTACGGTGTCCGCCACGGCGGTCCCGGCGGCGCCCACCAGCGGCTCGCGCTCCTCCTCGGCCGTGGGCCCGGGGTCCGGCCCGGTCGGCCGGGCGTTCCCGGCCCGGCACGCCTCCATCTGCGCGGCGAAGGCCAGCCCGAGGAAGAGCGCCATCGAGCTGAGGAACGACCACAGCATCAGCGCCATGACGGCGGTGAGCGGGCCGTAGGTGGAGCCGAAGGTGCCGCTGCCCTCGACGTAGAACGCCAGCAGCAGCGTCAGGGCGGTCCACAGGACGATCGAGACCAGCGCGCCGAACGCGAGCCAGGTGTGGCCCGGCTGCCTGCGCCGCGGCGCGGCGCGGAACAGCACCGAGGCCGACATGACCGCCAGCAGGAACCCCACCGGCCAGCGCACCAGCGTGAACGCCTCCAGCCCGGCCTCGCTCCAGCCGTAGACCTGGGCGAGCGCCCGGCCGATCGCGCCGCCGCCCACCATCACCACGAAGCCCGCGGTCATGAAGGCGCCCGCGGTCAGCGCCATCACCAGGGCCCTGCCGTACTTGCGGAAGAACGGGCGGTCGCGCTCCACGCCGTAGATGCGGTTGGCGCCCCGTTCCACCTGGGCCATGGCGCTGGTCAGCGAGACCAGCGCGGTGCCCAGTCCGAGCCACAGCGCCAGGGTGCCCCCGGCCTGGCCGGCCTTCCGGTGGCTGTCGGCGAGCACGTCCCGGACCGCGTCCGCCCCGGCCCCGGGTGCGATCCGGCTCAGGGTGAGCTCCAGCACCTGGCCGAGGTGCTCCTGGTTGACCACCGAGCTCAGGCCCACCAGCGCGATGGCGCCGGGGATGATCGACAGGCAGACCTGGAAGGCCAGCGCCCGTGAGTTCGTCATGCCCTCGCCGTACCTGAACCTGGCGAAGGAGTCGCGCACGAGGTGCCAGCGGCCGTACCTGCGCAGGGTGACCCAGGCGTGGTCGGCCGACAGTTCCTCACCGCTCATGCTCCGTGTCTGCGGCACTTCCGTCGCTGTTCCCATGGTCGGGTTCGACTACCCGGGGAGCCGTACGGCGAACCGGCCCGCCGGTAACGGTCCTGACACCGCCGGGGGAACCCGCGGGGAGGGCCGGAGGCCGGCGCCCGGGACGTCCGGGCCGTCGCTTCGGTGTCCGGAACACGGCTCGGATGCCGGGCCGCGGGTGCCGGGGCGGGGTCGCCGTTCCGGGTCAGGAGCCGCCCGGATAATAGTAAAAATCCGAATGAAAGGTGCGATACCGGTTAGAGGAAGCCCATGGCTGAATTTCTCACCGACATCAAGGAGATCCGCGCCCGGGCCCGCCAGGAGATCGACAAGGGGCCGATCACGTCGGCCTACGGCGCCGACCTTCCGCGGGTGATCCAGGTGTGCAACGAGGCGCTGGCCACGGAGCTGGTCTGCGTACTCCGGTACAAGCGGCACTACTACACCGCCACCGGGATCCACGCGGAGCCGGTGGCCGCGGAGTTCCTGGAGCACGCGGCGGAGGAGCAGGAGCACGCCGACCGCCTCGCCGAGCGCATCACGCAGCTCGGCGGCGAACCGGACTTCAACCCCGAGACGCTGACCCTGCGCTCGCACGCCGAGTACGACGACAGCCTCGACCTCGTCGAGATGATCAAGGAGGACCTGGTGGCCGAGCGGGTCGCCATCGCCTCCTACACCGAGATCGTCCAGTGGCTCGGCGACCGAGACGTGACGACCCGCCGCGTCTTCGAGGACCTCCTCGCCCAGGAGGAGGAGCACGCCAACGACCTGAAGGGCCTGCTGGAGCGGCTTCCCGCCGCGCTGAAGGGCTGAAGCACGCCGCCTTCGAGGGGGAGGCCGAAGGACGGGCCGTCTCCGTGGTGCCGTGCGGCCTTGGGCGGGCCGCTTCCGGCGCGTTGCGCGGCCTTGGGCGTCGGAGGGCGACGGCCACAGCGCGGTATCGCCGTTGATTCCACCGGTAAATTTCCGGCTCCATCCATAAATCAAATGCCACGATTAACTATTTCTCGTTATCGCAGAAAGTGACCGGGTATCTGGTGACCGGCGGTTTAGAAGATGTGTGGCGCATTAATAGGATGAAATGTCCGGAAAGGGCTAATTATGAGTTCTTCGGTGGGCACAATGGCGAAGCTTTCGCTCGCCGCCCTGGGCACCGCCCTCCTCGCCGTGCCGGGGGGCGTCTGCCAGGCGGACACCTCCGGGTCCGCCTTCGGGTTCGCCTCCGGCTCCACTGCCGGGGATCCGGTCACCGGCGTCCGGGCGCCCGGCGTCCACGGCCCCGGCGTCCGGCGGTCGAGCGCCCGCGACCCCGGCGCCCGCGGCTCCGGTGTACGGCGGGACTCCGGTGTACGGCGGGACTCCGGCGCACGACGGGACGACGCCGGGTTCCGGCAGGACAGGGCGGTCCCCGGACGGCAGGGTGAGACCCTCTCCGAGCGGCGGGGCGGGGCCTCGGCCGAGCGGCGGGACGCGGCGCGGCGGCACGCCGTACCGGGGCGGCAGGCCGCCGCGCCGGCGCAGGGCGAGGACGCGTCCTCCTCCGAGGAGGCGGCGGGCAAGGGGCGGGGACGGTTCGCCGGGCGGGAGGCCACGAACCGCAGCCGGCTGGGACGGCCGACGGCGTCGAGGCGCGCGGAGCGGCCGGAGCGAGGCGGGCAGGCTCCGTCGAGGCAGGGGCAGACGCAGGCGGCCCCCTCCTCCGGGCAGGCGGAGAACGCGGCCGCGCCGGACCGGGCGGGCGAGGTCCGGGCCGACACCCGCGCGGAGGTCCCCTTCACCGACAGGTTCGGCACGCGCAGCAAGTACGGCCCGGACAGCGCGTTCGGCCCCATCTCCAGGGTCAACCGGCAGCTCAAGTACGGGCCGTTCCTCAGCTGGCCGGTCCTCTGCGGCACGGCGGACGACCCCATGGGGTGCATGACCCAGTTCGTCCCGGACATGGGCGTCGGAACACCGAAGCACTGAGGCTCCACGGAGCTCCGGAAGGGGCCTCTGCCGAGCCCCGTGCCGCGGCGCGCGGCCCGGGTCAGAGCGGGATCCACTCCGTGGAGACGGTGACCTCGTCCAGGACGCCGGGGAGCGGGTCGACGCCGATGCCCGGGCCGGTGGGGACGTCGAGGTGGCCGTCGCGCAGCTCGAACGGGGCGGTGACGTCGGTCGCGAAGTAACGGCGCGAGGCGGAGGTGTCGCCCGGCAGGGTGAAGCCGGGCAGCGCGGCCAGGGCGAGGTTGGCGGCGCGGCCGACGCCGGTCTCCAGCATCCCGCCGCACCACAGCGTCACTCCGTGGGCGCGGGCCAGGTCGTGGATGCGGCGCGCCTCGAGGTAGCCGCCCACCCGGCCGGGCTTGACGTTGATGATCGAGCACGCGCCCAGGGAGATGGCGGCGGCGGCGTGCCGGGCCGACTCGATCGACTCGTCCAGGCAGATCGGGGTGGCGATCCGCCGGGCGAGCCGGGCGTGCTGCACCATGTCGTCGTCGGCCAGCGGCTGCTCGACGAGCAGCAGGCCGAAGGCGTCGAGCGCGGCCAGCCGGGGGGCGTCGCCGAGGGTGTAGGCGGCGTTGGCGTCGACCTGAAGGAGCAGGTCCGGGCCGAACCGCTCGCGTACGGCCCGCACCGGCTCCACGTCCCAGCCCGGCTGGATCTTCAGCTTGACCCGGACGTACCCCTCGTCCAGGTAGCCCTCCACGGCGTCGAGCAGCTCGGGGACCGAGTCCATGATGCCGACCGACACGCCACAGGGCACCCGGTCGCGGGAGGCGCCGAGGAACGCGCCGAGGGAGCGTCCCGAGGCGCGGAGCGACGCGTCCAGCACGGCGGTCTCCAGGGCGGCCTTGGCCATGCGGTGGCCCTTGAACGGCTCCATCGCCCTGTTCACGGACTCGGCGTCGGCGTGCGCGGGCAGGGCGGGGATCAGGAAGCGGCGCAGCGCGTCGGCGGCGCCGTCCACGTACTCGGAGGAGTACAGCGGCTCCGACATGGCCACGCACTCGCCCCAGCCCTCGGCGTCGGGGGTGACGACCCGCACGATCAGCACGTCGCGCTCGGTCTCGGTGCCGAACGAGGTGCGGAACGGCGCCACCAGCGGCATCGCGATCCGCCGCAGCTCGATTCCGGTGATCTTCATGGTGTGCGGCCCGCGCCGCCTCTCCCTTCACTCATGTCACTCGTGCGCTCACGCCGTTCGCGGCCGGGGCCGTTCCACGACGTGACCCGCCCTCATGGGCCGGGCCGTTCCACGACGTAGCCGGCCCGGCGGTCGAAGCCGGTGACCCGGGCGCCCTCCGCCAGCAGCCCGCCCAGCACCTCCCGTACGGCGCGCCGCCACGCCCGCGCCGCCTCCGGGTCGGTCCGGCGCAGCGCCTCGATGTCCCCGGGCACGGCCACCAGCACCGTCCGGGCCCCACCCCAGCTCTCCGCCGGGCCCGGCGACGGCAGACCGCCCAGGGAGGCCAGGCCGGTCACCGCGTCCGCGGGCACCTCCGGGACGTACGGCTCGCCCCGCGCGGCCGCCACCACCCGCGGCTCCGGCAGGTGCCACACGGCGAGCAGCCGGTCCGACTCGTCCCCGGCGTTGATCGCGTCGTCCATGGCCCCGTAGAACGACGGCAGGTACTCCTCGGCGCGGGCGCCGAGCTTGACGAGGTTGAAGTGGGCGTTGCGGCGGACCAGCGGGTCGTAGGTCCAGGTGACGCGGTCCAGGCCCCGCTCCAGCGCCCAGGCGCGCTGGTGCAGCTTCAGGGCGAGCCCGGCGCCGCGGCCGGGAAGGGCGCCGGTGACGTGGGAGTGCAGCGCCCGGCCGATCGGAGCGGCCAGGAACGCCACCGACGCCCCCGCCAGGCGCCCGCCCTCGTAGGCGCCGGCGACGTAGTTGCCCGCGTGCGACAGCGCCCGCATCAGCTCTGCCGTGATCGGCCGGTTGCCCGGGTCGGGACGCCAGATCGCGTCGAACAGCCGCACGACGTCCTCGAACTCCCCGGCGTCGCGCAGTTCGCGCACGTCGAGGCCGCCTTCCCCGCCCGTGCCGGAGACCTCCGTGGCCAGCGCGCTCACCCCCTCGAAGGAGGGTAGCGCGGGTCTGCGGCGCGGGTCTCTCCTCCGCCGTCTCCGCCGCCTCGGCCGTCCGCTCCGTCTCCGCCTACTCCGCCTCCGCCCGGTCCGGTGCGGCGCCGGGGTGGGCGGTGAGGAACCGTTCGAGCACCTCCTCCGGGACGCGGCCCCTGACCGGCACCTCCAGCCCCTGCTCACGGGCCCACTCGCGGACGTCGGTGGTGGTGTGCCCGCGCAGGCGGACGGGGGCGTCGGCGGGCCGCCGCGACCGCGACGCCTGCCTGACCTCCCGGGAGCTCTCCAGGACCTTCTCGATCAGGCCGAGGGCCTCGCACAGCCGCCGCTGGTTGTCGTCGGACAGGTCGATGGCGAAGGTCCGGTTCAGCAGGGAGAACTCCCGCCTCGTCACATCCGCGCCCTCGGAGTGGTCGAGGTCGTCGACCAGGATCACCTTCTGCGCCACGGCCGGCCCCTTTCCGGTGAACTGCGTTCCGTCTCGGTCACGAGCGGGCATCATGCCGCGTCCTGGGGCGCCGTTCACGTCCTTGATGGGGTTTTTGCCACTGCATGACCTATTGCCGGGTAGCCTCCCTGGGCATCCCGTACGACCGGGTGGGACCGCTGCGCGATGAGGGGCGGAACCGTACGGGCGGGCACGTCGTGCGACCGGAGCGGGCGTGCCGTACCGAAGGACGGCTCTCCATGCCCCCCGGAGGACGATGAAGGAAAGTTACAGGATTCTCACAACGTCTGGAGATTATTGACGTCCCTCGCAGGCCGAACATAGGGTCCGGTCAACCCCGGCTAACCCGGCCACGTAAGCCCCAACGGAGTGGTTCATGAAGCGACTAGCGGCCGTAGCGGCACTGCTCGGCCTCGCCGCCGTCACGGCGTGCAGCGGCAACACCGACAACAAGTCCGCCGCGGGCGGCACGGGTGGCGGCGGTGGTCTCTACACCACGATCGACGGCACCAAGCCGGGCCTCGACGTCAACGGCCCGATCAACCCGTGGAGCCCCAAAGGCAACGCGTTCTCCGGCTACAACGTCATGAAGCTCGGCTGGGCGAAGAACCACCTGACCGACCCGAACCAGTTCTACCCGGGCATCGCGGCGAGCTGGGACATCGCGCCGGACAACTCCTCGATCACGCTGCACCTGCAGCCGAACAACAAGTGGTCCGACGGCAAGCCCGTCACCGCCGAGGACGTCAAGTTCTCCATCGCCCTCGCCTACACCCAGGGCAGCACGGCCTTCGCGATCACCCCGGGCGCGGCCGGCGCCGCCTCCGAGGTCGAGGTGGTCGACGACAAGACCGTCAAGATCTCCCAGGACATGAAGAACCCCAGCGTCACGTTCGTGCGCGGCGTCATGGACAGCGCGGTCGTGCCCAAGCACGTCTGGGAGAGCGTGCTGCCCGCCGACTTCTGGGACAAGCTGAAGGCCGCCCGCGGCGAGGGCGCCGACGCCGACAAGGCCCGCGAGGAGATCACCGCGCTGGCCGAGAAGGTCATCGCCTTCGCCCCGCCCAAGGACGTCTCCGCCGGCCCGTACACGCTGGAGCGGATGAACCCCGGCGAGGCGCTGCTGGTCAAGAACAAGAACTTCTACAACGCCGCCAACGTCGGTCCCGACCAGGTCAAGCTGCTCAACTACACCGGCAACGAGCAGATCTGGAACTACCTCATCGCCGGCAAGCTCGACAACGCGCCGTTCACCGCGGTGCCCGCCGACGTGATGAAGCGCATCGCGGCCACCCCGGGCAACGCCGTCGTCAAGGGCTTCTCCCCGGTGGCGCTGGGCCTGGCGTTCAACCAGTCCAAGAAGCCCTACGACAACGTGCACGTCCGCCGCGGCCTGGCCTACCTGATCGACCGCGCCGAGATCACCAAGATCGCCTCGCCCGAGGGCGGCGTCGCGTCGGTCACCACCACCGGCATCCACCAGCAGCCCGCCGCCGAGTGGCTCGGCGACGAGCTGGGCAAGCTGGAGCCGTACAAGCTGGATGTGGCCAAGGCCGAGCAGGAGTTCAAGGAGGCCGGCCTCAAGAAGGAGGGCGGCAAGTGGACGCTGCCCGACGGCACGCCGTGGAAGTTCTCCATCAACGTCCCGGCGCCGTTCTCCGACTGGGTCTCCGGCGCCAAGGCGATCACCAGCCAGCTCAACGCGGCCGGGATCGACGCCGAGGTGCTGACCGTCGCCGACTACCCGATCTACCTTGAGGAGATCGCGGCGGGCAAGTACGACGTCGGGTTCTGGCTGACCGCGCTCGGCCCCGCGCCGTACAACATCTACCAGCGCCTCTACGGCGCCTCCAACGGCTGGGCCAACCTGGGCGGCAAGGTCAAGCACTCCGCGCCCGGCAAGAACGGCAACTGGATGGGCGGCCCGGAGACCATCGAGGTCGACGGCCAGAAGATCAACCCCGGTGAGCTCACCGCCAAGCTCAACTCCGCCCCCGAGGACGAGCAGAAGGCCATCGTCGGCCAGCTCGCCAAGGCGGCCAACCAGGACCTCCCGGTCATCCAGCTCTGGGACTACGTGAACACCCAGTTCATCAACACCAACCGCTTCACCGGATTCCCGCAGAACGACAGCGACCTGCTCCGCCAGACGTCGGGCGTGTGGATCCAGCTCGGCATGGTCAAGAAGAAGTAGCAGCGTATGACGATGATCGCAAGAAAGCTCGCGGGCCACCTGGCCCGCGGGCTCGTCATGGTTCTGATAGTCACCACGGTCAGCTTCTTCGTCATCAGGAGCATCCCCGGTGACCCGATGGCCGCCAAGTACGAGAAGCTCGTCGAGCAGGGCATGTCGCCCGAGGCGGCGCAGCAGTCCGTCGAGGTCCTCTACGGCTTCGCCCCGACCGGCGGCATGTGGCAGCAGTACGTCGACTACATGAGCGGCCTGCTCCGCCTAGACCTCGGCCAGTCGCTGACCGTGCCGGGCGTGGGCGTGTCGACCGTGCTGTTCTCCGCCGCCAAGTGGACCATCCTGCCCGTGCTGGTGGGCACGCTGCTGAGCTTCCTGATCGGCGTCATCATGGGGGTCTACGCCGCCATCAGGCGCTCGGGCAAGCTCGGCGACATCCTTGCGATCTCCGGGTCGCTGCTGCACGGCGTCCCCCAGTACGTGCTCGCGCTGCTGCTGGGCGCCGTGTTCACCACGCTCATCCCGATCCTGCCCGCGGGCGGCACGGCCGACATCATGTTCGAGCCGGGCTTCAACGCCGGGTACATCGGCTCGCTCATCTCGCACGCCACGCTGCCGGTGCTGACCTACGCGCTGGCCAGTTACGGCGGCTGGATCCTGGCGATGAAGTCGAGCGTGGTCACCGTCCTCGGCGACGACTTCATCCTCGCCGCCGAGTTGCGCGGCCTCAAACGCGGCTTCATCTTCCGCTACGTGGCCCGCAACGCGATCCTGCCGCTGTTCACCATCCTGGCGTTGTCGCTGGGGCTGCTGTTCGGCGGCGCGATCTTCATCGAGCGGATCTTCAACTACCCCGGCCTGGGGCTGATGCTCATCAACAGCATCACCGAGCGCGACTACGCCCTGATGGGCGGCGCGTTCCTGCTGATCACCGGGGCGATCATCATCGCGAACATCGCGGCCGACCTGTTCTACACCGTGATCGACCCGCGGGTGCGCAGTGGAGAGGGGGCCGCATGACGGCGCAGACCATCACCGCGGCCGGCGGCGCCACCGCCGGCGGCCCGGTGGGCGGCGGCAGAGCCGCCCTGCGGCGCAACTTCTGGCGCGGCGTCTGGCGCGTGCTCAAGCGCAAGCCCAGCCGCATGCTCGGCGCGGTCATCGTGGCCGGGTTCGCGTTCATGGGAATCTTCGGGCCGATGTTCTACCCCGAGCACCTGCCCCGCGACACCAGCGCCCTGTACGCGCCGCCGAGCTGGGCACACCCCTTCGGCACCGACTTCGAGGGCACCGACGTCCTGTCGCTGCTGGTCACCGGCTCCCGGTACGTCCTGCTGACCGCCCTGGTCACCGCCGTCATCACGGTGGTCCTCGGCACCGGCATCGGGCTGTTCGCCGGGTTCCGGCGCGGACGCTGGGACACCGTGCTCATGCGGATCACCGACATGAAGCTCACCATCCCCGGCCTGCCGTTGCTGCTGGTGCTGTCGACGATCTGGAAGTTCAACAGCGCCCTGGAGATGGGCCTGGTGCTCGGCCTGCTGGGCTGGGGCGGCGTGGCGCGGGCCGTGCGCGCGCAGACGCTGTCGCTGCGTGAGCGCGGCTTCATCGAGGCCGCCCGCGGTCTGGGGCTGTCCACGACGCACATCGTCGGCAAGGAGCTGCTGCCCAGCATGGCCCCCTTCATCGCGATGAACATGCTCATCGCCGTCACCGGCGCGGTCTACGCGCAGGTGGGCCTGTTCTTCCTGGGCGTCCTGCCGTTCGAGGCCAACAACTGGGGCGTGATGCTCAACCTCGCCGTGTTCGGCGGAGGCGCGATGTCGTCGCCGGCCGCGCTGCCGTACCTCATGGCGCCGCTGCTGGCGATCCTGCTGCTCACCCTGGGCATCGTGCTCGTCGTCGACGCGATGGACGAGATCTTCAACCCCCGCCTGCGTGAGGAGTGACGGGTGCCCACCACCGACAAGAACACCGGCAGGGCGACGCCGGGGGTGCGCGTCAGCGGCCTGACCGTCGTCTACCGGACACCGTCCGGGGAACTGCCCGCCATCCGCGGGATCGACCTGGAGCTGCCGCCCGGCACCATCACCGGCGTGGTCGGCGAGTCGGGTTCCGGCAAGTCCACACTGGCGCTGTCGCTGCTCAACGCCGTCCAGCCTCCGGGGAGGATCAGCGAGGGCAGCGTGGAGATCGACGGTCTCGGCGACGTCGTGACGCTGCGTGGCGAGGACCTGCGCAAGGCGCGCGGCCGGCACATCGGCTACGTCTTCCAGGCCGCCCAGAACTCCCTCAACCCGCTCAAGACCGTCGGCAAGCAGCTGCTGGACCTGGGCCGCTCGCACGGCGTCGAGGACCTGCGCGGCCTCGTGGCCGACGCCAGGGAACTGCTGGGCCGGATGGGCCTGGACGGCGCGCGGGTCCTCGACTCCCACCAGCACGAGCTGTCCGGCGGCATGCGCCAGCGGGTCGGCATCATGCTGGCGCTGGTGCTCAACGCCCACCTGGTGGTGCTGGACGAGCCCACCACCGCCCTCGACATGATCACACAGGCGAACATCCTGCGGATCGTCCGCGAGGTCCACGCCGAACGCGGCCTCACCACGATGATCATCACCCACGACCTCGGCGTCGTCGCCGAGGTCGCCGACCGGCTGGCCGTCATGTACGGCGGGCAGATCGTCGAGCAGGGCCCCACCATGGACGTGCTGAGGGCGGCACGCCACCCCTACACCCAGGGCCTGTTGCGGGCCATCCCGCGCCTGGTGGGCGACATCGGCGAGGCCAGCGCCCTGCCGGGCCGCCCCCCGACGCTGGGCACCATCCCGAAGCAGGGATGCGTGTTCCGGGACCGCTGCCCGCTGCGCATGGACGTCTGCGAGACGGTGGAGCCGCCGGTCGTCGTCCGGGGGACGTCCATCGTGGCCTGCCACGCGGTCGAGGCCGAGGACCGCGCCGCGGACCGGGTCGAGGTCCAGGCGGAGGACCGCGCCGCGGACCGGGCCGGGGAGACGGGAGAGGCCGCGGCGCGGCAGACCGTGGGAGCGCGGGAGACCGCCGGGACGCCGGGAGCATCGGGGGAGCAGGCATGATCACCGGAACGGGCATCACCAGGACCTTCAAGCAGCGGGGCGGCGTGCTCGCCGGCCGCGAGGTGAAGGCCCTGCGCGGCGTCGACTTCGCGATCCCCAAGGGAGGCGCGGCGTCCTTCATCGGCGAGTCCGGCTGCGGCAAGACGACGCTGGGACGGATCATCGCCGGGCTGGAGGGCTACGACGCCGGTGAGATCGTCATCGACGGCACCGCCATGTCGTCGCTGCGGCACCGGCAGCGCCAGCCGTACTTCCGGCGGATCCAGATGATCCACCAGGACCCGTACTCGGCGCTCAACCCGACCCGCACGATCCACCAGACGCTGGACGCGCCGCTGTCCCTGCGGGCCAAGCAGACCGGCCGCTCCCGCGCGTGGACCGACGAACGGGCCGAGGAACTGCTCGCCCTCGTCGGGCTGGACCCGGGCTACGTGCTGCCGCGCTACCCCCACCAGCTGTCGGGCGGCATGCGCCAGCGCGTGGTCATCGCCCGCGCGCTCACCGTCGACCCGGAGATGCTCGTCGCCGACGAGGCCGTCTCCATGATCGACGTGTCGCTCCGGCTGGGCATCCTGGCGCTGCTGAAGGACCTGCGCGAGCGGCTCGGCGTCAGCGTGCTGTTCATCACGCACGACGTGGCGACCGCCCGCTACATCGGCGACGACGGCGAGCTGTACGTCATCTACCGCGGCCAGGTCGTCGAGCGGGGCCACGTGGAGACGATCATCGCCGACCCGGTGCACCCCTACACGCAGTCGCTGCTGTCGGCCATCCCGGTGCTGCACGGGCTGGAGAAGCCGGGCGAGCAGCCCGTGGTGCCGACCGAGGCGCTGAACGAGAGCCACCACGACGCGGGCTGCCTGTTCGCGCGGCGCTGCCCGTTCCGCACCGACCGCTGCGAGAACGAGCTGCCGCTGCTCGGCCGGGGAGAGGGCTTCCCCCAGGAGTACGCCTGCTTCCACCCCGAGCGACGCGACGTCATCGCCACCCCGATCGGATGAGGACGAACCCCATGGGACAGCACGCCGCCTCCGCCCCGGACGCCGGGAACGCTCCGGCCGCCGGGGCCTCAGGCATCGTGGTCCGTACGGCCGGCCCGGCGGACGCGGCGGCGCTGCGCGAGATCGCCGCCGCCGCCCTCACCCTGGACGCCCCCGAGGCCCCGGAGCTGGTGGCGAGCCTGTCGTCGCCTCCGGCGGGGCGCAGGTGGACCGCGCTGGTCACCGCCGACCTCGGCGGCGTCGTCTTCGCGTCCGTGTCCCAGCGCGACCCCTCCGTCGGGCACATCGACCTGCTCGCCGTACGCCCGGAGGCGCGGGACGCGGGGCGGGGCCGCGCGCTGGTCGCCGCCGCCGAGGACTGGCTGCGGGCCGAGGGCGCCGCCGAGGCGCGCTTCGCGGGGAACCCGCCCTGCTACGCCTGGCCCGGGATCGACGTCCGCTACACCGCGGCGGCGGCGCTGGCCGAGAGCCTCGGCTACGAGCGCCACGACGTCGCCTGGAACATGACCGCCTCCCTCGGCGCCGACACCGACCTGTCGACCGACGCCGACGTCGCACGGCTGGCGGAGGCGGGCGTCACCGTCCACGCCGCCGGCCCCGGCGACCGCGCGGGGCTCGACACGGTGCTCGCCTTCATCCGGGAGCACTGGAACGACAACTGGGCGTGGGAGGCCGAGCACGCGGGCGGCTGCCACTACGCCGCCCGCGGCTCGGAGATCCTCGGCTTCGCCGCCTGGGGCGCCAGGCCCGCCTGGTTCGGCCCGATGGGCACCGCCCCGGCCGCGCGCGGGCTGGGCGTCGGCCGGGTCCTGCTGCGCCGCTGCCTGGCCGACCAGCGGGCCGCGGGCCAGGAGAACGCGGAGATCGGCTGGGTGGGACCGCTCAGGTTCTACTCCCGGGCGGCGGGGGCGCGCGCCGAACGGGTCTTCTGGCTCTACCGGCGCGCCCTGCGGTGACGGCCGGATGCCGGCGTCCCGGGTGCCGATGAGCCGGCTGAGCCGGCGGCCCGCCTCCCGGGCCGGGGCCGCGGCGTACGCCGCGAGCCCGGCCCGGGACCGGTGCGCCGCGCACCCGGCCGGGTGCTCCGCCGCGTCGCGGGACCCGGCCGGTGCGGGGGGCTCAGCCGTACAGGAGCGGCTCGCCGCCCGTCCAGGCCTCCGGGTGGGCCGGGGCCGGGCACAGCCCGCGCGGGTCCTGCCCGGCGTCCAGGGTCCGGCGCAGCGTGTCCGACCCCCACAGCAGGTCGGCGAAGTACGGCCGGGCGGTCCTCCGCTCCGGTGCGGCGCCGTCCCCGCCCTGCCCGGCCTCCTCTTCGGGCACGGCGTCCCCGCGGCGCCAGCCGAACTCCTCCGGGTGCAGCGAGCGCGCCAGGTGCAACATCGAGACCCCCGTCAGCACCGGCCGGAACGCCTCGGCGTCGTGCACGTGGAGCTGCACGCCCCGTACGGCCCGCCCCGCGTGCTTGCGGAAGGCCGGGGTGAACCACGCGTCGCGGAACCGCACCCCCGGCAGGTCCAGGGCGTTCAGCCCGGCGGCGAACCGCTCGTCGAGGTAGGGGGCGCCGACGAGCTCGAAGGGGCGGGTCGTGCCGCGGCCCTCCGACAGGTTCGTGCCCTCGAACAGGCCGGTGCCGGGGTAGACCAGCGCGGTGTCCGGGGTCGGCATGTTCGCCGAGGGCATCACCCAGGGCAGGCCGGTGGCCGCGTACGGCATGTCGCGCCGCCACCCCTCGGCCTCGACGACCAGCAGGTCGGCGCCGATGGAACGGTTGACGTGCCGCGCCAGCTCGCCCGCGGTCAGCCCGTGCCGCAGCGGGATCGCCGCGCGGCCCACGAAGCTGGCGAAGGCGGGGTCGAGGAGCGGCCCCTCCGCGACGGTCCCGCCGAGCGGGTTGGGCCGGTCCAGTACGGCGAAGCGCACCCCGAGCCGGGCGGCGGAGGCCATGAGGTCGTACATCGTCCAGACGTAGGTGTAGAACCGCGTCCCGATGTCGGCGATGTCGAAGACGAGGGTGTCGGCCCCCGAGGCCGCCACCAGCTCGTCCAGGGCCTCGCCCGCGGCGCCGTAGGTGTCGAGGACCGGCAGGCCGGTGGCCGGGTCGGTGCCCGCCTCCTCGCCGTAACCGTCCTGGGCGGCTCCGCGCACCCCGTGCTCCGGGCTGAGCAGCGCGGTCACCGGAACGCCCGCCGACAGCAGGGCGGTCACGCCCGGGGTGAGGTCGGGCAGCACTCCGGTGGGGTTGGTGACGAGGCCGATCCGTCCGCCGCCGAGGAGGGCGGGGTCGTGAACAACTCGTTCGATTCCGGTCCGCACGAGTGACATCGCTCCATTCATAGAAGATAATTTGCAGAATAGAAGACTTCGGTGAAAATTAGCGACATGGGGCGTCATGATTGATCCACTCGCCGACCTGTCAACCGAGCAGAGCGATCCGCGCTACGGCCAGATCGACAGGCTCTCGACCGAGCAGGTGGCCAGGCTGATGAACGCGGCCGACGCCACGGTGCCCGCCGCCGTGGCCACCGCCGTACCGGCGATCTCGGCCGCCATCGACGCCGTCGCCGACCGGATGCGGCAGGGCGGACGTCTGATCTACGTGGGTGCGGGGACCTCCGGCCGGCTGGCCGTGCTGGACGCCTCCGAGTGCCCGCCGACCTTCGGCACCGATCCCGAGCTGGTGCAGGGCGTCATCGCCGGGGGCGAGCCCGCGCTGACCCGCTCGGTCGAGGGCGCCGAGGACGACGAGGCCGCCGGCATCGCCGCCGTCGCCGGCCTGGAGGTGGGCCCGCTCGACTCGGTGATGGGGGTCTCCGCCAGCGGCCGGGCGCCATTCGTGATCGGCGCGCTCGGAGAGGCGGAACGCCGCGGCGCGCTGACCGTCGGCATGTCGTGCAACGCCGGCACGCCCCTGTCCGCGGCCGCCGCGCACCCGATCGAGGTCGTCGTCGGCCCGGAGGTGGTGACCGGCTCGACCCGCCTCAAGGCCGGGACCGCGCAGAAGCTGGTCCTGAACATGGTGTCCACCATCACCATGGTCAAGCTGGGCCGCACCTACGGGAACACCATGATCGAGGTGTCGGCGATGAACTCCAAGCTGGAGGGCCGGGCCACCCGCATGGTCTCCGATCTCACCGGCGCCGACCACGCCGCCGCCCGCGCCGCGCTGGAGGAGGCGGAGTGGAACGTCAAGATCGCGGTGCTGGTGATCGAGCACGGGATCGGCGCCGACGCGGCCCGGGACCTGCTCGCCGTACACGGTGACCGGCTGGAGGACGCCCGAGAGGCGCGCCCGGCCGCCGGGGATCCCCGGGGCGGCGGTGCCCGGGTGGACGGTGCCCGGGTGGACGGGGCGCGGGCCGACGGGGCGCGGGTGGACGGCGGCCGGGCCGACGGCGACCGCGGCGACCGGGCCGACGGAGCGCGGCCGGCCGGCGTGCCGGCGGGGGAGCGGGCCACCGAGGACGTGCGGCGTGCCTGACCGGCTCGACGGCATCCTGACGGCGGCCGTACCGGACGCCTGCTCGGCGGCGGTCGCCGTGATCGCCGTCGGCGGCGACGTGGTGGCCGCCGCGGCGGCCGGGGAACTGGTCCGCTACGCCGACGTCTCCGGGAAACTCGTCGACGACCGCCCGCCCGCCCGCCGCGACTCGATCTTCGACCTGGCGTCCGTCACCAAGCTCTTCGTCACGGCCGTCATCCTGTCTCTCGCCGAGGACGGCCTGCTCGGCCTGGACGAGCCGGTCGCCGCCCGGCTGCCCGGCGCACGCGCCGGGCTCACCATGCGGCACCTGCTCACCCACACCGCGGGCTTCCCGCCCAGCCGGGCACCCGGCCACGAGGCCATCGGCATGGGAGCCGCCTTCCGCGCCGCGCACCTCGACCACGTCCTGACCACCCCGCCGCCGCACCCCCTCGGTCACGGCTACGTCTACTCCGACGTCGGCATGATCACGGCGGGCCGGATCGCGGAGATCGCCGGGGGAGCGCCCCTGGACGAGCTGCTCCGCGCCCGGGTCACCGGGCCGCTCGGCCTGGCCGACACCGGCTACCGGCCCGCGGCGTCACTGCGCGACCGGATCGCCGCCACCGAGGACACACCCGGCCGCCCCGGCGGCGGATGCGTGCGCGGCGAGGTCCACGACGAGACCGCCTACGACCTCGGCGGCGTCGCCGGGCACGCCGGGATCTTCGCCACCGCCGACGACGTGCTGCGGTTCGCCGAAACCCTGCGCACCGGCGGCGCCCCGATCCTGCGGTCCGAGTCGGTCGCCGAGATGACCCGCGACCAGGGGGTGCGCGGCGCGGCCTTCCGCCACGGGCTCGGGGTGCGCATCGGCGACCCGGCCATCGTCGGCCCGCTCGCCGACGCCTACGGCCACTCCGGCTTCACCGGCACGTCGGTGGTGGTGGATCCGGACAGGGCGTTGACGGCGGTCCTGCTGACCAACAACGTCCACCCGCTCCGGGGCCGCGCCGGCATCCGCGACCTGCGCCACGCCGTCGCCGCCGAGGCGCTGCGCCTGTCGGCGACGGCCTGAAGCCGACCCGCCGTCACCCGGCGGTGGGACCTCGCGCGACGGCCTCCGACGGGCCGGGCGATCGTCCCCGCAGAACCGGGCGATCGCCCGGCCCGTCCCACCATCCGCGCCAGTGTGCCGGCGGTGGTCTCGTGACCGGCGAGCAGGAGCAGGCCGCCGATAGGGAATCGCGAGTACCGGTACGACGCCGACCTGGTGGGTCTCGTGAGTCCTGCCCGTATCCGCCCCGTGGTCCGTATCCTGGGCTCTATGAGTACCTTGCGAGAAGAGTTACACCAGCTCATCGACCGGCTTCCCGAGTCGCAGATGGCGCCGATCCCGGCCATCGTTCGTGAGAGCACTCCGACCGAGGACGGCGGTGACGAATGGCCGCTCCCCGATTTCGTCGGTGCTCTTTCCAGTGGCGAGGGAGATCTCGCCGCCCGATCGAGCGAGATCCTGCGCCAGGAGATGGGGCGTAAGCCTGAATGATCATTTGGGACACCGGCGCGCTCATCGCCGCCGCCGATACCGATGATCAATATCATGCTTGATGCGTCGAGCTGATGCGGCATACCCCCCGGCCTCTGATCGTGCCGTATCCCGTTCTCACGGAAGTCTGTTACCTGCTGGAGCGGGAGCAGGGGACGCGTGCGGAGGCCGCTTTCCTGCGATCCATCAGCGCCGGACAGATCAGCCTCATCCCGTTGACCCGCGCAGATGTCGACCGAATGGTCGAGTTGGTGGAAAAGTACGCAGACTTCCCACTCGGCGCGGTGGACGCCTCCGTCTTCGCGATCGCCGAGCGACTCGGTGCGGATGCCATCGCCACTCTCGACCGACGCCACTTCGCTGTGGTACGTCCTAGATCGCCGATCTCTTTCGCGCTGTTGCCATAGGCCGGAAGCCTGCGACCATGACGGGATGACACAGGGAGTCGCGGGCACCGGCACGACGCCGACCCGACAGGAGATATCCGATGCCGTCGGCGACATCGGCTGGCGCTACGTCCTCGGAGCCGTGCGCGCGTCCGTGCCCGTGCCGTCGACGGCCCGGGCGGTGGAGGTCGCCGTCCGCGCCGCCGCCATAGCCGGTGCCGACGCCGACGGAAGCCTGCGGATGGACATCCGCGCCGACCGGGTGGTCCTCACCCTGCAGTCGCTTGCCGCCGCCCGGGTGACGCCGCTGGAGATCGACCTGGCCCGCAGGATCTCGGTCGCCGTGAGCGAACTGGGCCTACGCACCGATCCTGAGGTCGCCGGGCGGGGATCGCGGTCCGTGCAGCTCGTCGAGATCGCCGTCGACGCGCTCGACATCGCCGCGATCCGCCCGTTCTGGAAGGCCGTCATGGGCTACGTCGACGAGGCCGGCGCGAGCGGCCCCGAGGACGCGCTCGTCGACCCGGTAGGCCAGGGCCCGGCGATCTGGTTCCAGCAGATGGACGCCCCGCGGCCCCAGCGCAACCGGATCCACCTCGACGTCTCCGTCCCCCATGACGAGGCGCCGCACCGCATCCGGGCCGCGCTGGCCGCCGGGGGAGTGCTGGCGTACGCCTCCGAGGCGCCCGCCTTCTGGGTCCTGGCCGACGCCGAGGGCAACGAGGCGTGCGTGACGACCTGGCAGGGCCGCGACTGACCCGCCGCCGGGGCGCCGTACGGCACGGCCGCCCCGGCACGGGCCGGGCCGAAGCCGCGTCACGCGCGACCTGTCCGGAAAGCTCCGCGGGTGAGTACGGCGCGAGCCGCCCAGGGACCGTACGGCGGCGCGGCGCGGCTCACCCCGTGGTCCCGCGCGGAGACCTGGAAGTCTCTCCGGATTCCTCCGCCGGGCGTGTCAAGGCGGCGGCCTCGGCTACGACTCACGGATGTACCGGCCGGACCGAGCGGGACGGCGACGCATGATCCTTGGAGTGACGACGTGAAGAACGTGAAGACGGACAGTCTGCCGGTCCCGGGTGCGAACCTCCACTACGAGGTCCGCGGCTCCGGCCCCGTCCTGCTGCTGATCTGCGGCGGCGTCTACGACGCCGCCGGGTACGCCGCCCTGGCGGACCGGCTCGCCGACCGGTACACGGTGGTGACCTACGACCGGCGCGGCAACTCGCGCAGCCCTCTCGACGGGCCGCCGGAGCCGCAGAGCATCGCCGTCCACGGCGACGACGCGTACCGCCTGCTGACGGCCATGGGCGTCACCGGGGACGAGCCGGCCCGCGTCTTCGGCAACAGCTCCGGCGCGATGATCGGGCTGGAGCTGGCCGCCCGCCACCCCGGGCGGGTTCACACGCTGGTCGCCCATGAACCGCCCGTCTTCGAGCTGCTGCCGGAGCGCGACCGCTGGCGTGCCCTCGCCCGCGACGTGGCTGACGCCTTCCGCGCCGAGGGGGCCGAGGCGGCGGGCCGGGTCTTCGAGGCCGGATACGCGGCCAACGCCGGGGCCATGGAAGATGCGGCGGGCACCGCGGCGCCGGGGGAGACCGCAGACGCGGCGGACGCGGGGACGACACGGAACGCCGCCGCCGCCGCCGACGCCGACGGCGGCGGTGAGCGGGAGCGCATCCCCGGGGGAGCCGACGCGCCGCAGGGCGAGCCCGACGCGGAGACGCTGGAGATGATGGCGCGGATGGGGCGGAACATGGAGTTCTTCATCGGCTACGAGGTTCCGTCGTTCTCCGGATACACCCCCGACCTCGACGCGCTCCACGCGTCCGGGACGCGGGTGGTGACGGCCGTGGGCGAGGCGTCGGAGGGCGAGCCGCCGCACCGGGCGGCCCTCGCCCTGGCCGAGCGGCTGGGCGGGCGGCCCGAGGTGTTCCCCGGCGACCACGGGGGCTTCGGCGCGGTCCCCGAGGCGTTCGCCGCCCGGCTGCGCGAGGTGCTCCAGGATTGACGGGGGACCCTGCGAGCCTCAGGCCGGTGGCGCGCCGAGGAAGCGGCGGAGCTCGGCGGCCAGCTCCGCCGGGGCGTCCTCGGCCATGTGGTGGCCGGAGTCGATCGATGCGCCGCGGACGTCGTCGGCCCAGTCGCGCCAGATCGCCAGCGGGTCGCCGTAGAGGTCCTCCATGTCGTCCCGCTCGGCCCACAGGAACAGGACCGGGCAGGTGATCCTGCGGCCCGCCCGGCGGTCGGCGTCGTCGGCGGCCCGGTCGACGCCGAGTCCCGCGCGGTAGTCCTCGCACATCGCGTGGACGACGGCCGGGTCGTGGATCGCCCGCCGGTAGTCCTCGTACGCCTCGGCGCCCATCTGCTCGGGCGTCGCCCGGTACCAGGCGTCGGGGTCGGCGTTGATCACCCGCTCGGCGGGCTTGGCGGTCTGCCCCAGGAAGAACCAGTGCCACCACGCGGCGGCGAACCGGGCGTCGGCCCGGTCGAGCGCCTCGCCGATCGGCACCGCGTCCATCACGACGAGGCGGGTCACGGCGTCCGGGTGGTCCATCGCCACCCGCTGCGCCACGTAGGCGCCCCGGTCGTGGCCGGCGACGGCGAACCGCTCGTGGCCCAGCGCGCGCATCAGCGCCGCGCAGTCGCGGGCCATCGCCCGCTTGGAGTACGGCTCGTGGTCTGGGGTGGTCGGCGGCTTCGACGAGCGGCCGTAGCCGCGCAGGTCGGGGCAGACCACGGTGAAGCCGTCCGTGAGCAGCGGCGCGACCCGATGCCAGGTCGCGTGGGTGCGGGGATGGCCGTGCAGGAGCAGCAGCGGCGGCCCGGAGCCGCCGTGCCGGACGAACAGCTCCGCCTCACCGGTGCCGATCCGCTCCTCGGCGAACCCCTCGAACATCCCGCGTCTCCCTCCATCGCGATCCGGCCGGACGAAAATGCCCCTTCCTGCCCATACGAACTCCAAACCGCCGACCCGGCCACGGCGCCCTTCCGAATCCACCCGCCCCGCGGACCTGCTCGGTGTGAACCGGTGCCGCCCGACAGGAAGGGGAACTCACGATTCACGCGGCCGGGGTCGCCGTTCTGTTGCGCGATGCCGTGTCATCGCGGCGTCGCGGGATCGTTCCAGGCTGTTTTCCTGCTCTTCGGCTTGAAGATCTTTATGTGCAATTTCACATATGACATCTTTTCCTTGCGGGCGCTCGGCACGGGGCCGGGCACCGTTCCATGGGAGGAAATCGATGAACCAGATCGCCAAGCGTGGTCTCGCGTTCCTGGCGGCGGGGACGGTCGTGGCCGGGGGGCTCGCCACGACCGCCCCCGCGTCGGCCGCGACCCTCACGACGACGACCACGTGCAGCGTCTCGGGACCGATCCAGGGCCTGAACGTCAAGGCGTGCGCGGACGTCACCGGCGACCAGGTACGTGTGTACGGGATCGTCGGCGCCCTCGGCATCTCCGAGCCGCCGGTCAACCCCCGTGACGTCGGCGCGGAGGTCTCCGGCGCGATCGTCGGCGGTCCCCTTCTCGGCTCCGGGCGCCGGGCGCTGAGCATCTGGAACAACGTCTTCACCGTCGAGGGCGTCACCGCGACCGTGGCCTCCGGGTCCACGGTCCGCGCCACGGTGACGATCACCCCCGGCCCCACGGGGCCCGGCGGCGGAGGCGGCACGCCCCTGCCCGGTCCGACGTCCGTCTCAGTGGACGTCCCGGTCGTCTACTGATCGGCGGGGTGACCGGCCCGGGTGACCGGCCCGGATGACCGGATGATGACCGGCCGGGGCACCGGGCCGGCGGGAGCGCGCGATCGCGGTCGCGCGCTCCCGCGCGTTCTGGGTCCCGCGCGTTCTGGGTCCCGCGCGTTCTGGGTCCCGCGCGTTCTGGGTCCCGCGCGTCTCCGTGCGCCCGGCGACCCCGGACGCACGGAGACGCGCGCCGTCAGCCGGCGAAGTGGCAGGCCGCCTTCCTCTCCGCCGCGTCTTCCGCGTCTCCCGGGCCGTGGACCTCGAGGGGAGGGGCCTCGGTCCGGCAGACGTCCTGGGCCATGGCGCAGCGCGGGTTGAAGGAGCAGCCCGGAGGCGGGTCGGCGGGGCTGGGCGGGTCGCCCGGCAGGACGATCCGCTCGCGGGCGAGCTCCACCTCCGGGTCGGGGACCGGTACGGCCGACAGCAGCGCCCTGGTGTAGGGGTGGGCCGGGGCGGTGTAGACGGCGTCGCGTGAGCCGATCTCCACGACGCGGCCGAGATACATCACCGCGACCCGGTCGCAGACGTGCCGCACCACCGACAGGTCGTGGGCGATGAACAGGTACGCCAGGCCCAGCTCCCGCTGGAGGTCGGCCAGCAGGTTGACGATCTGCGCCTGGATCGACACGTCCAGCGCCGAGACCGGCTCGTCGCAGACGATCAGCCTGGGCCGGGACGCCAGCGCGCGGGCGATGCCGACGCGCTGGGCCTGGCCGCCGGAGAACTCGTGCGGGTAGCGGTCGGCGTGCTCGGCGCCCAGGCCGACCATCTCCAGAAGCTCGATCACGCCGCGCCGGTCCAGCAGCCGCGTCGGACCGGAGACGATCCGCTCGACGGTCTGGCGGGGGTTCAGTGACGCGAACGGATCCTGGAAGATCATCTGGATGTCGCGGCGGAACGGGCGCATGCCGCGCGGGCCGAGCCGGGTGATGTCGTGGCCGTCGAAGGCGACGGTGCCGCCGGTCGGCTCCAGCAGCCGGACGATCATCCGGCCGGTGGTGGACTTGCCGCAACCGGACTCCCCGACGAGGCCGAGGGTCTCTCCCGGCCACACGTCGAAGGTGACGCCGTCCACGGCCCTGACCCCGTTCCGCCTCCCGAAGGTCATCCGCAGGTCCCGCACGGACAGCAGCGGCGTGGACCGGGGCCCGGCCTCCGGCGCCGCGTCGGGTACGGCGCCCGGCGCGTCGGCCGGCCGGACGGACGACGTCCCGGTCATCGCGGGCCTCCAGGGGTTTCGTCCAGGTGGCAGGCCGTACGGTGGACCGGCCCGGCCGGGGAGCCTTCCGGGTCCACCAGCCGGAGCGCGCGGCCCGCACGGACCTCGTGAAGTTCACGGATCCCATGGAGCTCGCGGAGCTCGCGGAGCTCGGGCGCCTCGGTGACGCAGGCGTCGTCGGGGGTCGCGGCGTAGCGGGCGCAGCGGGGATGGAACCGGCAGCCGGACGGCGGCGCGAGCAGCGACGGCGGGCTGCCGGGGATGGCCCTCAGCCGCCCCTTGGCCGCCGGTCCCGCCACGCCTCCGCCCGGCACGCCTCCGCCCGCCGCGCTCCCGCCCGCCGTACCCTCGCCCGCCGGGCCCGGAGAGCCCTCGGCCGCCGGATCCGGAGAGCCCTCCGCGCCTCCGGCCGGCAGACGGGGAGCGGAGGCGAGCAGCCCCTGCGTGTAGGGGTGCCGGGGAGACCTGAAGATCTCCCGCACCGGGGCGTGCTCGACGGTGCGGCCGCCGTACATCACCAGGACCTCGTCGGCGACCCGCGCCACGACGCCCAGGTCATGGGTGATCATCATGACGGCGATGCCGCGGTCCCGCTGGATCCTCCCGATCAGTTCGAGGATCTGCGCCTGCACGGTCACGTCCAGGGCGGTGGTGGGCTCGTCGGCGATGAGCAGGTCCGGCTCGCAGGACAGGGCCATCGCGATCATCACGCGCTGCCGCATGCCGCCGGAGAAACGATGGGGGTGCTCGCCCGCGCGGCGCCTCGGCTCGGGGATGCCCACCTCGGCCAGCATCTCCACCGCGCGTTCCCGCGCCACCCGGCGTGGGACGCGCAGGTGCAGCCGGTACGCCTCGGCGATCTGCTCGCCGACGGTGTAGAAGGGGTGCAGGGACGACAGCGGATCCTGGAAGATCATCGCCATCCGCCGGCCGCGCAGCTCGCGGAGGCGGGAGGCGGGCGCGCCCACCAGCTCCTCGCCGTCGAAGACGATCGAGCCGGAGACGGCCGCCTCGCGGTGCAGGCCCATGATGGCCAGCGACGACACCGACTTGCCGGAGCCGGACTCGCCGACGACGCCGAGCGTGCGGCCCCGGTCCAGGTCGAAGCCGATCCCGTCCACCGCGGTCCCGGCGGGGAAGGCGACCCGCAGGTCTCTCACTCGCAGGATCACGTGTACCTCACACGGGGGTCGATCACCGCGTAGACGAGGTCCACGCCGAGGTTGGCCAGGGTGATGAAGAACGCCGCCAGCAGCGTCACGCCGAGCACGACGGGCTGGTCGGCCTTGAAGATCGCGTCGTAGGTGAGCTGGCCGACGCCGGGCAGGCCGAAGACGTGCTCGGTGATGACGGCCCCGGCGAGCAGCCCGCCCAGGTCCATGCCGAAGATCGTCACGATGGGGGTGAGCGCCGAGCGCAGACCGTGCTTGGTGACGACGGTCCGCTCGTACAGGCCCTTGGCGCGGGCCGTCCTGATGTACGGCTCCGCCATCGTCTCGATCATCGAGGCCCGGGTGAGCCGGGCGTACATGGCGGCGTACAGGCTGGCGAGCGTCATCCAGGGCAGCAGCAGGTTGCCCGCCCAGGCGGCCGGGCCCTCGGCGAACGGCCGGTAGTCGGGGTAGGGCAGCCATTCGAGCCGCTGGACCAGGATCAGCAGCAGCATCATCGCGGTGAAGTAGACCGGCGCGGATGCGGAGGCCAGCGTGGCGGCCATGAGCGAGCGGTCGAGCGTGGTCCCCCGGCGCAGGGCCGCGACCAGCCCGACGGCCAGGCCGCCGGCCAGCCAGAGCACGGCCGAGCCGAGGGCCAGCGAGGCGCTCACCGGCAGGCGGTCGGTCAGCAGGTCCCAGACGGGCAGCGCGTTCTGGTAGGAGTAGCCGAAGCAGGGGACCGAGCACTCCAGCGCGGCCGGGCCGTCGCCCAGCGTCCGGCCGGTGAAGATCCCGGCCACGTAGCCGCCGAACTGCTCGTACACCGGCCGGTCCAGGCCCATCTGCGTCCGCACCAGCGCCACCTGCTCCGGGGTGCAGGTCTTGCCGCAGGCGTGGGTGGCCGGGTCGGAGGGCAGCACGTAGAAGACGGCGAAGGTCACCGCGCAGATGACGAGCAGCACGCCCGCCACCGCGGCGAGCCGCCGCAGCAGGTAGCGGGTCATCGGCCGCCTCCCTTCGGGTCGAGGGCGTCGCGCAGCGCGTCGCCCAGCAGGGTGAAGGCCAGCACGGTCAGGAACAGGCAGACGCAGGGGATCATGAAGTACGTCGGCGCGACCTGGTACCAGAGCAGCCCGTTGTCGATCATCTGACCCCACGAGGGGGTGGGCGGCCGCACGCCGACGCCGAGGAAGGACAGCGCGGCCTCGGTGCCGATGTTGGCCGGGATCGCCAGCGTCGTGTAGACGAGGATCGGCGCGGCGATGTTGGGCAGGATCTCCCTCAGCAGGATGTGCGGTCCCATCGCTCCGTTGACCCGCGCGGCGTCCACGAACTCCCGGTGCCGGACGCTCATCGTCTGCCCGCGCACGATGCGCCCCACGTACGGCCAGCTGAACACGCTCATGATCAGCACGAGCAGCAGCACGCGGTCGGTGCCCGGCGCGATGGACAGCAGGGCCAGCATGAAGATCAGGCTCGGGAAGGACATCACCAGGTCCATGATCCGGCTGAGCACGGTGTCGACCCTGCCGCCGAGGTACCCGGCGACCAGGCCGACCGCGGTGCCGGCGAGCACGGTGACGGCCGTCGCGGCGACCGCGATCAGCAGCGACACCCGCGCGCCGTACACGACGCGGCTGAAGACGTCGCGCCCGTTGCCCGGCTCGACGCCGAGCCAGTGCTCGGCGCCGATCCCGCCGAAGTCGCCCTTGGGCACCCCGCCGAGCGCCTGGTCGATCGCGTTCTTGTCGAAGGTCTCGGGCTGCCAGCCGTTCAGCCCGGTCAGCAGCGGGGCGGCGAGCGCCGCCACGACGAAGACCGTCACGATGGCGAGGCCGAGGAGCGCGGCCGGGTCGCGCCGGAGCCGCTCGTAGGCGATGCGCCCGGGGGAGCGGCCCCGGACGGCGGGGGCCGCGACGGCCGTCGCGACCCCCTGCGGCGCGGCGGTGGTCACTTCCTGATCCCGAGGGTGGCGTAGTCGAACTGGCCTGACCAGATCAGGTGGCCGAACGCGCCGCCGACCTTGGAGCCGGTGAGCAGCGGCTTGCGGATCCAGAGCAGCGGGATCATCGGAGCCTTCTTCATGATCTCGGCGTCCAGGCCGACCCAGGCGCGGTCGGCGGCCTTGAGGTCGGTCATGGCCCGGATCCCGTCGATCCCGTCCATGGTCTCCTTGTCCCGGAACAGGGACACGTTGCCGCTGTTGCCCTTGTCGGTGATGGTGCGGCCGTCGAAGAGCATCGGGATGAACGAGGATCCGGACGGGTAGTCCTGGCACCAGCCGTAGAGGGCCAGCCCGTCGAACTTGGCGGTGTCGCCGATGGTGTCGTAGTAGACCGACGGGTCGAAGGTGCTGATCTCGGTCTCGACGCCGACGCGCTTGAGCGACTCCTGGATCGCGGTGGCGGCCCCCTTGTCGCCGGTGGAGGCGTACAGCGTGATCCTGACCGGCGTCGCCACGCCGGACTCGGCGATCAGCGCCTTGGCCTTCGCCACGTCACCGGTCGGCGGGATCTTCAGGGTGTCCTGCGGGACGCCCGCGGACAGCGACGGCGGCAGGTAGGCGGTGGCGACCGTGCCGGCGGCCGGTCCGCCCTTGACGGTCTGGTACGCCTCCTTGTCGATCGCATACTGCAGGGCCAGGCGGAACCTCGGGTCGTCGAAGGGCGCCTTGGCGGTGTTCATGGCCAGGGTGTCGGTGCAGCCCCGGATCTCGTTGTGGAAGCGCGCCTTGACCTTGGGGTTTGTGAGGATCTTGGCGAAGCTCTCGCCGTTGACGTCGGCGTAGGTGACCGCGGTCCGGTCCTCGCCCTGGTCGGCGATGAGCCGGTCCACGATCACGCTCTGCCGCAGGCCCTGCCTGACGACGACCTTGTCCGGCAGCGCCTTGCGGACCGGGTCGGTGGCGGGGTCCCAGTGCTCGTTCCGGCTGAGCACGAGCTGCTTGCCCCGGTCGTAGGTGTCGATCTTGTACGGTCCCGAGGAGAAGACGCGGTTGTCGTACCGCGCCTTGGTATCCCTGCTCCGGGGCACCGGCGCGAAGGTCGGCAGGGTGGCGTAGTACGGGAACTCGGCGACGGGGCGGTTGAGGTGGAAGACGATCGTCTTGTCGTCGGGCGTCTCGATCGACTTCAGCGGGCCGTCCCGGTAGGGGCCCCGGTACTTCTCGCCGCCGGTCAGGACCAGGCGGGCGTAGTTGGGTCCGCCGGGCAGCTCGGGGGCGAAGGACCGCTCCACGTTGTACTTGACGTCGGCGGCCACGATGGGGGAGCCGTCCTCGTACTTGAGGCCGTCCTTGAGGGTGAAGGTCCAGGTCATGCCGCTGTCGGACATCTCGCCGACGGTGGTGGCGAGGTCCGGGACGATCTGCAGGCTGGCCGGTCCCGGCTCGGACCTGTAGGTGACGAGGGAGCGGTAGAGGTAGCGCAGGCCGAAGTCCATCTCCGGCATCGTCCAGTTGCGGGTCGGGTCGAGGTGGGAGAAGTCCTGGTTGGACAGGATCGTGAGCGTCCCGCCCCTGGTGGCCTCACCGGCCGGGGGCTGAGAGCCGTTCCCGGAACGCCCGGCGGCGGGCGTCCCGCCGCTGCCGCAGGCCGCCGTGCCGAGCAGCACCGCCAGCGCGAGAAGGCAGGGGGCCGCCGTGGTCTTCACGGACATGTGTCACTCCACGTCGTTGTGGGGGGAGAGCGCGAGTGACACGTAACATAGTAATGTGAAATATTACCGGCAATAGTGCGTTACCGATCCGTAATTCGCCCGACCCGGTGTTCCCTCCGTTTCCCCGGTCCCGACCGGCGGCTTTCCCGCTCCCGGGATCCGCGACCTCTCCGGTCCCGTCCGGCGGCTTTCCCGCCCTCCGGTTCCGCGGTTTCCCCGGTCTCCGCCCGGTGGCTTCCGGCCCCCGGCCGGACGGCCCCGGTCCGGCCGTCAGATGAGCGGATGCACCTCGGGATGGGCGTCCCACCAGCGCCGGAACAGCGGGTTGTCGTCCACGTGGTCGGTGTAGGCGTCGGCCAGGCCGCGGTACAGCTCCGCCGCCTGCTCGGTGCCGAGCCGGTCCCGGCGCCAGGCCACGGTCAGCTTGGCGGTCTGCGGCTGACCGGCGAGCGGGCGGACGACCGTACCGGGCGCGGCGGGCCAGGTGGGATCGACCAGGCGGACCCCGAGGCCCGCCGCCACCAGCGGCCGGCCCGCGCCGCTCGGGGCGTCGTAGCGCACGTCGGGCTCGAACCCGGCCGCGCGGCAGGCGGCGCGCAGCGCGGCGAGCGAGCCGTCGTCGGCGCCCGGCGGGCTGATCCAGTGCTCGTCCCGCAGGTCGGCGAGCCGTACCTCCTCCCGTCCGGCCAGCCGGTGGTCCGCCGACAGGGCGACGAATATCGGATACCGGGGGACGAGCGTACGGCCGGTGACCGGCGCGGTCAGCGTGACGTCGAACCCCTCGACGATGCCGAGCAGCGCCACGTCGAGCTGCCCCTGCGCGAGCGCCGTGGCCAGCACCGTCGCCGAGGGTTCGATGCGCAGCGAGATCTCGTGCCCGGGAAGCCGCTCACCGATCCGGTCGACGATGCTCCCCACGCAGGACAGGTGCGCGCAGCCCAGCCGGAGGGTCTGCACCGCGGTGGGGACGCGCAGGTCGCCGAAGAGCGCGTCCACCTCCGTCAGCACGATGCGGGCGCGGGCGACGACCTGCCAGCCCAGCGGGGTCGGCTGCACCCCGGAGTGGCTGCGCACGAACAGCGCCCCGCCGACGATCTCCTCGACCCGGCGTAGCTGGTTGGTCATGGCCGGCTGGGACAGGCCCAGCCGGGCGGCGGCGCGGGTGACGCTTCCCATCTCCGCTATCGCACAGATCGTACGGAGATGCCTGATGTCGAGCTCCATAGCCAAGAATTATGTGACGGCTGATGACCATCGCATGAACTTCCCAAGCAAACTGCGACATAAGCGCGCGAACCGGTGAATGCACCGGGACGCGGGACCCCATAGCGGGGAGCCGACGCCGTCCTGCGGCGACGGCCCGCGCCCGGTCACGAGGCCACGGGAGACGTGCTCCCCGGTCCCTTCCGGGAGCGGAACCCCCCGAAAGGACGGCGACCCCCCCGACCCCGTGGGCCGCCTGCCCCTCACCACCTCGCCCCGGCTGACCGAGCCGATCTCGCGCGCCCTCGTGAACACCCCCCCGGAGGTTCAGTTGTCGATCAAACCACCCCCCGGCGAACTCGGGAAGCGTCTGCGGTCGCTCCTCACACCCGTGTTCGCCCTGGGAATCGTCCTCCAGCCGCTGGCGGCGTCCCCCGCCTCCGCCGCGGCCCCGGTTCCCGCGATCGCCGCCCCCGCCCCCCGCACCGTCGACAAGCCCCCGCCCGTCGGCGTGGACGCGGCCGACGACGCCCGGCACGCGGACGCGTCCTCACGGAAGGTCGAGGCACGCCCTCCGCGGCCCGCGTCGGACGACGCGCTGCGGCGCACCGTCGACAAGCCCGCCCGCACGTCGGAGCATCCGCGCCCCTCGGCGAAGTCGTCGAAGACGGCGGCAGCCGCGGCGGCGTGCAACGCGAGCGACTTCACCAGCAGATCCGGCAGCGCCCTCGTCCAGCAGATCAAGTCCTCGACCACCGACTGCGTCAACACGCTGTTCAGCCTGACCGGCGGTGACGCCTACTACGCCTTCCGCGAGTCGCAGATGGCCAGCGTCGCGTACGCGCTGCGCGACAACGCCGTCAACTACCCCAGTGACAACAGCACCGGCACCGCCCAGCTCGTGCTGTACCTGCGCGCCGGCTACTACGTGCAGTGGTACGACTCCGCCACCGTGGGCACCTACGGCCCCACGCTGCAGACCGCCATCCGCTCCGGCCTCGACGGCTTCTTCGGCAACTCCAGGGCCTTCACGGTCAGCGACGCCAACGGCGAGGTCCTCGCCGAGGCGGTCACCCTGATCGACAGCGCCCAGCAGAACGACCGCTACCTCGGGGTCATCAAGCGCCTGCTCAACGGCTACGACAGCTCCTACGACGCCCACTGGTGGATGCTCAACGCGGTCAACAACGTCTACACGGTGCTCTTCCGCGGCCACCAGGTCCCGGCGTTCGTCACCGCGGTCCAGGCCGACCCGAGCGTCCTGGACACCCTCAACGCCTTCGCGACGAGCCACCTCTCCCTGCTCGGCACCGACCGCAGCTACCTCACCTCCAACGCCGGCCGCGAGCTCGGCCGCTTCCTGCAGCACACCGCCCTGCAGGCCAAGGTCCGGCCGATGGCCAAGGACCTGCTCTCCCGCAGCCGGATCACCGGCCCCACCGCCCCGCTCTGGGTCGGCGTGGCCGAGATGACCGACTCCTACGACAAGGCCAACTGCTCCTCCTACGGCACCTGCAACCTGGCGCAGACCCTGGCGGTCAACGTCCTGACCATCAACTACACCTGCAGCTCCAGCATCAAGATCCGGGCCCAGGACATGACGTCCACCCAGCTCGCCGACAGCTGCCGCAGCCTCACCAGCCAGGACGCCTACTTCCACAACCTCGTCAAGGACGGCAACCGCCCGGTCTCCGGCGACAACAACACCACCATCGAGGTCTGCGTCTTCGACTCCAGCACCGACTACCAGACCTACGCCGGCGCGATGTTCGGCATCGACACCAACAACGGCGGCATGTACCTGGAGGGCGACCCGTCCGCCGCAGGCAACCAGCCGAGGTTCATCGCCTACGAGGCCGAATGGGTGCGGCCCGCCTTCGAGATCTGGAACCTCAACCACGAGTACACCCACTACCTCGACGGCCGGTTCGACATGTACGGCGACTTCAACGCCAATGTCACCACGCCGACCATCTGGTGGATCGAGGGCTTCGCCGAGTACGTCTCCTACTCCTACCGCGGGGTCGTCTACGACGCCGCGATCACCGAGGCGGCCAGGCGCACCTACGCGCTCAGCACGCTGTGGAACACCACCTACTCCCACGACACCACCCGCATCTACCGCTGGGGCTACCTCGCCGTGCGGTACATGTTCGAAAGGCACCCCGCCGACGTCACCACCGTCCTCGGCTACTACCGCACCGGCAACTGGAACGCCGCCCGCACCTTCCTGACCGGCACCATCGGCAGCCGCTACGACAGCGACTGGCAGACGTGGCTGGCGGCCTGCGCGTCCGGCTCCTGCGCGGGCGGCGGCAGCGGCAACCAGACGCCGAGCGCGAGCTTCACCTTCACCGCCACCGGCCTCGCCGTGAACTTCACCGACACCTCCTCCGACCCCGACGGGACCATCGCCTCCCGCCGCTGGGAGTTCGGTGACGGGACGACGGCGACCTCGGCCAACCCCTCGCACACCTACGCCGCCGCGGGCACCTACCCGGTGAAGCTCACCGTCACCGACAACGCGGGCGCCACCGGGACGAGCACGCAGCAGGTCACGGTGACCACCGGCGGAAGCAGCACCCCGGAGTGCACCGCCTCCCGGACCGACGAGCTGGGCAGGAACTGCCAGCGCAGCAACGTCTCGGCGACCGCCGGCGACTACGCCTACTTCTACCTCAACGTCCCCGCGGGCACCGCGAAGCTGACCATCACCTCCTCCGGGGGCACCGGGAACGCCGACCTCTACTACAGCCCCGCCTCCTGGGCCACCACCGCGAACTACACGGCCCGGTCCGCCAACGCGGGCAACGCCGAGACCCTGACCGTCAACAACCCGCCCGCCGGCTACGTCTACATCAGCCTCCACGCGGCGCAGACCTTCAGCGGAGCCACCCTGAAGGTTCAGTACTGACGCCGGTACTGACGCCCGCCTGAACCCCGCCGGGACCGGAACCGCACGTCCGGCCCCGGCGGCCCGCCCGATCGGCCCGCCCGCCCCCCTGCCGGGGCGTGCGGGCTCCGGCGGTTCCCGGGGTTTCCGGCGTCCCAGGCGGGACGGCCGTTTCTACCGGGACAATGCACCAATCGGAAATCACCCTGGCACCGAGAGCGGTGCTGATTTCCTTTATAAGACGATAAATCAGATCGAATAACCGGATTCACCTCACGCTCGCCGCGAGAAATGCGACGGGCGTCTCCGTTATGCCTCCGTGATGATTTCCGGTGGCGCGCCGCGACGTGCTCGCCGTGAGAACACGGTGCCCCGGAAATCCTTCTCGGACATGCCCGCTCCACGCCTCACGCACGAGGGCCCCGGCGCGCACGCCGAGGCCCGGGCGGCCGTATCCGCTACCTGTTGCGGCGGCGGGTGTCGGCGACGTACTCGTCCACCACCTCGCGGGTCGCCCGCAGCGCCGCCTCCGAGGTCTCGAAGGTGCGCTGGGCGATGCCGACGAAGATGCAGTCGACGATCAACAGCTGGCTGATCCGGCTGGCCAGCGCGCCGGGCCGGAACGCGGTCTCCCGGCCCGCCGAGACCAGGACGTGGTCGGCCAGCTCCGCCAGCGACGAGCGCGGGTTGTTGGTGATCGCGACCGTGGCCGCGCCCGCCTTGTGCGCCACCCGCATCGGCGCCAGCACGTCCGGCGTCTCCCCGGAGGTGCTCACCCCCACCGCCACGTCCTGCGGGCGGAGCAGGGCCGCGCTGGTCAGCGCGAGGTGGGAGTCGGTGAACGCGTGGCCGGACAGGCCGATGCGCATCAGCTTCTGCTCCATGTCGATCGCGACGAGCCCGGAGGCGCCCACGCCGTAGACGTCCACCCGGCGGGCCGCGGCGACGGCCTCGATCACCGCGCCCAGCCGGTCGGGGTTCAGCTGGGCCGAGGTGTCGGCCAGCGCCTCGGACTCGGCCCTGGCCACCTTGGCGATCACGTCGGTGAGCGGGTCGTCGGGCCCCAGGTCGCCGGGGACGAGCCGCTCGGGCTCCTCCCTGGCCACCGCGGCGGCCAGCGCGAAGCGGAGCTGGGAGTAGCCGGCGAAGCCCAGGGCGCGGGCGGTGCGCACGATCGTGGCCTCGCTCGTCCCGGAGACCGCGCTGAACTCGGTGATGGTGCTGCGTGCGACCATGCCGGGGTCGTCGAGGATGAGGCGGGCGATGGCCTGGGCGGCCGGCGTCAGCGACGGCAGGACGGCCCGCACCGTGGCCACCAGGTTCCCCGGTGTGGGGTCGTCATGGTCGTTCATCGATTACCTCCAGCGTGGAGACCCGGTTCTCAGGCCGGAGGTCACCGCCCGGCTCGCCTCTCCTGTCGGGATCAAGCCTATTGTCCGCAGGTCAGCTGGAGAGCGACGATCCGGGCTGAAACCCGGGAAATACCGTGGGTCGCGATGTGGACGGCGCCGGTGGGCTCTCCGGGCACGCCGGTCTCGACCACGATCGCGTCGGGGCGCAGCCGTACGGCGCGGGCCAGGATCTCGGCCGCCCACGGCTGGCGGTGGGCGTCGTGCGTCACCAGCACGAGCGGGCGGCCCTCCTCGCCGCCCTCACCGAGTTCGGGCAGCTCGGGGGAGTCGGGGGTGACGGTGTGCCCGGCGGTGCCCGGCATCAGCTCGGTCATGGCGCCGAAGATGCCGGTGGGCGTGCCGGGGGCCACCGCGAGGTTGAGCCGCGGGGCGATGTCCACGACCAGCGGCGGGCGGGTGAGCGGGAGCGCGGGCGCGAGGCGGGCGTCCCGTACGGTGACCCGCAGGGCGGCGCGGGCGGCCTCCATCCCCAGCTCCCCGGAGCCTGTCCCGAGGTCACCGGAGGCCTCCTCTCGCTCCCCGGCCACCTTGGCGCGGGCGGCGGCGTTCGCGGCGTGCCAGGCCGCCAGGTCCAGCACGCGCGCCGCGGCCTCGGCCAGTCGCTCCTCGGGCAGCTCGCCGCGGCGGACGGCCGCCACGATCGCGTCGCGCATCGCGAAGACGCTCTCCCCACCGGGGGAGGAGGTGCCCACGCAGATCGCGTCGGCCCCGGCGGCCAGGGCGCGGACGGCGAGCTCGCCGGGCGGGTACAGGGCCGCCACGGCGCCCATCTCGATCGCGTCGGTGACCAGCATGCCGTCGAAGCCCAGCTCCTCGCGGAGCAGCCCGGTCAGGATCCGGGGGCTGAGCGTGGCGGGACGGTCGGGGTCGAGGGCGGGCACCAGCAGGTGACCGCACATGACGGCCCGGACGCCGCTCTCGATGGCCGCCCGGAACGGCGGCAGGTCCCGCTCGCGCAGCAGGTCGAGGGAGGCGTGCACGGTGGGCAGCGCCAGGTGGGAGTCGGTGACGGTGTCTCCGTGGCCGGGGAAGTGCTTGGCGCAGGCGGCCACCCCCGCGCCCTGCATGCCCCTGACCCAGGCCGCGGTGTGCCGGGAGACCAGCGCGGGGTCGCCGCCGAAGGAGCGGATGCCGATCACCGGGTTGCGCGGGTCGGCGTTGACGTCGGCGTCGGGGGCGTAGTCCAGGGTGATCTCGGCCGCGCCGAGCATGCGGCCGATGCCCCGGGCGACCCGCTCGGTACGGTCGGCGTCGTCGGCCACGCCGAGCGCGAGGTTGCCCGGCCAGGAGCTGCCGGCCGCCGCCTCCAGGCGGGTGACCGCACCGCCCTCCTCGTCGACCGCGACGACCACGTCCGGGTTCTCCCGCCGCAGGGCGGCGACCAGTTCGGCGGTCTGCGCCGGGCCGGTGATGTTGCGGGCGAAGAGCACGGCGCCGCCGAGGCCCTCACCGAGCGCCCGCCGCAGCCACTCGGGCGGCTCGGTGCCGTCGAAGCCGGGCTGGAGCACCGTCATGGCCATCCGGGCCAGGCCGGGGTCGCCGGAGGACCCGCCGGGCCGGCCGCGACCACCGGGGGACGTGCTGCCGGACATGTTCTCGCTCATCGCCACCTTCTCACCGGGACTCACCGGGCGTCCTGGGCAGGTTACACATCCATGACACTTTCTTTCATCTTCATTGCTTCAAAAGTAGATTTCTGCCATCCTCGCCGTCGAGACCCCCGCGATCGACCCCGTGTCCGGCCGAGGGCGTCGGCGGCGGCAGCGGGCCCGTGAGGTGCGGCTCCGTGACCCGCCCGCCGCGATCCGGCCGAAGCGGGTCACGGGCGAACACCCCCTTGGAGTCCGCATGAGCTCACCCACCCGACGCACCGTCCTGCGCGGCCTCGCGCTCGCCGCCGCCGCGGCGAGCGCCGCGCCCCTGCCCGCCTTCGCCTCCTCCGCGTCCGCCGCCTCCGCCCCCGGCGGGTACGTCCCGCCGCTGCGTCAGATGCGCGGCATGTGGATCGCCTCGGTGGTCAACATCAACTGGCCGTCCAAGCCCGGGCTGACCGTCGAGCAGCAGAAGGCCGAGTACCTCGCCTGGCTGGACCTGGCCCAGGCCCGCAAGCTCAACTCGGTGTTCGTGCAGATCCGGCCGACGGCCGACGCCTTCTGGCCCTCGCCGTACGAGCCGTGGTCGCAGTACCTGACCGGGACCCAGGGGCAGGACCCCGGCTACGACCCGCTGGCCTTCCTGGTGGAGGAGACCCACCGGCGCGGCCTGACCTTCCACGCGTGGTTCAACCCCTACCGGGTGTCGATGCAGGCCGACCCGGCCAAGCTCCACCCCGACCACCCGGGCCGCAAGCACCCCGACTGGATCATCCCCTACGGCGGCAAGCTCTACTACAACCCCGGCCTGCCCGAGGTCCGCGCGTTCGTGCAGGACGCCATGATGGACGCGGTCACCCGCTACGACATCGACGGCCTGCACTTCGACGACTACTTCTACCCGGTCAACACCACCGCCTTCGACGACGCCGCCGCCTTCGCGAAGTACGGCCAGGGCTTCCCCGACCTGGCGGCCTGGCGGCGCAACAACGTCGACCTGCTGGTCTCGGAGATGCAGAAGCGCGTGCTGAGCGCCAAGCCCGAGGTCGCCTGGGGCATCAGCCCCTCGGGCATCTGGCGTAACAGGTCCACCGACCCGCTGGGCTCGGACACGGCCGGCGGGCAGTCCTACGACAACCTGCACGCCGACACCCGCGGCTGGGTCAAGAAGGGCTGGCTCGACTACATCGCCCCGCAGATCTACTGGTACATCGGCCAGTCGAACGCCGACTACGCCAAGCTCGTCCCCTGGTGGTCCGACGTGGCCGCGGGCACCGGCACCGAGCTGTGGATCGGCCAGGCGGCCTACAAGGCGGGCGCCGCCGGCCAGCCGGCCGAGTGGTTCCGCCCTGACGAGCTCTCCAACCACCTGACCCTGAACCGCAGCCACCCCGAGGTGGGCGGCGACATCTGGTACAACTCCGCCGACGTGCGCGAGGACCGGATCGGCTCGATCACCCAGACCGTGGCCGCCCACTACACCCGCCCCGCGCTTCCCCCGCTGCTGCCCAGGCTCGCGCACGGCAGGGCCCCGGAGCGCCCGGTGCTCGTCTGGGCCAAGGAGGAGGCCGACGGCGTCGAGCTGCGCATCCAGGCCAGGGGCCACCGGGTGCCGTTCCAGTACGCGATCTTCCGGCTCGACCGCCCGGCCCGGCCCGGGGACTTCGACGACGCCCGCAACCTGGTCGCGCTCGTCCCGGCCACCGGCAAGCAGGTGAGCTGGGTGGACGCCGAGGGCGGCCGGAACGCCCACTACTACGTCACGGCCGTCGACCGGGTCAGCCGGCAGAGCGCGCCGAGCGACGTCCGCCGCGTGCACTGAGCCCCGGCCGGGGTCCCCGAGGGGACCCCGGGGGGACGCCGCGAGACGCCTCCGTGCCCGTCAGCGTCGCCGGGCACGGAGGATCGGCGCCGCCGTTCCGGGTCGTACGGCCGGGCGCAAAAGGCCGTTCTGGCCGTACGGCCGGGCACGGAGGGCCGGCGTCGCCGTTCCCGGTCGTGCGGCGGGAACGGTGGGCCGGCGCCTCGGGGCCCGGCCGTGCGGCCGGCGCGGTGGATCAGCGCCGCCGCGCCCGCCCGCGGCGGACCAGCACCGCGCCGCCGAGAAGGGCCAGCCCCGCCGCGACGGCCACGCCGTACGGCGCCGGCCACCCGGACCCGGACTCCGCGCCGGACTCGACGGACGCGGTGGTCACCGCGGCCCCGGCGTCACCGGTGCCGGACGCCCCCGCGGTCCGGCCGGGCGGCGCCGCCGCGGGAGAGGCGGACGGGGTGGCGGGGCCGCCGGTGGAGCGGGCGGGCGGGGCGATCCCGGACGGCGGGATCCCCGGCGGGCGGATGTCCCCCCAGTGATCCTCCTGCGGCTCCTGGCTGTCGATGGCCCGCCGGAGGTCGGCGGGGACCGGCCTGACCTTCAGGCTCCCCGGAACGGTGACGGTGCCGATCTCATAGGGGGAGAACCAGCCCTGGACGGCCTCCACCTTCCAGGTGCCGCGCGGCAGGGACACCGCCACCGCGTAGTGGGCCGGCTCCCGCAGCTCCACCCCGGGGAAGTCGATGCTCTTCCTCCCCTGGGTGAACCTCAGCCCGACCTCGCCCAGATTCGCGCCCTCGTAGGGATGGGTGCCGTGCTGGAGCATCCAGAGCCCCATCACGTAGGAGGCCTGCGGGCGGATGTCCTCGGGGACCGGGTCCAGGTAGGTGACGGCCCAGCCGCCCGCGCGGGCGGGGGCCGCGAACGCCGGCACGGGCGCGAGGAGCAGCGCCGCGACGATCAGTATTCGCTTCATGCCTCAGATACCCCCGCCGGCCCGGAGAGGTTCCCGCGCGGCCGGTGTCTCCCGCGCCGCTTCGCGCGGGTCAGACGGACGCGGCGGACAGGATCACGTCCACCAGCCTGTCCGCCGCGTCCGGCCTCCCGTGCGTCCTGGCCCGCCGTGCCATCGCCGCCCGCCGGGCCGGGTCGGTCAGGAGCGGGCCCACCGCCTCGCGCAGGGCGGCCGCCGTGACCTCACCGGTCAACGCCACCGCGGCCCCGGCGTCCTCCAGGTGTCGGGCGTTGTGCGCCTGCTCGTTACCGGCCGACGTCGCGAGCGGGACGAACACCGCCGGCTTGCCGAGCGCGGTCAGTTCGGCCAGCGTCCCGGCGCCGCTGCGGGAGATCACCAGGTCGGCCAGGGCCAGCACGTCCGGCAGCTCCGGTCCGACGAACCCGGTCAGGTGGTAGCGGCCGGCCGCCTCCGGAGGAAGGGCCGCCGCGCTCCGCCGCAGCGCGTCGACGTGCGCGGAACCGCATTGATGGATCACGTTCGCCCGCTGCAGCAGCCACGGCAGCGCGTCACGGACCACGTCGTTGATCTGCTGGGAGCCCTGGGCGCCGCCCGTGACGTACACGGTCGGCAGGCGCCGGTCGAAGCCCCGCAGTCCCAGCGCCCCGACCGCCCTGCCCGCGTCCCCCGACAGCACCTCGGGACGGACCGGGTTGCCCGTGACGACCCCGAGGGCGCGCACCCCCTCCGGCAGCAGCGGCAGCGACGAGTCCGATGACAGGGCGATGCGCGTCGCCCGCCGCGCGAGCCTGCGGTTGGCCAGTCCCAGCCGCACCGTCTGCTCGTGCAGCACCAGCGGCCGCCGGCACATGCGGGCCGCCAGGCCCGCCGGGACCGCGACGTACCCCCCGGTCGCCAGGACGACGTCCGGCTGGAAGCCCGCGATCACCCTCCTGGCCTGCATGACTCCGAGCGGCACGCGCGCCATGTCCCGGATGTTCGCCGGGGACAGCAGCTTCAGCGGATTGCTCGACCGGCGGATCTTGCCCGTGGCGACCGTCGTGAACGCGATCCCCTCGGCCGGAGCGACCCGTGCCTCCAGCCCCTCCCCGGTGCCGATCCACAGGACGTCCAGCGATCCGCCGTCCGCCGCGAGACGGTCCCGCAGCGTGCGGATCGCGGTCAGGGCCGGATACGTGTGTCCGCCCGTGCCTCCCCCCGAGACGATCAGCCGGAAGGGACGTGAGAGACGAGGAGCGTTGGTCATCGGATGACCCTACTGGCTGCCCGCGCCGCGGAGTGACGGCGGCGGGACGGCGGCGGTGTGCCGGCGGGACGGCGCGGTGACGGCACGGTGGCGGTGGCGGACGGCGGCGGTGAGGCGGGCCCCGCCCCGCCGAGGTCCCCGGAAGGCTCAGCCGATCAGGCGGCGGTGGGCGGCGAGCGGGTCGGGGACGGCGCCCGGAGCGGCCGCGTGCAGCGCGAGGGCGGCGGCTCCGGCGGCGCTGTCGCGGGCGGTGACCACGGTTCCGGTCAGTCCGGCGCGCACCTTCCCGGCGAGCAGCGTGGGCTCGGTGAGCAGCGATCCGGCCAGCACCAGCGGGCCCGAGAAGGGGCCCAGCGCCCCCGCGGTGGCGGTCAGCCGCCGGGCGGCCTCGTCCAGGATCGCCGTGGCCGCGGCGTCGCCGTTCCGGGCGGCCTCCTCCACGGCCGGCGCCAGACGCGCGAGCCACGCCGGGCCGGACTCGGCGATCCCGGCGTGGACCCGCCGCACGATCTCCTGCGCGGACGGCACCGGCTCAGCCGATCCCGGCCCCGGTCCGGCCTTCTCCGGTGATCCCGTCGGTCCCGGCCCCTCCGGCGCGTCGCCGGCGAAGCAGCCCAGCAGCGCGGTGGGCGCCGCCCGCCCGTCGACCGAGGCCAGCACCGCCTGTACGGCGCGCCGCCCGATCCACGTCCCCGAGCCCTCGTCGCCGAGCAGCCAGCCGTACCCGTCGGCCCGGCCGGTGACGCGCCGGTCGTCGATCCGGGCGGCCACCGCGCCGGTCCCGGCGATCAGGACCGCGCCGGACGCCTCCGCGGTCGCCCCGGCGAAGGCGACGAGCGCGTCGGAGACCACCGAGGGCCGTCCGGGCAGGCCGGCGGCCCGCCACGCCTCCGCGGTGACGGCCTCGGTCCGCTCGCGCGCCGAGTCCCCGCCGGCCAGGCCGAACACGCCGGCCGTCACCTCGCGGGGGTCGAGCCCCGCGAGCGCGGCCAGCAGCGCCCCGCGCAGGCTGCCGCCCGGGTCGGCGGCCGACAGGATGTTGGATCCCCCGCCGTATCCCCGTCCGGCGACCTCCCCGGTGACGGTCGCCACCACGCAGCGCGTGCTCGTCCCGCCGCCGTCAACGCCGATGACCAGTGCCGTCACGGAAGCTCCATCTGTAGCCAATCTTCTTACGGCTATATTGTCGTGAAAAAATCCTGCAAGGAGAAGACGTGCGGGTACTCGGTCTGATCTCGGGAACGTCTCACGACGGCATCGACAGCGCGGTGGTGGACTGGTCGCTGGACGGCGACGTGCTCACCGGGGTGGTGGAGCATGTCGGCGAGCGGCCCTACGACGACGCGCTGCGCGCCCGGATCGTCGCCGCGTTGCCGCCCCGCCCGGCCGACATGGGCGAGGTCTGCCGCCTCGACACCCTGATCGGCCAGGCGTTCGCCGACGCCGCCGCCGGCTGCGGGCCGGTCGATCTCGTCTGCTCGCACGGGCAGACGCTATACCACTGGGTGGAGGACGGACGGGTGCGCGGCACCCTCCAGCTCGGCCAGGCCGCCTGGATCGCCGAGCGGACCGGCGTCCCCGTGGTCTCCGACCTGCGTTCGCGCGACGTGAGCGCGGGAGGGCAGGGCGCCCCGCTGGTCTCCTCCTTCGACCTGTTGCTGCTGGCCGGGCTGCCCGGCCGCGGCGGCGCCCTCAACCTCGGCGGCATCGCCAACCTGACCGTCCGGGAGGCCGGCCTCGCCTACGACACCGGCCCGGCGTCGGCGCTGGTCGACGCGGCCGTCGCGGCGGCCACGGGCCTGCCGTACGACGAGGACGGGCGGCTCGCCGCGGCCGGGACGGTGCACGAGGGGCTGCTCGCCGAACTGCTGGCCGAGCCGTACTACCGGGCGGCGCCGCCCAAGAGCACCGGCAAGGAGCTGTTCCACCCCGGTTACCTCGACGCCGTCGCCGGGCCGTACGGCCTGGCCCTGCCCGACCTGGTGGCGACGCTGACCGCGCTGACCGCGGAGACCGCCGCCGCGGAGATCCGGCGGCACCGGCTCGGCATCGTCGTCGCCTCCGGCGGCGGGACGCGCAACCCGGTCATGATGGCCATGCTGCGCGAACGCGCCAGTGAGGCGCGGATCGTGCTCAGCGACGAGCTCGGCGTGCCGTCCGGCGCCAAGGAGGCGATCGCCTTCTCCTTCCTCGGCTGGCTGACCGCCCACGGCCTGCCCGGGACCGTCCCGGGCTGCACGGGCGCCTCGGGGCCGCGGGTGCTCGGCAGCGTCACCCCCGGCCGGGGCCCGCTGCGGCTGCCCGAGCCGCCGCCCCGGGCCCCCGCCCGCCTCCGCATGAGGACCGCTCCCGCGTGAAGGCCGCCTCCGCATGAGGACCGTCTCCGCGTGAAGACCGTGTGACGACCGCGACCGCGTGACGACCGCTTCCGTACGGCGGCCGGCTGCGTGCCACGGCCGGCCGCCGTACGGCGGTCCCGTCGCGCCGCCGGTCATTTGAGCGCGCCGGCCGTCAGCCCGGCGACGATGCGCCGCTGGAAGACGAGCACCAGCACGACCAGCGGGATCGTGACGAGCACGCCGGCGGCCATCTGGGTGCCGAACGGCGTGTCGAACTTGGCCGCGCCGCTGAACTGCGCGATCCGGACGGTCGCCGTCTGCCGGTCCTCGGCGTTGACCATGGTGACCGCGATGATGAACTCGTTCCAGGTCGCGATGAACGCCAGGATCGCCGTGGTGAAGACGCCGGGGGCGGCCAGCGGCAGCATCACCCGGCGGAACGCCGCCAGCGGCGTGCACCCGTCGATCATCGCCGCCTGCTCCAGCTCGTACGGCATCTGCCGGAAGAACGTGGTGAGGTTCCACACGGTCAGCGGCAGCGCGAACGACATACTCGGCACGATCATCGCCTGGTAGGTGTTGATCCAGCCGATCGAGGTGAACAGCTTCAGCAGCGGCACGATCAGCAGCGCGCCCGGGAACATCGACACCGCGATGATCAGCGCCAGGATGACGTTCTTGCCGCGGAAGGTCAGCCGGGCCAGCGCGTAGGCGGCCATGACGCCGATCAGCAGCGTGGCGGCGGTGGTCACCCCGGCGACGATGAGGCTGTTGAGCAGCGCCCGGCCGAACCCCAGACCGGGGTCGAAGACCGCCGAGTAGCTCTCCAGCGACCACGGGGTGGGCACCGGTGACTTGTCGTAGATGTCGCTGGTGCGGCGGAAGCTGGAGACGATCATCCAGTAGAACGGCACCAGGCAGTACAGCGCGATGCCGATCATGCCGCCGTCGCGCAGGGCGCCGCGCACGTCAGGACTCCTTCCTTCGGGCTCGCACGTCGCTCAGCAGGTCGGCGCCGAGCAGCCGGACGAAGACGAACGCGATCAGGGCGATGTAGCAGAACAGCGCCGTGCCGTACGCCGAGGCGGGCCCGTAGTGCACGCGCGTCGCCTCGTCCCAGACCAGCGCGGACAGCGTCTCCACGGAGTGCTTGCGCGGTCCGATCAGCACGTACGGCAGGTCGAAGATGCGCAGCGCGTCCATCATGCGGAACAGCACCGCCACCAGCAGGGCGGGTCTGACCAGGGGGAGCGTGATCCGCCAGAACGTCTGCCGGGCCGAGGCCCCGTCCACCCGGGCCGCCTCGTAGACGTCGCCGGGGATGATCTGCAGTCCGGCCAGGACCAGCAGCCCGACGAAGGGCGCGGTCTTCCAGGTGTCGGCGACGATCACGACGAGCTTGGCGTAGACCCCCTCGGCGGTCCACAGGATGTCGGTGCCGAGGAGCGCGTTGGCGACGCCGTCCGTCTGGAAGATCCACCGCCACATGAGGCCGGAGACCGCGGTGGGCACCGCCCACGGCACCAGGATGCTGGCCCGCAGGATCGCCCGGCCGCGCAGCGCCCGGTGCATCACCAGGGCCATGGCGACGCCGAGGACGACCTCCAGCGAGACGGTGGCCACGGTGAAGAGCGTGGTGTTGAACATCGCGTTCAGGAAACGCCCGTCCAGCACGCCCGCGTAGTTGGCCAGTCCGGTGAACCGCTCGCCTTTGATCACGAATCCGTCGGCGTCCAGCGTCTCGCCGCTGGTGTAGAACGACTCCCGCGCCGCGGCGAGCAGCGGGTAGAGCACCACCAGGGCCAGCACGGCCAGGGTGGGGGACAGCATCAGCGCCGCGGTCCAGGACCGGCCGTCGCGTACGGCGCGCTCGGGTCCGCCGGACCGCCGGACGGGCCCGGGGCGCCGCTTCGTGGTGACCGTGGCCACCGCTCACCTCCTGCTGAGGTCGGGGGGTGCTTGCCAGGGGCGGACACGGCGGGCGCCGTCTTCCGGAAGGTCCTCTTCCAGAGGAACGACACCGTTCTCCGGAAAACCGGAGCCGTTTCCCGGAAGACCGGCTCCGTCCTCCGGCGGGCGGGCGCCCGCCGCGTCCGGTGGTTCACTTCAGCAGGCCGGTCAGCGCGGTCTGCAGCTCGGTCAGCGCCTGGTCGGCCGGCTTGGTCCCGGAGACCACGGCGTAGGCCGACTCCTGGATGGCGGCGGTGACGTCGCCGTACCTGACGGCCTTCGGCCGCGGCTTGGCGGCGAGGATGCCGTCCTTCAGGGCGGGCAGGTAGGGGTACTTCTTGATCAGCGCGGGGTCGTCGTAGAGCGAGGCGCGGGCCAGCGGGGTGGAGCTGATCAGCGCGAACTCCTTCTCCTGCTCGGCCGAGGTGAGGAAGGCGATGAAGTCCTTCGCCGTCTCCTTGTGCTTCGAGAAGGAGGAGATCGCGAGGTTGTTGCCGCCGAGGGTGCCGGCGCCGGGGCCGTTCAGGCCCGGCAGCGGCGCGACGTCGAACTTCCCGGCGACCTTGCTGGAGCCGTCGGTCTTGCCGGACAGCTCGTACATGTAGGCCCAGTTGCGGTAGAAGAGCAGCTTGCCCTCCTGGAAGGCGTTGCGGCCCTCCTCCTCCTTGTAGGTGATCGCCTCCTTGGGGATCATGCCGCTCTTGAAGCCGTCGGCGATGAAGGTGGCGCCGGCCCTGGCGCCCTCGCTGTCCAGGGAGGGCTTGCCGGACGCGTCGAGGAACTCCCCGCCCGCGGAGTTGACCGCCTCGGAGAAGTTGACGGTGAGGCCCTCGTACTTGTCGAACTGGCCGCCGTAGCAGCTCATGCCCTTCTGCTTCGGCAGCACCCTGTCGCAGATCGTCTTCATCTCCGCCCAGGTCTTCGGGGGCTCGGAGACGAGGTCCTTGCGGTAGTAGAGCAGGCCGGTGCCGGTGTACATCGGCATCGCGTACAGCTTGTCGCGGTACTTGCCGGTGTCGACCGCGGGCGGCAGGAAGCCGGAGACGTCGAACTCGTCGGCCGGCAGCTCGTCGACCCACCGGTTGGCGGCGAACTCGGCGGTCCACACCGCGTCGATGAGGACGATGTCCAACGAGTCCGACGCGGTCTGGGCGTTCTGGATCAGCTTGCGGCGCTGCTCGTCGGCGCTCTCCGGAAGCAGGACGGAGGTCACCTTCTCGCCGGGGTGCGCGGTGTTCCAGGTGGCGATGGCCTTCTCGGTGGCCTCGGCCTCCAGCTTGCCGCTGGCGAAGGTGATCGGCCCGCGCCCGCCGTCGGCCTGCGGCGCCGCCGCGTCACCGGAGCCGCCGCCGGACCCGCCGGATCCGCCGTCGGAGCCGCAGGCGGCCGTGCCGCCCAGGACGGTGACCAGCGTCAGGCCGAGCACCAGTTTCTTAGCCTGCATATGAGCTTCCTTCCAGGGTGACGGTTTCTCCGGTGAGCCGGGAGCGTTCGGCGGCCCAGGCGATGAGGTGGCTGTGCAGGCTCTCCCCGGGCGAGGACAGCACCCGGCCGGGGTCGCGGGTGCGGACCGCGTCCAGGAACGCCTCGACGAGGCCCCGGTCGCCGCCGCCGTGCCCGTCCGAGGCCGACGCGCCGCCCTCCGGGACGGTCTCGATCGTCTCGGTGGCGCCGGTGACGAAGTCGTGGAGGGTGATCCGGGCCCCGTCGCCCTCGATCGAGCCGTGGGTGCCGAAGACCCGCGTCTGACGGAAGTCCAGGGGGGTGAAGGCGGTCATGGTGAACGCCGCGGTCGCGCCGCCGTCGAACTCCAGGTTCACCACCTGGTGGTCGACCACGTCGTTGTCGCAGGCGTAGACGCAGCGGCCGTAGGGGCCGGTCCGCAGCGCCTCGGTGACGCCCTCCGTCGTGACGTCCTCGGTGAGCACCCGCAGCGGCCACTTCTCCCAGGAGGGGTCGCCCACCATGGGCAGGTAGGTGCGCGGCGCCGAGTAGGGGCAGCCCGGCTCGACCGGGCAGTCGAGGCAGCGGTCCGCGGCGCCCTCGGGGCGGTTCCCCGCGTGGAAGTGGGTGAGGCCGCCGAAGGAGGAGACCCGCCTGACCCGCCTGCCGGTCAGGTGGACCAGCCAGTCGAGGTCGTGGCACGACTTGGCGAGCAGCATGAACGTCGACTCGTCGCTGCGCCGCCAGTTGCCCCGGACGTAGGAGTGGGCCTGGTGCCACCAGCCGACCGGCTCCAGGTGCTGGACGCTGACGATCTCGCCGATCCGCCCGGAGTCGATGATCTCCTTCAGCGCCCTGCTGTAGGGCATGTAGCGCATGACGTGGCAGACCGCGAAGATCGACGCCGAGCGTTCGGCCGCGTCGACGATCCGGCGGCAGTCGTCCTCGGAGACCGCCATGGGCTTCTCCAGGAGGATGTCGTAGCCGAGCTCGGCGAACCTCGTCGCCGGCTCGACGTGGTCGGCGTCCTGGGTGGTGATGACCACCGCGTCCGCCTGCCGGGGGAGCCGGGCCAGCTCCCGCCAGTCCTCGTACGGCACGGCCGCCGGGTGTTCGGCGGCGACCCGGGAACGGCGGGCGGCCACGGGATCGGCGACCGCCGCGATCTCCGCCCCGGCGGCTGCGGCGTGGCGGGCGTACACGGTCCCCCGGGAACCGGCGCCGACCAGGGCGAGGGTCACCGCTCGCGTCATGAGTCCTCCACTTATGTAACTCGTTGACGTATGTCGGCCGATGCTAGAATCACTGTCTATCGGGGTCAATGGGGTGATCTGGTAACATTTATGAAACGGAGTCTCGTAAGTGGCTGACATGCGTCCGGGGGACCCGTCCCTGCTTCGGCGGGTCAACACCCAGATCACGCTCCGGGCGCTGCGGAGACAGGGCGTCGCGACCCTCACCCAGCTGGGCCGCATCACCGGGCTCTCCCGGCAGACGGTCGAGACGGTGCTCGACGAGCTGGGCGGGCGCGGCTGGGTTCAGGAGACCCCGCCGGACGAGGGGGCGATGGGCCGCCCCGCGCGGCGTTTCCGGTTCCGCGCCGACGCCGGCTACGTGCTCGGCGTGGACATCGGGGCCAACAAGATCCTCGCGACGCTCGCCGACCTCAACGGTGAGGTCGTGGCCGTCGAACGGGTCGCGGTCGACGACGGGGCGCCGGCGCCCGAGCGGCTGGCGCTGGCGGAGCGGACCGTCCTGGCCTGCGTCGACGGCGCCGGTGTGCCGAGGAGGCGGGTCTGGACGGTCGCCGCCGGCACCTCCGGCATCATCGACCGGTCCGGCCGGGTGTCGCTGTCCATCCTGCTGCCGGGCTGGACCGGGGTCGACCTGGCGGCCGTCGCCGGCCGCTGGCTGGGCTGCCCGGGACTCGCCGAGAACGACGCCAACCTCGCCCTGCTCGCCGAACACTGGCGCGGCAGCGCCCAGCACGCCTCCGACGTCGTCTACCTGCTCGTCGGACACCGTACGGGAGCGGGTGTCCTCATCGCCGGGCGGCTGCACCGCGGCCGGGGCGGCGGGGCGGGCGAGATCGGCGCCCTGCGCCAGGTGGCCTGGGAGAGCGGGTCCGTCGAGCTGACCCGGGACGCCGCGGCCGACGAGGTCTTCGTGGCGGCCGGGGCCGGCGACCCCGGCGCGCTGCGGATGGTCGACCGCTTCGCCGCGAACCTCGCGGTGGGCGCCTCGGCGCTCGTCCTGGCGATCGATCCCGAGCTCGTGGTGGTCGGCGGCGGCTGCTCGCGCGCCGGAGACGTCCTGCTGACGCCGCTCCGCCGCCACCTCGACGAGCTGTGCCTCACCCCGCCACAGGTGGCGCTGTCCACCTTCGGCGACGAGAGCGTCGCGCTCGGCGCGGTCCGCCTCGCCCTGGACCACGTCGAGCGGGAGGTGCTCGGCCTGTAGGGGCCTTCGGCGGCGCCGCCTCACCCGGTACGCGGAGGCTCTCCGCCGGCCGGCGCCGCGGGCCTGACGGCGGGACAGCTCAGGGTGGCGCCGAACGGAAGATCGCGGATCTTCCCGCCGTCGCTTCCCGGTCCGCCCTGGACGAAAGAACCGACGACGACGTTGCCGTCGATGCCTGCCGGGTTCGTGTCGGTCAGGGTGGCACCCGGCGCGTAGATCGTCCCCTTGACGGTACCGCCCCGCCCGGGCGGCATGGTGATCGAGACGGCGTCCGGGAAGTCGAACAGGATGAAACGGGCCTGTTTCCCGCCGATCCCGGTGACGGCGGGCGGCACCCAGGTGAGGACGCCGTCCTCGGCCGAGGTGTCCACGACGACCAGCAGGGGCGAGGCCGCCGTCGGTCTGCGGGTGAAGACCAGACGGGTGATGGCCGCCAGGTTCCGGCCGGTGATCCGGATGACGTTGGTGGTGTTCCCCGCCAGGCTGATCCGCGCGGTTGAGCCCGGGGGGATCACCCCGCCGGGGAACGGCCGGCCGTTCCCGTCGCGCAGCACGACGTTGTTCTCGCACGCGGCCAGCTCCGCGGACCGCGCCCGGTAGGTCTCGAAGAGCCGCTGGAAGTCGAAGATCGTGGCCGGGCCCACCGAGGCGGCGGGCTGGCGGACGTTCAGCTCCATCCGCTTGGGATCCTCGTAGTCCCCCGTGGAGTTCACCCGCGTGTCGGCCGGCGCCTGGTTGTCGTCGGTGTCCATGACGACGGAGTCCACCAGGGAGCCGATCTTGACGTATCCCCGGGAGGGGACCGAGACGCGGCCGGTGGGGGTGCTCTGGTCGAAGGCGACCCGGCCGCCCACCACCAGCGCCGTCGGTCGGGCATCGCCGTCGACGAGGTAGGAGCCGGCCGTGGCGAGGGCGACCCGGTAGTCGCCGGTCATGATGAGGTTCCCGCCGATCGCCAGCGTGCCCTCGTTCTCGTTGCTCGTCAGCGTGGCGTCCCCCTCCACCATGACGGTGAAGCCGTTGTTCCCGGCGATCGGGTTGATCGGTTCCATCGCCGAGGCGGGGGCGAGGGCGATGGCCCCCGCGCCGATGCCGCAGGCTCCCAGCCCCAGCCGGTACCTCAGAGCACGCATGAGTCCTCCGTACATGATCCATCTCTCCGGCCGAGTCTGGAGAGAGGAGCCGTGTCCCGCTCCGCGCCGCGCCGCGCGCCGGGCGTTCCTGGAGGGAGCCTGGTGCTCCTCTGTGAAAGATGTGACGTACGTCATGTTCGGGAGCCGTTCCCCAGGGCAGGGTCAAGCGACGTGATGGAGCGCGAAGGCCGGTGACGTGTGTCGTGGCGGCGCTCGGGGAGGACGTCCACCGGCCCGGTCCGGGCGGGAGACGGGGTCGCAGCGTGGCGACAGAATGGGGTCGGGGATGAAGATCATTGGAATCGCGGGTGGCCTGCGTCCGGGAGCGTACGTCGGAAGGCTGCTGGAGGCGTCCGGGCGCGAGCTGCCGGCCTCGGTGGGATTCGAGACGTGGGAGGGCCTGGAGGAGGTGCCGCCGTTCGAGGACGGCCCGCTCCCGGGCCCCGTGGAGGAGCTGTGCCGGGCGCTGTCCGCCGCGGACGGCGTGCTGATCGCCGCTCCGGCGCACAGCGACCTGCCTCCCCAGCTCCGTCACGCCCTCGACTGGGCGGCCTCCGGGCGCGGCGGCGCGGTCCTGGTGGACAAGCCGGTCGGCGTGGTGACCGCCTGCCTGCGCCCGTACGAGGCGATCTGGACGCAGATCGAGCTGCGCCGCGCCCTCGGCGCCGCGGGCGCCGTCGTGCACGGCGTGGACCTGCCGGTGCCGCCGGCCGCCGGCCGGTTCGACGAGGCCGGGCGGGTCGCCGACCCGGAGCTGCGTGACCGGCTCCGGCAGGTGCTGCGCCATCTGTGCGGCGCGCCGCAGGGCGCCACGGTGCCGCAGCCGTCCAAGCCCCTGGAGCAGTCCAGGACTCCGCAGCCGTCCGAGGCCCTCCGGCTCTCCAAGCCTTCGCAGGTTTCCAGGCCGTCGGCGATCGCCACCCGGATGGGGTGAGAGCCGCCGGTCCGACGCTCCGCCCGCCGTCCCCGCCCGGCCCGGGGGGCGGCGGGGGCCGGAGGCCCGGGTGTCAGAGGCCCGGGTGTCAGAGGTCCGGGACGCCCGCGAGGTCGCGTTCGACGTCCAGGACGGTCCGGTGGAGATCCCGGGCGAACGCGCCGACCCGGTCGGGGCCGAACCTGGCCGAGGGGACGGCGATCGACAACGCCGCGACCGCGGTCCCCCGCCCGTCGCGCACGGCGGCCCCGACGGCCGAGACCCCCTGCTCCGTCTCCTCGACGTTGAGGGCGTACCCGCGGGCCCGGACCTCGTCGAGCTCCCGCGTCAGCCTGGCGAGCTCCGCCTCCGTCAGGTCGGGGCAGACCTCCCCGAGCCGGTCCGCGGGCAGTACGGCGAGCAGCGCCTTGCCGCCCGACGCCCGGTGGGCGGGCAGGATCGAACCGCGGCGGTCGCCGACGTGCAGGATCTGCGGTGACTCCGCGCTCGACAGGAAGCGCACCTCCGCGCCCACCCGGATCATCAGGTTGACGGTCTCGTGGACCCGGCCGCAGAGCGCCTCCATGTGGGGCTGGGCGACCTCGCGCAGCCGCCGGAGGGCGGAGCCCCCGACGCCGCCGGCGGAGGAGAGGAACGGCCCCGGCAGGTAGGTGTGGTTCTCGTCCTGCACGGCGAAGTCGCGGTAGACCAGCATCGCCAGCAGCCGGTGCGCGGTCGAGCGGGCGATGCCCAGCTCCTTCGCGGCGTCGGTGACCTTGAGCCTCCCCTGGTCGCGCAGCATGTGCAGCAGGAGGAGCACGTTGTCGACGGAGCCCAGCGCGTACGCCGGCTTGTTCTTCATAGAAGAATGCTAGTGCGTCATGCAGAACAGGTCGATAGCTTGAGGCCATGAATCCAAGTGAGGACGCCGCCCTTGGGCGGCTCTACGCCGATTTCGAGGCCGAACACCTCCTCCCGTTGTGGACGCAGGTCGGCGACCTCATGCCCCCGCACCCCCGGCCCGAGGCCGAACCGCACGTGTGGGAGTGGAAGAGACTCCACCCGCTGGCCCGGCGCGCCGGCGACCTCGTGCCGGTGGGCCGCGGCGGGGAGCGCAGGGCCATCGCCCTGGCCAACCCCGGGCTGGGCGGCCGGCCGTACGCCACCCCGACGCTGTGGGCGGCGATCCAGTACCTCGGCCCGCGCGAGGTCGCCCCCGAGCACCGGCACACGCAGAACGCCTTCCGCTTCGTGGTGGAGGGCGAGGGGGTCTGGACGGTCGTGGACGGCGACCCCGTGGCGATGCGGCGGGGCGATTTCCTGCTCACCCCCGGCTGGCGCTTCCACGGCCACCACAACACCACCGACGAGCCGATGGCCTGGATCGACGGGCTGGACATCCCGTTCGTCCACTACACCGGCAGCTCGTTCTTCGAGTTCGGCCCGGATCAGGTCACCGACACCTCGACGCCGCCGTTGTCCCGCTCCGAGCGCCTGTGGGGGCATCCGGGCCTGCGGCCGCTGTCCGGCCTGGACGCCAGGCCGCACTCGCCGATCGCCGCCTACCGCTGGGAGCACACCGACCGCGCGCTCGACGAGCAGCTCGCCCTGGAGGACGAGGGCCACGCCGTCACCGTCGAGCCGGGGCACGCGGCCGTCCGCTACACCAACCCCACCACCGGCGGCGACGTCATGCCGACCATCCGGGCCGAGTTCCACCGGCTCCGGCCGGGCACGCGCACCAGGACCCGGCGCGAGGTCGGCTCGTCGGTCTACCAGGTGTTCGACGGCGAGGGCACGGTGACGCTGGACGGCGTGGAGCACCGGCTCGGCCGAGGCGACCTCGTCGTGGTGCCCTCGTGGTCGGCGCTGACCGTGCGGGCCGACTCGCGGTTCGACCTGTTCCGCTTCAGCGACACCCCCGTCTTCGAGGCACTGCACCAGTTCAGGGAGGAGATCGGATGAGGCTCGCCACGCTGCGCCTGCCGGGCCGTACGGTGGCCGCGCGGATCGAGGGGGACCTGGCCGTGGAGCTGGACGCCGCCGACGTCGGCGAGCTGCTCGCCAGGCCCGGCTGGCGCGAGCTCGCCGCGGCCGGGGGAGGGGCGTCGCACCCGCTGTCCGGAGCCGGCTACGCGCCGGTGGTCCCGCGGCCGGGCAAGATCCTGTGCGTCGGACTGAACTACCGGACCCACATCCTGGAGATGGGCCGTGAACTGCCGCGGCACCCCACGATCTTCGCCAAGTTCCCCGAGGCGCTGGTCGGCCCGTACGACGACATCGTCCTGCCCGCCGTCTCGTCGGAGATGGACTGGGAGGCCGAGCTGGCCGTCGTGATCGGCGACACGGTACGGCACGCGAGCCCCGAGCGGGCGCGGGCCGCCATCGCCGGCTACTCCGTCCTCAACGACGTGACGGCCCGCGACTACCAGTACCGGACCGTGCAGTGGCTGCAGGGCAAGACCTTCGAGGCCACCACGCCGTTCGGCCCGGTCCTGGTCACCCCCGACGAGCTCGCCGGGGACCCGTGGCCGTCGTGCGAGATCTCCTGCGAGGTCGACGGGGAGACCGTGCAGCGGGCCGGCACCGCCGACCTGGTCTTCGGGCCCGCGGAGCTGGTCTCCTACCTGTCGGAGATCCTGACCCTGCGTCCCGGCGACGTCATCGCCACGGGGACCCCCGGCGGGGTGGGGCACGCCCGAGACCCGAAGCGTTACCTGGCCGGCGGAAGCCGGCTGGTCACCCGGATCGCCGGGATCGGCGAACTGGCCAACACGGCGCGCCGCGATGGCTGACGCCCGCGACCCCGGCGCCGGGAACCCCGGCGCAGAAGACCCCGGCGTTGAGGACCCCGGCGCGGGGAACCCCCGAACCGGGAACCGCGGAACCGGGGACCCCGGCGTCGGGACGGCCCTGGAGTGGGCCCGCCACGGCACGGTGTTCTTCACGGCCGCCCTGGACGCCGCCGACCTGGACCGGCCCACCCCGCTGCCGGGCTGGACCGGCCGCCACCTGGCGGCCCACGTCGCCTTCAACGCCAGGGCGCTGACCCGGCTCGTCCACTGGGCGCGCACGGGGGAGGAGACCCCGATGTACCCCGGCGGACCGGAGGCGCGCGACGCGGAGATCGCCGAGGGGGTCGCGCTGGAGCCCGCCGAGCTGCGGGGGCTGGTCGCCCGGACCGCGGCGGAGCTGGAGGGGGCGCTCACCGGGCTGTCGGACCTCCAGTGGCGGACGAGGGTCGTCACCGCCCAGGGCCGGACCGTCCCGGCGACCGAGATCCCGTGGATGCGGAGTCGCGAGGTGTGGGTGCACGCCGTCGACCTGGGCACGGGCGCGAGCTTCGACGACTTCCCCCCGGAGTTCGTGGACGCGCTGCTGACCGACGTGATGGAACTGCGACGCCGGCGCGGGCAGGAGCCCTCGCTCACCCTGGCGCCCGTCGGCCGCGACCGGACCTGGAGCGCGGGCGAGCCCTCACCGCCCCTCACCGCGCCGGCCGCGCGCCTCGCCGCCTGGCTGACCGGGCGCGGCGCCGCCCCGGGCGGGGCGCCGCGCGACCCGGGCCGCTGGCTCTAGGAGATCTGGGAGGAGTGGAAGTGCATGTGAAGCGTGCCGACGTGATCGTCGTCGGAGGCGGGATCGGCGGGCTGGCCGCCGCGTACGCCCAGGCCAGGGCCGGCCGCACCGTACGGCTGCTCGAACGGGCCGACGAGTTCGGCGAGGTCGGGGCCGGGCTGCAGCTCGGCCCCAACGCCACCCGCGTGCTGGCCGGCTGGGGCCTGCTGGACGAGGTCGCGGAGAAGGGGGTGCTGCCGAGGCGGCTGGTCTTCCGCGACGCGGTCAGCGGCGAGGAGCTCACCCACCTGGACCTCGGCGAGGGGTTCCTGCGGCGCTACCGCGGCCCCTATGTCGTCGTCCACCGCAGTGACCTGCACCGCGTCCTGCTCCAGGCGTGCGAGCGCGAGGGAGTGGACCTGATCAGGGGATGCCACGCGGAACGGGTGGAGCACCTGCCCGCGGGCGCGCGCGTCATCTGCGCCGACGGCTCGGCGTACGAGGGCGACGTGGTGCTGGGGGCCGACGGGCTGGGGTCGGGTCTGCGGGCGGGGTTCGTCGCCGACGGCCCGGTGGACTCCGGATTCGTCGCGCACCGGGGCACGGTGCCCGTCGCCGGCCTCGGCGTCAGCCTCGACGAGGTCGTCGCCTGGCTGGGCCCGGACTGCCATCTCGTGCAGTACCCGCTGCGCCGGGGCGCCCTGCTCAACCAGGTCGCGGTCTTCCGCGGCCCCGGCGACCCGGAGGCGGCCTTCGAACGGTGCTGCGACGAGGTGCGCGGCGCCCTGGCGCACCTGTGGCGCGACCGCCACTGGAACATGCTCGACCGGGAACCGGCGGACACCTGGGTCGACGGCAGGGTCGCGCTGGTCGGCGACGCCGCCCACCCGATGCTGCAGTATCTCGCCCAGGGCGCCTGCCAGGCGCTGGAGGACGCCCAGGTGCTGGCGGAGCAGTCGGCGGGGCACGCCGGCTCGTGGGACGACGCGCTCGCCGCCTACCAGAGGATCCGCGTCCCGCGCACGGCCCGGGTGCAGGCCACCGCCCGCGTCTGGGGCGACATCTGGCACGTCGACGGCCTGGGCCAGACGCTGCGGAACGAGCTGATGCGCACCCGCGACCCGTCCGACCACCGCTACACCGACTGGCTGTACGGCCTCTGACCGCGGAGCCTGAAGCAGAGGGGGGGGGGGGGGGGGGGGCCGCGGCCCCCCCCCCCCCCCCGGGGGGGGGGGGGGGGGGGCGGGGGGGGGGGGGGGCGCCCGGGGGGGGGGGGCGCGGGGGCCCCCCCCCC
>NZ_JBVJKQ010000010.1:348216-382191 GCF_055585205.1 Streptosporangium sp. NPDC053982
CCCGGGGGGTCACCCTTTTGAGCCCCCCCCCCCCCCCCCCCCCCCCCCCCACCCCCCCCGGGTGCCCCCCCCCCCCCCCCGCCCCCTACCCCGGGGGGGCGGGCCCCCCCCCCCCCCCCCCCGCACCCCCTCTGCTTCAGGCTTTCTTCTCCGGACCGGGTCCTTCGGAGCCCGGAGGGGCCGTGCCCGGGTCTCCCGGACACGGGGACGGGGACGGCCGTGCCCCCGAACGGCCGCCCCGGGCGTGTCAGGGCAGGAAGGCGTCCTGGCGGAGCAGTTCGGCCCGTACGGCCGGCCCGTCGGCCCCGCCCCGGTCCGCCGTCAGCGCGGCGGCGATCCCCGCGGCGTGGCCGGTCGCGAACGCGGTGCCCATGACCCGCAGCGACCCCCCGGCCAGCCGGTCGCCGTCGAGGTTGCGGCCGGCCGCGAAGAGGTTCCCGGTGTCGGCGCTGCACACCGCCCCGAACGGGATCTCGTAGTATCCGTCGCCCTCGATGAACCGCCACTCCGACGGCACGCCCGGTCCCGGGTGGTACTCCACCGGCCAGGCGCCGAGCGCGACGGCGTCGTCGAACCGGCCCGCGCCGAGCACGTCGTCGTCCGTCATCCGGTAGCGGGCCTCCACGTGCCGCGACTCACGGGTGCCCAGCTCGGGACCGGTGCTGACGATGTAGGCGCCCGAGCAGCCCGGCAGGGAGCGGATCACCTCCAGGTAGGCCCGCGACTGCTCGCGCGCGGAGACCTCGGCCCGGCTGGTGTCACGCGCGTCGCGGGCGTCGTAGGCCTCGTCGACCAGGTAGGCGATGACGTCGCCGGAGACCGGCAGGCGGGCGACCAGTCCCTGCTCGGCCAGCAGGGGCCCCACCCCGCGTTCCCGGGCGGCGCGGACGGCCTCGCGGACCGTCTCCCTGGTGACCGGGGCGTCGGCGGGCACCCCGCCGAAACGGACGCCGAGGGAGCCGTTCTGGACCATGCCGCCGGAGCCGTAGCGGACCCCGGCTCCGGCGCGGGTGGCGAGGTCGGCCTCGCCGGTGGCGTCCACGAACGCGTCCGCGGTGATCTCGTGGACGCCCGAGTGGTCGGCGACCAGGGCCGAAACGATCCGGCCGTCCTCCCGCCGGGCGTCCAGCAGCGTGCTGTGCAGCCGCGGTTCCGCGCCCGCGCCGACGCACACGTCGTCGAGCACCCGCTTGACGGTCTCCGGGTCGAAGACGACGGCCACGGCGGTGAACCTCTGCGGCCCGGTGACGGCGTCCTCCGCGCGCAGGCCGGCCATGACCTCCTCGGCCACGCCGTACACCACCTGCCGGTACGGCTCCGCCCGCGTGTACAGGCCGCAGTAGGTGAGCACGTTGCGCAGGGTGGCGGCGCCGCCCAGGCACGGGCCGCGCTCGACGAGGAGCGTGCGCGCCCCGGTGCGGGCGGCGCCCACGGCGGCGGCGACCCCGCCGGATCCGCCGCCCGCGACGATCACGTCGTAGTGCTCGGTCATCTGGGTCATGCCGCCTTTCCGGGTTCGCGGACGAAGAACATGAGGATCGCGCCGACGAGCGGGCCGACCGCGAGGGCGGCGAACGCCGCGAAGAACGAGCCCGTCGCCTGGAAGATCGCGCCGATGACGACGGGGACGATGACGCTGCCGAGCTGCCAGACCGCGTTGGTCGCCCCCGCCGCGGAGCCGGCCAGGCGGCTGCCGGACAGTTCGGGGATCATGGCGACCATGAGGGGGCTGTAGAGGTAGGCGCCGATCCCGAGGAAGGGCGCCACGATGAGGAACTGCAGCGGGGTGCTCATGGAGCCGAAGACCAGCAGCGCGGCCACGAAGAACAGCAGGACGGCGATGGACGGGATCCTGCGGCCCCGGCCGATGAGGTCGGTCACCAGGCCGACCAGCGGCTTGCTGACGACGGCCACGATGGCGAAGACCACCACCACGGTCCCGGCGGTCACCGGGTCGACGCCGTTGCCCTTCACCATCAGCGTGTTCGACCAGGTGATGAAGCCGTAGGTGCCCCACAGGCCGCCGAAGCCGGCCAGGCCGAGCAGGAGCAGGTCGCGGTTGCCCACCAGCGGGCGCACGTCCGGCTTGCGCGGACCCTCCCCGGCCGCCGGGTTCCCCTCGCCTCCGCCTTCGGGAGCGCGGCGGCGCAGGAGCAGGAAGCAGATCACGGCCAGCACCATCGAGACCACGCCGAACACGTGGTACGAGGTCTCCCAGCCGCTCGACCGGATCAGCCTCGGCACGACGGCGTTGGCGATCACGGTGCCCAGCGAGGTGGCCGTCATGAACACCCCCATGGCCAGCCCCCTGCCCTGCGGGGTGAACCACACCGCGATGAGCTTGACCCCCGCCGCGTAGTCCGCCCCGGCGAACAGGCCGATGAGCGCCTGGAAGGCGATGCCGGCCCCGGCGGAGGGGCTGGAGCCGAACAGCACCATGAACGCGCCGGCCACGAACAGCGACCCGGAGAGGATGTTCCGGGCGCCCAGCCAGTCGGTGAGGAAGCCGCCCCCGGCGTTGGAGATGACGTAGCCGACGTAGTAGGCGGTCGCGAAGACGCCGAGACCGGCCAGGGACACCCCCAGCGCCTCGCCGACCGAGGCTGAGGCGGGACCCCAGGTGGACCGGTCGAGGGAGGTCATGGTGAATGACGCCCAGCACAGCAGCAGGACGGTCCAGCGGTACGGGGACGAGGTACCGGCCGCGTCCCGGCGCGGCATGGTGCGAACGCTCATGAAAGCCCTTTCGACGCCGGCTGACCGGATACGGGGGTCGATACCGGCCAAACGGTGGGAGTGGGCTCACGTTACTGCTTGCGTAGCGCGGTGAGGAAAGGTCATCGCGAGTTTCTTCTATGAGGAACAAAACCCCGGGTCGACGCGGTGACGGTCCCGGAACCCGAGGCAGCCCCCCTGGCCGGAAGCATCCGCATCCGGGGCGGGCACATGGCCGGGAACATCCGGGGCGGGTGCACGGCCGGGAACATCCGGGGCCCGAAGCGGACGGCCGGGCCGGGAGCGCCCGGGAACCCGGGCGGGGGACCCCGAACCCGGGGCCCGGCAACCGCTCCGCCCCGCAGTACGAAACCATGGACATACGGGGGAGGGGGGAGAGTGCCATGGGCGACCTGATCGAGGAGCGGGCACTGCGGGCGCTGAGCGAGGCGTTCGACGCCACCGCGCCCGTCGTCCGGCACGACCGCAGGGAGTTCCCCGAGGGCACCCCCTTCCTGTCGCTGCGCCTGCCGGGCTCCGCCGACGCGGCGGTCTTCCTGGACGACAGCCGGTGGATCTACCTGAGCGAGCCGGAACGCGGCCGGATGCCCACCCAGTTCGCCGCCGGCCGGGTGGACGACGACCCCGAGCTCGTCGTCCGGCGGCTGGTGGCGGTCCTGGCGCCGCCCCGCGGTGACCGCCTGCCGGTCCGCCTGCTCAAGGCGTTCCTGCTCGCCCTGATCGCCGGGCTGGGCGTGGGCATGCTGAGCGTGGTGATCATGGCGGTGCTCATCGCGGGCAACGGCTACCTGTCGGAGACGGCGATCGCCTGGGCCTACGGCCTCGGCGGGCTGTTCGCCATCGCAGCGGGGGGCTGGACGGCGGTCCGCTGGTGGAGGGCGGGCTGACCCCGCGTGACCGCGCCCGTCGCGGGCAGTGACCGGGGAGACGAGGCACGGGAGCGCGGGAGCGCGGCAGGGGAACGGGAGTGAACGGCATGGCGGAACTGCTGGCGGTCTGCAACGGGGGAGCGGGGAGCGCCGACGACGCCGCGCGCGACGCGGCGCTGAAGACGCTGCGCGCCGGGGCCGACGTCGTCGAGGTCACGGCGGGCGAGGGGGAGGGGGACCTCGACGAGGCGCTCGACGCCCACCCCGGCCGGGACGTGGTCGTGATGGGCGGCGACGGATCACTGCACGTGACGGTCGCCGCCCTGCACCGGCGCGGCGAGCTGGACTCCCGCGTCGTGGGACTGGTCCCCATGGGCACCGGCAACGACTTCGCCCGCGGGCTGGGCATCCCGCTGGACCCGGAGGCGGCCGCCCGCGTCGTGCTCGCCGGCCGGCCGCGACCCCTCGACCTGCTGGTGGACGACGAGGGCGGCATCGTCGTCAACGCGGTGCACCTCGGCGTCGGGGCGGAGGCGTCCGAGCGGGCCACGCCGCTCAAGCCCGGCCTCGGAAAACTCGCCTACGCCGTCGGCGCGCTGCTCGCGGGCGCGCGGAGCACCGGCTGGCGGCTGCGCGTGACCGTGGACGACCGGACCCTCACCGACCGGCGGGTGCTCATGCTCGGCGTCGGCAACGGCGTCACCATCGGCGGCGGCACCCCGCTGACCCCGAAGGCCAGGCCCGACGACGGCATGGTGGACGTCGTCGTGGCGCTGACCACCGGGCCGGTGCGGCGGCTCGTCTACGCGTTGCGGCTGCGCGGCGGCCGCCATCCGGAGCTGCGGGACGTCGTCACCGCCCGGGGCCGCGACGTGGCGGTCGAAGGGGAGCCCGCGCCGGCGAACGCCGACGGGGAGCTGACCGGCCCGGCGGCCAGGCGGCACTGGAAGGTCGTCCCCGCCGCCTGGCGCATGTTCACGCAGCCGTGACTCCGGAGGGCGCCCCGGCCGCGGCCCTGGAAGCGGTCCCGGGAGCGCCCCGGCCGTGACCCCGGAGGCCGCCTCGGGAGCGGCCTCGGGAGCGGCCTCGGGAGTGCCTTACTTCAGGGCCTGCGAGACAAGGTCCCGGGCGGCCTCCTGCACCCGGGCGAGGTGCTCGGGCCCCTCGAAGGACTCGGCGTAGATCTTGTAGACGTCCTCGGTGCCGGAGGGCCGGGCGGCGAACCAGGCGCTTTCGGTGACGACCTTGACCCCGCCCAGCGGGGCGTCGTTGCCGGGCGCGCTGGTGAGCACCTCCCTGATCGGCTCGCCGGCCAGGGTGCCGGCGGTGACCTGGCCGGCCGAGAGCCGGGACAGGATCGCCTTCTCCTCGCGGGAGGCGGGGGCGTCCACCCGGGCGTAGGCGGGGTCGCCGAACCTTCCGGTCAGCGCGGCGTAGTGCTCGCTCGGCGAGCGGCCGGTGGTGGCGATGATCTCCGAGGCCAGCAGCGCCAGGATGATCCCGTCCTTGTCGGTGGTCCACACCCCGCCGTCGCGGCGCAGGAACGACGCCCCGGCGCTCTCCTCGCCGCCGAAGCCGAGGGAGCCGTCCAGCAGCCCCGGCACGAACCACTTGAACCCGACCGGCACCTCGACCAGGCGCCGGCCGAGGTCGGCGGCCACCCGGTCGATCATGCCGCTGCTCACCAGCGTCTTGCCCACCCCGGCGCCGGCCGGCCAGTCCGGCCGGTGGGAGTAGAGGTAGGAGATCGCCACGGCGAGGTAGTGGTTGGGGTTCATCAGGCCGCCGTCGGGGGTGACGATGCCGTGCCGGTCGGCGTCGGCGTCGTTGCCGGTGGAGACGTCGTACGCCTCGCGGTTCTCGATCAGCGAGGCCATCGCGTACGGCGACGAGCAGTCCATCCGGATCTTGCCGTCCCAGTCGAGGGTCATGAACCGCCACGTCGGGTCGGTCAGCGGGTTGACCACCGTCAGGTCCAGCCGGTGCCGCTCGGCGATCTCCCCCCAGTAGGCGACGCTCGCCCCGCCCAGCGGGTCGGCGCCGATCCGCACCCCGGCCGACCGGATCGCGTCGATGTCCAGCACCGAGGGCAGGTCGTCGACGTAGGCGCCCAGGAAGTCGTGCCGCCCGGTCGTGTCGGCGGCCAGCGCCCTGGTGTAGGGGACGCGCCGCACGCCCTTCAGCCCCTCCCTGATGAGGGTGTTGGCGCGGTCCTGGATCCAGGAGGTGGCGTCGGTGTCGGCGGGACCGCCGTTCGGCGGGTTGTACTTGAAGCCGCCGTCGGAGGGCGGGTTGTGCGAGGGCGTCACCACCACGCCGTCGGCGAGGCCCGCCGTACGGCCCCGGTTGTGGGTGAGGATCGCGTGGGAGACCGCCGGGGTCGGGGTGTAGCCGTCGCGGTCGTCGATCAGGACCCGCACCCCGTTGGCGGCGAAGACCTCGAGCGCCGACACCCGCGCCGGCTCCGACAGCGCGTGGCTGTCGGCCCCGAGGAACAGCGGGCCGTCGATGCCCTGCTCCGCCCGGTACTCCACGATGGCCTGGCTGGTGGCGAGGATGTGGTCCTCGTTGAAGGCCGTCCTCAGCGAGGAGCCGCGGTGGCCGGAGGTCCCGAACGCCACCCGCTGCCCCACCTCGTCGGGGTCGGGCCGCAGGGAGTAGTAGGCGGTCACCAGCCGGGCCACGTCGACCAGGTCGGACGGCTGGGCGGGCTTGCCCGCGCGCTCGTGCGTCATAAGAAGTCTCCTCACCTCACCAGGGCCGCTTCGCCGAGGCCAACGGTACTTACCCGCGGATCGGCGGCTCACCGCCCCCTTCGACGCCCGCTCCGGTGCCCCCTTCGATCTCCTCCAGGCGTGCCCGGAGCCGGGCCCGGATCTCCTCCGGCGTGTAGGAGCGTCGCCGCCGCTCGGCCCGCGCCACCACCGCCCCGGTCGCCGCGACACCCGCGATCCCGGCCAGGCCGACTATCTTCCACAACCGCATGTGCCTAGGCTACTTCCCGTGATCGGCAAAAGCGTCAGCCTCGACGAGGCGGTCAACCTGACCCGCACCGGCGACGTGTGGCTGTTCCGGGGCCGCAGCGTGCCCGACCGGGCCATCCAGACGGTGACGAACAGCCCCGTCAACCACGTCGGCATGTCCGTCGTCATCGAGGACATGCCTCCCCTGATGTGGCACGCGGAGCTGGGCAGGTCGCTGCCCGACCTGTGGTCCGGCACCCACCAGCGCGGCGTCCAGCTGCACGACCTGCGCGACGCGGTCCGCGTCTGGGCCACCCGGTACGGCCAGCGCGGCTGGCTGCGCCAGCTCGAACCCGAGGTCACCGCCGGGATGGAGGACGCGGTGCTGCGCGTCATCTCCCGGCTGGACGGCACGCCGTTCCCCTCCACGGCCCGGCTCGCCGGGCGCTGGCTGCGCGGACGGGCGCCGCGGATCCTGCGGCGCGGCGCGGCCGAGAACGCCCTGGAGAGCGCCTACTGCGCGGAGGTCGTCGCCGTCACCTACGAGGAGATGGGCCTGCTCCCGGCCGGGCGCCGGCCCCACTGGTACGACCCCGGCCGCTTCTGGAGCGGCGACGACCTGGAGCTGACCGACGGCTTCCAGCTCGGCGGGGAGATCACGGTACGGCTCGCCTAAGCCGTGCGGCCCCGCGCGGGCGGCCGTCCGGAACCCGGTTCCCGGGTCCGGCGCCGGCCGGGCGGGGCGGGGCGCCGCGGCCCGGACGCAACCCCCGGCGTCCCGGCCGCCGAAGGCACGATGGGGCGGATCCGCCGCCCCGCGAGCCGGGCGGGGCCGTACGGCGCCGCCCGAAGGCGAAGGGGGACGCACATGCCAGAGACGGTGGTCGTGGTCGGCGCGGGCCTCGCGGGCCTCGCGTGCGCGGTCCGGCTGCACGCGGCCGGGGTACCGGTCCGCGTCGTCGAGGCGGAGGACGAGGCGGGCGGCCGGGTGCGCACGGACGTCGTGGACGGCTTCCGGCTGGACCGCGGCTTCCAGGTGTTCAACACGGCCTATCCCGAGGCCCGGCGGGTCCTGGACATCGGCGCCCTGGACGTCCGCCCGTTCTCCTCGGGACTGATCGTCTTCGACGCCGGGCGGCGGGAACGGATCATGCTGCCCTGGCGGCACCCCGGGCACGCGCTCAGCGGGGTCCTGGCGGCGGTGGGGTCGCTCCGCGACAAGGCGGCGCTGGCCGCGCTGACCGCGCGCGACATCGCCCTTCCCGCGAGTGTGCTGCGCGGCGGAGCCGAACGCACCACCGAGGAGGAGCTGAGGCGCCGGGGCGTCTCCCCGGAGATGGTGGAGAAGCTGTTCCGCCCCTTCCTGGCGGGCGTCGTGCTGGAGCGGGAACTGGAGACCTCCAGCCGCTTCTTCCACCTGCTGTGGCGATCCTTCGCCCGCGGCACGATCGGGCTGCCCGCGCTCGGCATGGGACGGATCCCGGCGCAGCTCGCCGGCCGCCTCCCGGACGGCGCGGTGCTCCTCGGCACCCCGGTCGCCGCGGTCACCGGCGAGGGGGTGGAGACCGCGGAGGGGGCGGAGATCCCGGCCCGCGCGGTGGTGGTGGCCACCGACCCGGGGACGGCGGCCCGCCTGGTCCCCGGCCTGCGGGAGCCGGAGATGCGGTCGGTGACGACCTTCTACCACGCCGCCCCGCGCTCCCCGCTCGGCGAGCCCACCCAGGTCATCGACGCCGAGGGGCAGGTCACCGACACCATCGTCGTCAGCGACGCCGCGCCCGCCTACTCGGGCGACGGCCGCGCGCTGGTCTCCACCTCGGTGCTCGGCGTGCTGTCCGCCGACGACGAGCCGCGGGTCCGGGCGCGGCTGGCCGAGGTCTACGCCGCCGACACCTCCTCCTGGGAGCACCTCGCGACGTACCCGGTCCGCGCCGCGCTGCCCGCGATGCCGCCGCCCTTCCCGCTGCGCCGGTCCGTCCGCCTCGCACCCGGCCGGTACGTGTGCGGCGACCACCGCGACACCGGGTCCATCCAGGGCGCGCTGGTCTCCGGCCGCCGCGCGGCCGACGCCGTACTGGCCGACCTGACCGGGCTCACCGCCTGACCCCCGCCCGTGCGCGGAGCGTCGGGACCGTCCACCCCCCGGTACGGCGACACACCATGGCCACAGCCTCAACTGATCATTTAGGGAGATATGTGGTCAAGAGTCACCTTATGCGGTATTTATCGGCAAATTCGAGGGGAATCGATCAGCGAAGAGAACGATGGGCACCTTCGGGCCCGCCCGACCGGATCCCGGAGGACTCAACCGTCCGACAAGGAGATCACCGTGAAGAAGTCTCTTCTCGCCGCGGCACTGGCGGCCCTCACCCTGGCGGCGGCCCCGGCGGCGCAGGCCGTCACCGCGGCCTCCTTCCTCAACACGCCCAGCCCCGGCCCTTCGGACATGACCTCCCCCGGCCCCTCCGAGATGTCCGGCTCGCCGTCGGCCGGTGAGGCGGGCAAGCCGTTCGGTCCCGGGTGCTCCCAGCTGCCGGCGGAGGGGCCGGGCAGCCCGGCCGACCTGGCGGGCAAGCCGCTCGACCAGGCCCTGAAGGACATTCCCCAGCTGTCCACGCTCGCCAAGGCCGTCGAGGCCGCCGGGCTGACCGACCAGCTGAAGTCCGCCCAGGACATCACCGTGTTCGCGCCCGTCAACGACGCCTTCGCCAAGATCCCGAAGGAGGCCCTGGCCAAGGTCCTGGAGGACAAGGAACAGCTCAGCAAGATCATCCAGAACCACATCGTCGAGGGTCGCAAGAGCCAGGCCGACCTCGCCGGTGGGACGCTGACCACCGTGGGCGGCGGCACGCTGAACGTCACGGGTTCCGGTGAGGACTACACCGTCAACGACGCCAAGATCCTCTGCGGCAACATCCAGACGTCCAACGCCACCGTCTACCTCGTCGACTCGGTCCTGATGCCCGAGGCGGGGGCCTCGGCCTCGGCTTCGGCCTCGGCGTCGCCGAGCTGAGCGGCCGGGCGAGGGCCCCGTGACGGGCGCCCCCGGCCGTGCCCCGCCGGCCCTTCTCTTCGTCTCCTCGTCGAGGACTACCCCGCCCGTCCGTGGGCACGGGCGGGGTATTCGAACACAGACGGGAGAGCCGTATGAGCAAGGGCGGATCCGGCCGGGTGGCGCGGCGGCTGCGGGAGGCCGCCCGCGAGGCCTTCGGATGGGACGACCTGCGTCCCGGGCAGCCGGAGGCCATGTGCCACCTGATGGACGGCGGGGACGCGCTGGTGGTCATGCCCACCGGGGCGGGAAAGTCGGCCGTCTACCAGGTCCCCGCGCTGCTCATCGACGGTCCGACGGTGGTGGTGTCACCGCTGATCGCCCTGCAGCGCGACCAGGTGGCCGGGCTGCGGGAGGCCGGCGCCGCCGGGGCGGTCGCCGTCAACTCCACGCGGTCCGACGGAGAGGCCTCCTTCGAGGCGATCCGCACGGGCTCGGCGGAGTTCCTGTTCCTGTCCCCGGAGCAGCTCGCCAAGCCCGAGACGATCGAGCGGCTCCGCGAGGCCCGTCCCTCACTGATCGCCATCGACGAGGCCCACTGCGTGTCGGCGTGGGGACACGACTTCCGCCCCGACTATCTGGGCCTGGGGCGGGTGATCGAGGCCCTCGGCCATCCGCCCGTGGCGGCGCTGACCGCCACGGCCACCCCGTCGGTCCAGGAGGAGATCGTCCGGACGCTGGGCCTGAAGGACGTCCACCGGATCGTGCGGGGCTTCGACAGGCCCAACATCGACCTGGAGGTCCGCCGCTTCGTCACCGCCGAGGACCTGCGGCGGGCGCTGGTGGAGGACGCCGCCTCCCGCGAGGGCGTCGGGCTGGTCTACGTCGCCACCCGCCGCGCCACCGAGGAGTACGCCGACGGGCTGCGTGAGCGGGGCCGCCGGGTCGAGGCGTACCACGCGGGGTTGAAGGCGGCCGAGCGCAAGCGGGTGCACGACCTGTTCCGCGACGGCGAGGTCGACGTCGTCGTGGCGACCTCGGCGTTCGGCATGGGGATCGACAAGCCCGACGTGCGCTACGTGCTGCACGCCGCCCCGCCGGAGTCCCCCGACTCCTACTACCAGGAGATCGGCCGCGCCGGGCGGGACGGCGAGCCGGCCTCCGCCGTGCTGTTCTACCGGCCGGAGGACCTGGGCCTGCGACGCTTCTTCGCCGGAGGCCGGGCCGACGAGGAACTGCTGCTGCGGGCCGCCACGCTGGTCGGCGGGCACGGCGGCGCCGTTCCGGCGGGCGAGCTGCGCGCCGTGCTGGACGTCAGCCCCACCCGGCTCACCCGGGTGGTGAACCTGCTGGAGAAGGTCGGCGCGGTCAAGGTGACGGTCGAAGGCGACGTGCGCGCCGTCCCCGGCGGGCCTGCGCCGAAGGAGGCGACGGCGCAGGCCGTCGAGATCGACGACACCCGCCGCCGCATCGACGAGTCCCGCATCGACATGATGCGCGGCTACGCCGAGACGACCGGCTGCCGCCGCCGGTTCCTGCTGGAGTACTTCGGCGAGCCGTACGAGCGCCTCTGCGGTGCGTGCGACACCTGCCGGGAGGGCGCGCCCGCCGGCCCCGGGCCCAGCGACTCCTTCGCCATGCACGCCAAGGTGTGCCACAGCTCCTGGGGCGACGGCATGGTGATGAGCAGGGAGAGCGACCGGATCACCGTGCTGTTCGACGAGGTCGGCTACAAGACCCTCTCCCTGGAGGCGGTCGAGCGCGAGGGCCTGCTGACGGCGGCCTGCTGACGGCGGTGCTCAGGCCGGGCGTGGGCGCGGCGTCGGACACGGGCCCGTGCCCGGACGTGGCGGGAGGCGCGGCGGGGCCGTACCGGGGCCCGCGGAGGGTGAGGGGGCGCTCGCAGCGGGGCGGCCGGGGCGGGTCAGCCCGTTTTGCGGGCCACCCCGGCCATCGTCCAGGTCCTGGTGGGTCGCTGCGCGGCGAGCGGGTTGTCGGGGCGCCAGTGGCGGGCGTACACGAAGCCCGGATCCACCAGCTCCATGCCGTCGAAGAAGCGCAGCACCTCGCGGCGCGTGCGCGCGGTACGCTCGCCGTCGCGGTTGAGGGCCCTGCGATAGACGTCGGTGATCGGGTCGGCCACCTCGGGGTGATCGTCGAAGACGGCGTGGGCGATGACGAGGTGGCTGCCGGTCGCCAGTGAGTCGCGTAGCAGGGCCACGCTCTTGTGCGGATCATCCTCGTTGGGGATGAACTGGAGCGCGTTGGTGATCAGGACGGCCACCGGCCGGTCGGGGTCGATGAGCGCCAGCAACTCCGGGTCGGCCATCAGCTCGTCCTGGTGGAGGATGTCGCCCCGGACGACGGCCGTGGTGTCATCGGTGGCCAGCAGCGCCCTGCCGTGGGAGAGCACGACCGGGTCGTCGGAGACGTAGACCACGCGGACCCCGGGCAGGACCGACCGGGCGACCTGGTGGACGTTCTCCTGGGTGGGCAGTCCCCAGCCGAGGGCGAGGAACTGGTCGATCCCCTCCTTGACCAGATGGCGCACCGCCCGGCCGAGGAACGCCTCGGTCTCCTTGACCATGGTCTTGATCTCCGGGGCGATGGCCAGGATCCGATCGGCGGTCTCCCTGTCGGCCGCGAAGTTGTTCTTGCCGCCGAGGATGTAGTCCAGCATCCGGGCGATGTTGGGCGTGCTCGTGTCCAGCCGCGGCGGTGGGCGCCGATCCGGGTCGCTCACGTCACCTCCCTCGTCGCCTGTGAGGGTAGAGAACACCGACGACTAAGGATAGACGTCCGAGAGGGGACAAAGAGAGAAAAATTCTTATTTTTCAGGGCATCACGGCGTGCGGGGGTGAACCCGGGCGGCACGCCTCCCCACGGTACGGAGGTCCGTCCCGGTAGGTCAGCGGCATGCCTCCAGGCGCCGGGCGGTCCCGGAGGGGAGGGTGAACGACGCCCACACGGCCTTTCCGCTGGTCTCCAGCGGAGTCCACCCCCACGTCTCGCAGATTCCCCGCACGACCTGCAGGCCGCGGCCGCTCTCGGCCTCGAAGTCCGGCTCGCGCAGCAGGGGGCCCTCGTCGCGGGGGTCGGTGACCGCGCACAGCACCGCGTGCTCGGTGTGGCAGACGACGACCCGGACGTCGTGGAACGGCCGGGGGCGGACCTCTCCCCGCAGCCCGTGCCGTACCGCGTTGGTGACCAGCTCCGACACCACCACGGAGGCGTCGTCGACGAGGGACTCGAGCTCCCAGGACACCAGTGCGGCCGCGGCGAACTCCCGCGCGGTGCGGGCCGCCCAGCGATCGTGGGACAGGCCGCGCGCGGCCAGCCGGAGCTGTCCGGCCGGGGCTTCGGCGCCGGACCAGGGCGGAGGGCCGCCCGGGGGGAGGATGCGGCCGAGGATCGACAGCCACCGCTCCCATCCACCGGGCTCGGCCCGGAGGGAGGGGGCGGGGTGCGTGGGATAACCAGTCATCTGTGACCTTGGGATGCGTGACGCTCGCGTAACAAGGGCAATGCGAATAGCTATATTGCCCATGATTGTTGTGCATAAGCAAGTACGGATGCACGTGCAGCTGCACAAAGCTCTATGATCGAGGCATGTCTTCCCTGCGGTCCCGGTGAGAGGCGAGGATGGACGAGCAGCTCAACGGCGTCTCGGCGGCCCTGCTGGCCGGAGTCGCGTGGCGCAAGAGCCGGTTCAGCAACCCCAGTGGCAACTGCGTCGAACTGGCTCCCCTGCCCGGCGGCGCGGTCGCCGTGCGCAACTCCCGCGACCCCGACGGCCCGGCCCTGGTCTACACCCGCCACGACCTCGACGCCTTCGTCAGAGGAGTGAAGAACGGGGATTTCGACGACCTTATTGTCACAATTGGTTGAAGAATAAAATTCGCTGTGGCTGGGAACGAGTGATCAGAGTACGGTGAAGGCTCGCGACGGCCACAAAGAGTGGGCGGGGGCTCGCGTTCCGCGCACGAAGGACTGCCAGATGACCACACCTCACGCCGGTGGTGAACCGGTCGCTCCCGTCTCCATCGCCGCGCCGAGGGGCAGTTCCACGGTTCTCCGGATCGTGCTCGGCGCCCAGCTGCGCCGGCTCCGTGAGGGACGCGACATCACCCTGGAGCGGGCCGGCCACGCCATCCGCGCCTCCCACTCGAAGATCAGCCGGATGGAGCTCGGCCGGGTGAGCTTCCGGGTCCGCGACGTCGCCGACCTCCTCACCCTGTACGGCGTGACCGACGACGACGAGCGCCGGCCCCTGCTCGGCCTCGTCGAGCGGGCCAACCAGATCGGCTGGTGGCACAACTACAACGACGTCCTGCCGAACTGGTTCGAGACCTACGTCGGCCTGGAGGAGTCGGCCTCCGGCATCCGCAACTACGAGGTCCAGTTCGTGCCCGGTCTGTTGCAGAGCGAGGACTACGCGCGGGCCGTGATCCTGCTCGGCTTCCCCTCCGCGGGCGAGGAGGAGCTGGAGCGCCGGGTACGGCTGCGCATGGCGCGCCAGCGGGTGCTGCGCGGCTCCGACCCGCCCCACCTGTGGGCGGTGCTGGACGAGGCCGTGCTGCGCCGCCCGCTCGGCGGGGCCGAGGTGATGCGCGGCCAGATCGACCACATCCTGGCCGCGCTGGAGCTGCCGAACGTGACGGTGCAGATCGTGCCGTTCAGCGTCGGCGGCCACGCCGCGGCCGGCGGGCCGTTCAGCATCCTGCGCTTCGCCCAGCCCGACCTGCCGGACATCGTCTACCTGGAGCAGCTCACCAGCGCGGTCTACCTGGAGAAGCGCGACGAGGTGGAGCGCTACATCGAGGTGATGGAGCGGCTCTGCATCGAGGCCGAGCCGGCCTCGCGCACCCCCGAGATCCTCAGGCGGATCCGCGACGAGCTCTGAACTCCGTTCCGTGGACCCTCGCCACGGCGAGGGTCCACGGAACGGACCGCGGCGGTGAGTCCCGGGCGGACCGCCCGGGACGGCAACCGTCCGGCCCTCTCCGCGCGAAGACATCGGCGTGAGATGTCTCGTCACCGGTGCGACCGGATACATCGGCGGGCGGCTGGTGCCCGAACTCCTCGACGCGGGCCACGAGGTGCGCTGCATGGCCCGTACGGCCGGCAGCCTGCGCGACCAGCCCTGGGCCTCCCGCGTGGAGATCGCCCAGGCCGACGCCACCGACGCCGGGAGCACGAGGAAGGCGCTCGACGGGATCGACGTGGCCTACTACCTCATCCACACCATGGGAGGGGGCGGCGACTTCGCCGAGGCCGACCGCCGCGCGGCCGCCACGTTCGCCGAGGCGGCCGGTGAGGCGGGGGTGCGGCGCGTCGTCTACCTCGGCGGCCTCACGTCCGACGAGGGGCTCTCGCCCCACATGCGCTCCCGCGCCGAGGTCGCGGAGATCCTCCTCCGTGCCCCGGTGCCGGCGGTGGTGCTGCGGGCCGCGGTCATCATCGGCTCCGGCTCGGCCTCCTTCGAGATGTTGCGCTACCTGACCGAGCGGCTGCCGGTGATGACGACGCCGCGCTGGGTGCGCACCAGGACGCAGCCCATCGCCATCCGGGACGTGCTGCGCTACCTGGTCGCCTGGGCCGGCGCCGAGGGGGAGGTGAACCGCTCCTTCGACATCGGCGGCCCCGACGTGCTGACCTACGCGGACATGATGAACGGCTACGCCGAGGCCGCCGGGCTGACCCGCCGCCTGATCATCCCGGTGCCGATGCTCAGCCCCGGCCTGTCCAGCCACTGGGTGGGCCTGGTCACCCCCGTCCCGGCGAACCTCGCCCGCCCGCTGGTGGAGTCGCTGCGCAACGAGGCCGTCTGCCGCGAGCACGACATCGCCCGCCACGTCCCCGACCCGCCCGGCGGGCTCGTCCCCTTCCGCCGGGCCGTCGAGCTGGCCCTGCAGCGCGTCAGGGACGCCAACGTCGCCACCCGCTGGTCCTCGGCCTCCACCCCGGGGGCGCCGAGCGACCCGCTGCCGACCGACCCCGGATGGGCGGGCGGCAGCCTCTACTCCGACCGGCGGGCCCGTGAGGTCGGCGCCTCCCCGGAGGCGCTGTGGGCGGTGATCGAGGCGATCGGCGGCGAGACGGGCTGGTACTCCCTGCCGGTCGCCTGGCGGGCCCGCGGTTTCCTCGACCGCCTCGTCGGCGGTGTCGGACTGCGGCGCGGGCGGCGCGACCCCGGGCGGCTGCGCGTCGGGGACTCGGTCGACTTCTGGCGCGTCGAGGAGGTCGAGCCCGGCCGCCTGCTGCGGCTGCGCGCCGAGATGCGCCTGCCGGGCCTGGCGTGGCTGGAGCTGAGCGTCGCCCGCCACCGGGGCCGGACGGTCTACCGGCAGCGGGCGATCTTCCATCCCCGGGGCCTGGCCGGGCACCTGTACTGGTGGGTGATCTCGCCCTTCCACAGCGTCATCTTCGGCCGCATGCCGCGCAACGTCGCCAGGGCCGCCGAGGCGGCCTCCCGCGCGCCGCTCAGAGGTACTTCGGGAACAGGTCCGTCGTCGGCCAGCCCGTCACCGTCACGGCGTTCATCCGCGGGCTGAGCACGTCGTAGTCGAGCGTGCCCGCCTCCTCCCGCCGGTTGAACAGGGCCGCGTAGCTGAAGCCGTTCTGCAGCCGGGCGAGGTAGGTGTAGGTGCCCGGCATGCCGCCCGAGTGCCAGGTGTTGAGGTGGCCGGTGACCTGGCGGACGTACCAGCCGGCGCCGTACCACCAGCCGTCCCCGCTGACGCCGATCTCCGGCTTGGCGAACATCCGCGAGATGGAGGTGGAGTTCAGCACCGGCCCGGCGGCGTCGAAGACGCGGGCGAACCGTACGAGGTCCACCGCCGAGGCCACCCAGCCGCCGTTGGCGTCCTGGTTGGGCATGTTGAACCCGCCGTACTGGTAGGGCACCACGGTGCCGGAGTCGTCCAGCACCGTCTTGCGGGTGTACTGGGAGTCGTAGGGCACCTCACCCGGCAGCGCCTCCGACCGCAGGCTGCGGCCGACCCGCATCCGGGTGACGCCCACCGGGTCGAGCAGCGTCTTGCGGACGTAGGACTCGTAGTCCGTGCCGGAGACCTTCTCGACGATCCGGCCGAGCAGCAGGTAGCCGTAGTTGCTGTAGACCATCTTCGAGCCCGGGTCGAAGTCCAGCGGCCGTGCGGTGGCGTAGCGGACGATGTCGTCGTGACCGATCGGCAGCGGCGCGTCCAGCGCGGCGGAGATCGTGTGGTCCAGCCAGAGCTGGTCGCCCGAGGCGTCCCTGTCCCAGCCGCCGAGGTGCTGCAGCAGGCGCAGCACGGTCACCTCGGCGAGCCTGGGGTCCACGGCGGCCGACAGGCCCAGCAGCGTGGTGACCGGGGCCGACAGGCTCAGCCGGCCGTCCTGGACCAGCCGCATGATCGCTGCCGCCGTGATGTGCTTGCTCAGGCTCGCGATGCGGAACAGCGAGGTCGGCGTCGTCTGCGGGACGTAGTGCGAGCCGTCCGAGTAGGTGTACCCGCGGGCCAGCACGAGCCTGCCGTACTTGGTGATCGCGAGCTGGGCGTTGGAGATGTCCCGCTCCTTGACGAAGGTCTTCATCACGTTGTCGAACCCGGCCAGCGAGGAGGGGGCGGTACCGGAGACCGTGACCTCCGGCAGGGGAGCCGCCAGGGCGGGCCGGGCGCCCAGCGCGAGGGCGGGCAGCGCCCCCGCGCCCGCCCTGAGCAGGTTCCGGCGGCTGAGCGTCGTCACTTTCTGACCTCCAGGATCGGTGCACTCCAGAAAGATCAGCATCTTACGGATATTTCCTGAAAGTGATCACCGTCTCGCCCCGCCGAGGTCTGTCCGGCGGAACCGGGGGCAGCAGAAAGGACCGGGCATCGACCCCCGGAACAAACGAAAAGGGGATTTATATGACAAAGCATGCCAACCCGGACCCGGACTTCTTCGGCTTCGCCGAGCTGCTCACCGACGCCGAGCGGGCGCGGCTCGCCGAGATCCGTGAGTACCTCGACCGTGAGATCCGGCCTCTCGCCCGGGCGGCATGGGAGTCGTCGGAGTTCCCCTTCGAGGTCATCGGCAAGTTCGCCGAGCTCGGCCTCGCCGGGCACGGCTACCCCGAGTTCGGCGGCCGGGCCCCGCAACGGGCGCTGTTCAGCGGGTTCGTCTCACTGGAGATGAACCGCGTCGACCCTTCCCTCGCCGTCGCCTACGGCGTGCACACCGGTCTCGCCATGGGCAGCATCGACGGCGGCGGCAGCGACGAGCAGCGCCACCGCTGGCTGCCCGACATGGTCAAGTGGAACAAGATCGGCGCGTTCGCGCTCACCGAGCCCGAGGGCGGCTCCGACGTCGCCGGCGGCATGCGGACCACCGCCCGCCGCGAGGGCGACCGCTGGATCCTCGACGGCGCCAAGCGGTGGATCGGCAACGGCACCTTCGCCGACCTGATCGTCGTGTGGGCCCGCGACGTGGCCGACGACCAGGTCAAGGGCTTCGTCGTGGAGAAGGGCACCCCCGGCCTCACCACCTCGAAGATCGAGGGGAAGATCGCCCTGCGCGCGGTGCAGAACGCCGACATCACCCTCACCGGCGTCGAGGTGCCCGAGGCGAACCGGCTCCAGCGCGTCGACGACTTCCGCGACGTCGCCGAGGTGTTGCGCAGCACCCGCGGCAACGTCGCCTGGCAGGCCCTGGGCGTGTCGGTGCGCGCCTACGAGCTGGCCCGCGCCTACGCCGTCGAACGGGTGCAGTTCGGCCGCCCCATCGCGGGCTTCCAGATGATCCAGGACCTGCTGGTCCGGATGCTCGCCGACATCACCGCGTCGTTCGGCATGCTCGTCCGGCTGGCGCAGCTGGCGGAGGAGGACCGGGACACCCCCGAGCAGGCCGCGCTGGCCAAGGCGTTCACCACGACGCGGATGCGCGAAGTGGTCTCCCGGGCCCGCGAGCTGTTCGGCGGCAACGGCATCGTGCTGGACCACGAGATCGCCAAGCTCTTCGCCGACGCCGAGGCGATCTACTCCTTCGAGGGCAGCCGTGAGATGAACACCCTCATCGTCGGCAAGGCGATCACCGGCCACAGCGCCTTCGTCTGATCAGCCGAGCCGGTCGCGGGCGGCGGCCACCGCCGCCTGGCCGAGGCTGATCCCGCCGTCGCCGGGCGGCACCCGCCGGTGCGTCAGGACGGCGAAGCCGCGGTCCTCCAGCAGGGCGACGGTCCGTCCCAGCAGCAGGACGTTCTGGAAGACGCCCCCCGACAGCGCCACCGTGCCCAGGCCCCGCGCCTCCCGAAGCCGCTCGCAGCCCGCCGCGACCGCCGCGGCCAGCCCGTTGTGGAACCGGGCGGCCACCGTCCCCGCCGCCGTGCCCGCCCGCAGGTCCTCGGCCGCGGCCAGGACCAGCTCGCTCCCGGGTACGGTGAACGGCACCCCGCCGGCCAGGCCGCAGCCGTACCCGTCCCGCTCGCCCTCGTCGGCCAGCCGTTCCAGCCCCGCCGCGGCCTGCCCCTCGTAGGTGATCACGTCGCGGACGCCGGCGAGCGCCGCGACCGCGTCGAACAGCCGGCCCGCGCTGGAGGTGAGCGGGGCGTTCACGCCGCGCCGGGCCATCGCGGCCACCGCCTCCCAGCGTCCGGCGTTGCGCCGCACCACGGCCAGGTCGCCGGGGACGTCCCCGGCGTAGGCGGCGTCGAGGTGGACGGCGGCCATCCGCCACGGCTGCCGGACCGCCGCCGTGCCCCCCGGCATCGGCACGGCGGCCAGGTGCCCGGCCCGTTCGAATCCGGTCAGGCAGGCGACGAGGAACTCCCCGCCCCACAGCGTCCCGTCGGCGCCGTAGCCGAGGCCGTCGAAGGCCACCCCGATGACCGGCCCGGCCACGCCGTTGTCGGCCAGGCAGGACGCCACGTGCGCGTGGTGGTGCTGCACCCCCGTCCGGTCGACGTCCTCCAGGGCGAGCGCGTACTTGGTGGACAGGTACTCCGGGTGCAGGTCGTGGGCCACGAGACGCGGCGTGACGCCGAGCAGCCGCCGCAGGTGGTCCGCCCCCTCGGTGAAGGACCGGAACGTCTCGTGGTTCTCCAGGTCCCCGACATGCGGGGAGACGAACGCCTGCCCTCCCCTGGCCAGGCAGAAGGTGTGCTTCAGCTCCGCACCGCAGGCGAGCACGGGCCGCGGGGCCGGCCGGGGGAGGGGCAGCGGGCGCGGCGCGTACCCCCGGGAACGCCGGATCGGCAGCGGCCCGCCGCGGAAGACGCGGACCACCGAGTCGTCGGCGCGCGCCCGGATCGGCCGGTCATGGACCAGGAAGGCGTCCGCGACACCGCCCAGCCGCGCCACCGCCTCCCCGTCGTCGTAGACGATCGGCTCGTCACCGAGGTTTCCGCTGGTCAGCACGATCGGCTCGCCGACCCGCCGCAGCAGCAGGTGATGCAGGGGGGTGTAGGGCAGCATGACGCCCAGCCACCGGTCTCCCGGCGCCACCGGCGGCGCGAGCCGCGAGCCGGGCCGCCGCGGCAGCAGGACGATCGGGCGCGAGGCGCCGGTGAGCAGCCGCTCGGCCGTCTCGTCCACCTCGCACAGCCGCCGCGCCGCCTCCGGGTCCACCGCCATGACGGCGAACGGCTTGTCCTCGCGGCGCTTGCGGGCCCGCAGCGCCGCCACCGCCGGTTCGCACGCGGCCACCGCGGCCAGGTGGTATCCGCCCAGGCCCTTGACCGCGACCACCGCCCCTGCACGGAGCAGCGCGGCGGCCGCCTCCAGGACGGCTCCGCCCGGGACGGCCCGATCCGGGACGGCTTGATCCGGAACGGCTCCGCCGGAGGAGGTCCGGCTGGGGGCGGCTCGGTCCGGGACGGCGGAGAATGGCGGGGGAGGGGAGCCGCCCCGGCCGGGAGGGCCGGGAAGGCCGCTCGGGGGAGGGGCGGATTCGCGGCCGTCCGGGCCGAGCAGCCGCAGCCGGGGCCCGCACGCCGGGCAGCACACCGGCTGGGCGTGGAAGCGCCGGTCGGCCGGGTCGTGGTACTCCCGCTCGCAGTCGCCGCACATGGCGAACCCCGCCATCGTGGTGTTCGGCCTGTCGTACGGCAGGTCGGTGACGATGGTGAAGCGGGGCCCGCAGTTCGTGCAGTTGACGAACGGGTAGCCGTACCGCCGGTCGGCCGGGTCGTCCATCTCGCGCAGGCAGTCGGCGCAGGTCGCCGCGTCCGGGGCGACGAGCGCCCGGCGCCGCCCGCCCGGGGAGCTGGGCACGACGGCGAACCCGGCCCGGCCGGTGACCGGGACGGGTGCGGCGGCGACGCGCTCCACCGCCGCCAGCGGCGGCACGTCGTCCCGCAGCGCCGCGGTGAACTCCCCGACCAGCTCCGGCGCTCCCTCGGCCTCGATGAACACCCCGCGTTCGTCGTTGCCGACCAGCCCGTCCAGGCCGAGCCGGGTGGCCAGGCCGTACACGAAGGGGCGGAAACCCACCCCCTGTACGGTGCCCTCCACCCGGATCGCCACCCGGACCCGTCCGTCCGTCCGCCCGCCGCCCATCGCACTCCATCGCCGTACCTGGCCTTACATGGCCGTCCAGTGCCGTCCGGCGCGTCCGTAGCCTCCGGTGCCCGGCCGTTCTGCGGCTTCCGTCCGCGCCCGCCGGGCGGTGCGTCCGGGTGCGCCCGCTCACTCCGGCCCGCCGGCCCCGCCACATGATCGATGCCCGCACCCGGGGTGGCGGCTCCGCCCGGCTGGAAGTCTTTTCCCGATCTTGCCCGTCCCCGGCTCGGCCCTTGTCTTACTTTGTAAAGGCGAATGCTCGTGACAAACCGAAAAGAGGGCATAGGGAAGGGAGGAAAGACGTTCGAGGATGACAGAGTGCCGATTGAGACAGGGGTTGACGATGGGAAAGCTGAACGAGGACGCCAAGGAACTGCTCCGGCGGCCGATCCACGGCTGGGTGACCACGGTCCGGCCCGACGGATCGCTGCACAACACCGTCGTCTGGGTCGACGTCGACGGCGATGACGTGATCTTCAACACGGCCCTGGGCCGCGCCAAGGACCGCCACCTGCGCGCCGATCCCCGGGTGTCGGTGAGCGTGCTGGACCCCGAGGACGCCTTCCACCTGGTCAGCGTGTCCGGCGCCGCGACGATGGAGGAGGAGGGCGCCGACGGGGTCATCGACCGGCTGGCGAAGAAGTACCTCGGTGTGGACACCTATCCGTACCGGCAGCCGGGCGAGAAGCGGGTCACGGTGCGGGTGACGCCCGAGCGGGTGGTCTACAGCGGCGGCCGCTGACCGGTCCCGCTCGGGGGCGCCGGTGTCTGGACCCGCGAGGGGGCGCCGGTGTCTGGACTGAGGAACGCAGCCGCGAAGCGGCGGAGTGACGAGGGAAGGCACCGGTTACCAGCCCCCGAGCCGCGACGCGCCAGCGTCGCCATGAGAGTGGCGGGTGACGAGTTCGGTGCCGATGCGGGCGAGTTCGTCCCGGACCGAGCGTGGTTCGACGATTTCGATCAGGGAGCCCCAGCCGGCGAGGTCGCGGGCGATGTCCAGGGGGGTCGGGGCGGCGAGGCGGACCCGGACGCGTCCCCGGTCGGGTTCGCCGTCGATGTGGCAGTGCCGGCCGAACCGGTCGCGCAGGATCGGGGCGAACCGCTCCTCGATGAGCACGGTCGCCCAGGTGCGGGAGCGGCGTCGTTCGATCTCGTCGGAGACCTCCTGCCAGGCGGTGGCGAGGGTGAAGTCGTCGGGGCGGTCGGCGGGTTCGCCGGTCGGCTCGGCGTGGGTGATCCGGTCGGCGCGGAAGGTGCGTCGTCCCCGGTCGGTTCCGGCGAGGAGGTACCAGACGTCGTCTTTGTCGATCAGGCCCCACGGGTCGACGAGGCGTTCGGTCTGTTTCCCGGTGTGGCCGGCGTAGGTGAGGCGGATTCTGTGCCGCCGGATCACGGCGGTCTGCAGCAGGTCGATCACCGGGGGCCGGGGGCGGTCGTGTCCGCCCCACCGGACGGGGTCGGTGACCGTGGCCTCGGCGGCGGCTTCGGCGTCGGCGCGGAAGGTTCCGGGCAGGGCTCGCATGAGTTTGCGGAGTGCCGCCCTGGCGTGGTCCGAGAGGGACGCGGCGGGGCCGACGAGCAGGAACAGCGCCCGTGCCTCGGCGGCTGTCAGGCCGCTGAGGTCGGTGCGGGCGCCGCCGACCAGGGACCAGCCGCCGCCGCGGCCGGGCTGGGGGTAGACGGGGACGCCGGCCGCTGACAGCGCCTCCAGGTCGCGGCGGGCGGTGGCGACGGACACCTCGAGTTCGGCGGCCAGCTCGGCGGCGGTGACCCTGCCGCGGGTCTGCATCAGCATCAGGACGGCCACGAGGCGGTCGGCGCGCATGGTCCGGATTCTTCCGTAAAAGTGCGCAGAAGATGAGCACTTTGCCGTGGAGCATTGGTGATGTCACCCACCGGGGAACACCCTTCGAGGAAGGAACCGTCCATGCTGCGAGGCCTCACGACCGTCAGTCTCTTCGCCGATGACGTCGCCGCCGCCGTCCGCTGGTACGCCGAGGTGCTCGGTGTCGAGCCGTACTTCGAGCGTTCGGCCGGCGGGGCGCCCGCCTACGTCGAGTTCCGCGTCGGCGACCACCAGCACGAGCTGGGGATCGTCGACAGCCGCTTCGCGCCGCACCCGCACCCCGGTACGGCCGGCGGCGTGGTGGTGTACTGGCACGTGGACGACATCGAGGCCGCTTTCGGGCGGCTGCTGTCCCTGGGCGCCGCGGCGCACGACAAGCCGACCGAGCGCGGCCCCGGTTTCGTCACCGCCTCGGTGATCGACCCGTTCGGCAATGTGCTGGGTGTCATGTACAACCGGCACTATCTGGAGATGCTGGACCGCTGACCTGAACTCGAAGGGCGCGAGCCCCGTCCTTCAGGGCCGGGAGGAAGTCAAGAAGCAGAACTCGTTGCCCTCCGGGTCGTGCATGACCTGGAAGGCTCCGGCGGCGTCGCGCCGGGGGGCGCCCGACCGCCGTCCGCCCAGTGCGACCGCGGCGTCGGCGGCGCCGGTGAGGTCCTCCACGTCGAGGTCGAGGTGGAGCCGGTTCTTTCCGGGCCGCGGTTCGGGGACCCGCTGGAAGGCCAGGCGCAGTCCTCCCGGCGGGTCGATGCTGGACCAGCCGGGGTCGCGGTCCACGGGGGCGGCGTCCAGGAGCGTCCCCCAGAACGCGGCGAGCCGCGCCGGGTCGGCGCAGTCGATGACGAGCTGGCTCTGACGGATGATCACCCCCTTATCGTACGGCCCGGTTCGCGGCGTATGGGAGGATCCGGCTCGGTGGTGAGACGGGCATCCGGCTGCGGATGGGAACCGAAGGAACAGGTATGGACATCGGGAAGGGCGGCGTGCTGAAGGGGCAGGGGGAGGATTTCCGCGAGTTCTGGCGGGAGCGCCACCTGTGCACGCTGACCACGCTCCGGGCCGACGGCACGCCGCACGTCGTCCCCGTGGGGGTGACGCTGGACGTCGACTCCGGAATCGCCCGGGTGATCACCTCGGGCACGTCGCGCAAGGCCCGCAATCTGCCGGAGATCGGCGAGGAGGGGGCGCCGGTGGCGGTCTGCCAGGTGGACGGGCGCCGCTGGTCCACCCTGGAGGGGCGGGCGGTGGTCCGCCGTGACCGTGAGGCGGTCGAGGACGCCGAGCGCCGGTACGAGCTGCGCTACCGGATGCCCCGGGAGAACCCGGCCCGGGTGGTGATCGAGATCAGCGTCACCCGGGTGCTGGGCAACGTCTGAGGCCGCCGGCCCCGGGGCCGGCGGCCTGGTGACGGGTCAGGAACGGCGGCCGAACCAGCGGCGCTTGGCGGGCTTGGCGTCCTGCGCGGCCGGGGCGGCTGCGGTCACGGCGGACTTGGCGGGCTCGGCGAAGCCGGCCAGCGGCTGGACGGTGGGGGAGCAGTCCGACAGCGCGATCGGGTCGCCCATGGCGACCACGATCTTCCGCTGTCCCTTGAACGCCTCGCGGGCGTGCGCCGACAGGATGTTGTCGACGATGAGGATGTCGCCCACCTGCCAGGTCTCCCTGACCGTGGCCCGGCGGTAGGCCTCGTCGATCGTCTCGATGTCCTCCCTGGAGATCGGCTCGCCGTCGCCGTAGGCGGTGTTGAAGGGCAGGTTCTCATGGCCCAGGTCGTCGATGAACACCTCGCGCACGTCGGGGTCGAGTGCCCATTCGTTCCAGAAGACGGTGTGGTTGAACCAGACCTCCTCGCCGGTCCCGGGGTGGCGGATGACGGCCGAGCGGCGCTGTCTCGTGCGGAGCTGGTCGTCGCCGACCCACTCGTGGGCGATGTGGTTGTCCGCGCAGTAGGCGGCCACCTCGTCCCTGTCCTCGGTGGCGAAGGCGGTGCGCCAGCCCAGGCTGATGTGCTCGCCGTAGTTGCGCACCAGTGACCAGCCGTGCTCGCGGAACCGGGCGGCGAGCGGCGCGGGGATGTCCCGCAGGACCTTGCGCACGTCGGTGACCGGGGTCGCGCCGCCCTCGTCGGGGGCGACGAGGCAGCCGAACATCAGGATGCCGGGGAAGCTCAGCGCGTAGCTGTTCTCGTTGTGCGGGCGGATCGCGTGCGAGGGCGGCAGGTCGGTGGAGGAGTAGACGTCCTTGCCGAAGTGGCTGCGCGGGGTGGCCTTCTCGACGTACCCGGCGAGTTTGGAGACCAGCGCGTCACGGACCTCGGCGAAGTCCTCGACGGTCTTGATCGGCAGGCCCCGCAGGTAGACGGCGCCGTGCTCGTCCAGTCCCGCGCGGATGGCCTCGCGGTTCTCCCTCAGCCATTCGCAGGTCCGGTCCAGGTCGGACCCCTGGACGTCGGCCGCGGCGGGTCTGCCGTCCCTGACCTCCCAGTCGATGGTGGTGTTCATGCGGCGTGGGTCCTTTCCAGCTCTTCGATGCCGATGAGGTCGTCGGGCTTGGCGTCGGGCACCTCGTCGTCGAAGCGCGCCAGCCTCCTGACGCGCATCCCGGCGAGGGTCAGCAGGCCCAGGGCGAGCCCGCAGATCAGGTAGAACAGCCCCAGCCCGCGTCCCGGGCCGGTGCCGATGAGCGCGCCGACGGTTCCGGCGAGCGGGCCGCCGGCGGCCATCAGCGGGTCGAGCAGGGGAGCGGCGAGCGGCGCGACGACGCCGAAGCCGATGGGCACGGTCGCTGCGGCGATCATGGTGTTGACCGCGATGATCCGGCCCTGGAAGCGGTGCGGCACCTTCACCTGGATGATCGTGGCGATGATGCCGTTGATCAGCGACAGCGAGAAGGACATGCCGAACGCGCCGGCGCCGATCAGCCACAGGTTGGGCTGCAGGCCGGTGACCAGGCCCGCGAGCGCCATCAGCCCGGCCGAGGCGATCGCGCCGCGCAGCCTGCGGTGGGTCGGGCCGCCCCACAGGCTCATCACCAGGCCGCCCACGATCGCGCCGGCGCCGCCCGCGACCGCCACCGTGCCGGCGGCGGCCAGGGTGGAGAACGACAGCACCAGCGGCGAGACCATGACGAACATGGGCGCCAGGAACAGGTTCACCCCGGCGAAGAAGAACAGCATCGCGCGGAAACCGCGGTGTCCCAGCGAGTACCGGAAGCCGTTGACGATCTCCGCGGAGATCGGCTCGCGGCGGCGCAGACCCAGCGCGGTGGGGAACTTCACCAGCAGGACCACCAGGACGGCGAACGCATAGGCGGCGACCTGGACGGTCAGGATGCCCTCCAGCCCGATCGCGGCGAGCATGCCGACCGCGATGAGCGGGGCCAGGAACTGCCCGCTGCCGATGGCGAGCTGCACGATGCCGTTGGCGTGGCCCAGGTAGCGCTTGGGCACCAGCTGCGGTATCGACGCCTGGTAGGCGAGCCGCTGGAACGTCACCGAGACGGAGACGATCGCTATCAGCCCGTACAGCGGGCCGACGGTGAGCCGGTCGGTCAGCAGCAGCGCGAGCATCACCGCCTGGGTGAGGCCCGACGCGGCGTCACCGGCGATCATCACGCGCCGCCGGTCGTAGCGGTCGACCACCGCGCCCGCCAGCGGCGCCACGATGATGCCCGGTACCAGGGCGAGCAGCGCGATGAGCCCGAAGTGGGCCATCGATCCGGTCTTCTGGAAGATCCAGATCGGCACCGCGAACTCGGTGAGCGCCGACCCGACCAGCGACACCAGCTGGCCCAGCGCGACGGGCAGGAAGCGGCCCATGCTCGGCTCACGCTCGGTGCGCGCGGCCTTCCGGTGCACGGTCTCCTGCAGCCACCAGGTGCCGCCCGCCTCGCGGGAGTGCTCCTCGCGCCAGGTGTCGTCGGCGCGGTGCGTACCGGTGACGATGCGGGCCAGTTCGTCGGCGCGGTACTTGGGGAAGAAGTGCCCGGCCTCGTCGATGACGACCAGCGACGCCGTCTCCGACAGGAAGCACCACTCCTTGAAGCGCTCCTGGTAGAACTCGGTGCTGGGGTCGCGCTCGCCGACGACCGAGACGATCGGCGCCTTCAGCCGCGGCTGTTCGGTGGCGAACAGGTCGGTGAAGTACTCCTCGGCCATCCGGCCGTCCTGGCGCATCAGCTCGACGGTGAACGTCACCTGTTCCTCGTCGAGGCCGGTCATGTCGCCGCCGAGCGCGCGCAGTTCGGCCGCGATGCTGCGGGTGCCGTGCAGACGGTCGTTGATCAGCGTGCTGAGCGGGCCGAGGAGGCGGCCCCTGGGCTTGGCGAAGGGGAAGATGCCGCCGAGGTAGAGGGCGTCCAGCTGGCGTCCGGACGCCTCGACCTGCCTGGCCAGCTCGATGGCCAGGGCGCTGCCGGGCGCGCAGTGCCCGTAGATGACCAGGGGGCCCTGGACGTGCTGGGCGATCTCCTTGACGCACTGCGCGGCGACCTCGGCGAAGGGGAGCTGCGCCTCCTCGCCCGGTTCGCGGCCGGGGGCGGCGACCGCGTAGAGGGAGTAGCCGGCGGGCATGGCGTCGGCGAGCGTCTGGTAGACGACCGCGTTGGCGCCGCCGTACGGCACGCAGATGACGGTGCCGCGGTGGTCCTTCGGGGCGATCGGGCGGGTCAGCTCGGCGAGCATCCGCCGCGGCCCGGCGGTCTCCCCGCGCCGTTCGACGATCAGCTTCGCGAGCTGGGCGACGGTCGGGTTCTTGAACATCTCCAGCACGCCGATGGGCGGTCTGCTGTCGGGGAACGCCTTGCGCATCCTCGCCACGACCTGGGTGGCCAGCAGCGAGTGGCCGCCGAGATCGAAGAAGTCGTCGTTCGCGCCGACCTGTTCCAGGTCCAGCACGCCCGCCCAGATGGCGGCGACGGCCTCCTCGACGGGTCCCTCCGGGGCGGTGTAGCCGGCTCGCTGGTCGGCGCGTTCGGGTTCGGGGTCGGGCAGTGCGCGGCGGTCGACCTTGCCGTGCGCCTGCAGCGGGAACCGGTCGAGCCAGGCGAAGCGGCCGGGGACCATGTACTCGGGCAGCCGGTCCAGCAGGTGCGCCCGCAGTTCGGCCACCGGCGCCTCCGCGGCGTCCGGTTCCTTCTCCAGCCAGGCCGTCAGGTGGTCGCCGCGCAGGTCCACCACGCCCTGGACGACGCCGGGCAGGGTGGCGAGCGCGGCCTCGATCTCGCCGAGTTCCACCCGGTAGCCGCGGATCTTCACCTGGTGGTCGGTGCGGCCCAGGAACTCCAGCCGTCCGTCGTCGAGGCGGCGCACCAGGTCGCCGGTGCGGTACATCCGCGCACCCGGCTCGCCGTAGGGGTCGGCGACGAAGCGTTCGGCGGTCAGCCCGGGGCGGCCGAGGTAGCCGCGGGCCAGGGTGTCGCCGCCGATGTACAGCTCGCCGGCGACGCCCGGCGGGACCAGGCGCAGCGCCCGGTCCAGCACGTAGACGCGGGCGCCGGGCAGCGGGCGGCCGATGGGCCAGGCGGTGCCGGGCGCCGCCGCCTCGGGGTCGACCCGCTCGGTGGTCACCGCGACGACGGTCTCGGTGGGGCCGTAGCTGTTGAAGACCGCGCAGCCGGTGCGGGAGGCGAGGTCGCGGACCCACGCGGTGGGCGACGCCTCGCCCGCCAGGATGAGCGCGCGGCGCGGCAGCAGCCGCTCCGGCTCCACCTCGGCGCCGAGGGCGGCCAGGTGCGAGGGCGTCATCTTCAGGTAGTCCAGGTCCGCGATGGCCTCGGCCAGCTCGGGCGCGGAGCCGCGGCGCGGCAGCTGGTGCAGGGTGCCGCCGCCGGTGAGCGGCAGGTAGAACATCAGCATGCTGAAGTCGAAGGCGAGCGACTGCAGCAGGCCGAAGTGGGCGTCGGGCACGATGCCGTACTCGGCGCGGATGTACTCCAGGTAGGCCACGATGTGGCGGTGGGTGACGCCGACACCCTTGGGGCGGCCGGTGGTGCCGGAGGTGTAGATCACGTAGGCGAGGTCATCGGGTCCGGCCAGCGGCTCCAGCGGGCCGTCGCCCTCGCCGGAGGCGTCGCCGGGGTGGTCGAGCTCCACGACGGGTCCGGTGTAGCCGGGCGCCCGGTCGCGCAGCGACGAGCCGGTGACCAGCAGGACCGCCGAGGAGTCGGCGAGCAGGAACTCCAGCCGGTCGGCCGGCTGCTCGGGGTCCAGCGGCAGGTAGGCGCCGCCCGCCTTGAGCACCGCGAGGATCGCCACGGCGGCGTCCACGTTGCCCTCCAGGCAGATCGCGACGCGGGTGTCGGGGCCGACGCCCATGCCGCGCAGCCGCCTGGCCAGACGGTTCGCCCGGCCGTGCAGTTCGGCGAAGGTGAGCGACCGGTCCCCGGCCACGAGGGCCGGGGCGTCCGGGGTCCGCTGCGCCTGGGCCTCGGCCATCTCGCCGAGCGTGCGGTGCGACGGCTCCCAGGTGCGGGTGCCGGCCCACTCGCCGAGCAGCGCCTCGCGTTCGGCGTCGCCGAGCAGCGACACCTCCGACAGGCGGCGCCCGTGGTCGGCGACGGCCTGCTCCAGGAAGCGCCGCATCGCGCGCTCGACGCGCTCGACGGACGCGGCCTCGAACAGGTCGGTGCGGTAGGTGAAGAACCCCTCCAGCCCCTCGTCGGTCTCGGTGACGTACAGCGCGAGGTCGAACTGGGTGATGGTGAGCGGGAACTCGAACGGCGCGATCTCCAACCCGGCGACGCCGCGGCGCGGCTCGGCCCGGTTGTTCAGCGCGAAGGTCACCTGGAAGATCGCCGACCGGCTGGGGTCGCGCTCCACCCGCAGGTCGTTGACGAGCTGGTGGAAGGGATGGTCCTGGTGGCCGAGCGCGCCCAGCACGGTCTCGCGGGTGCGCAGCAGGTGCTCGGCGACCGTCGGGTCGTCACCGGTGCGGCTGCGCAGCGTCACCATGTTGACGAAGGAGCCGACCACGCCCTCCAGCTCCCGGTGGGGCCGTCCGGCCACCGGCGAGCCGACGCCGAAGTCGTCCTGCCCGGCGAGCCGGGCGAGGACCGCCTGGTAGGCGGCGAGCAGCGTCATGTAGAGCGTGGCGCCGTGCGCCCTGCCGAGTTCGCGGACCGCCTCGGTCAGCTTCGCGTCCCAGGCGAAGGCGGACAGCGCGCCCTCGAAGCGCTGCTCGGCCGGACGCGGGTGGTCGGTGGGCAGCTCCAGGTCGGGCATCCCGGTGAGCTGCTCGCGCCAGAACGCGACGTCGGGCTCGGCCTCGGGCCCGCCCAGCCGTTCCCGCTCCCACACGGCGAAGTCGCCGAACTGCGTCTGCGGCTGCGGCAGCTCCGCCGGGGCGCCGTCGCGCAGCCCGGCGTACAGGGCGAACAGCTCGTCGGCCATGATCTCCAGCGACCGGCCGTCGCTGACGACGTGGTGTACGGCGAGCAGCAGCACGTGGTCGTCCGGCGCGAGGCGGACCAGCGTGGCCCGCAGCAGCGCGTCGGCGGCCAGGTCGAACGGCCGCCTGACCTCCGCACCGACGATCTCGGCCGCGTGGGCGGCGTCGCCGGCCGTCACGACCTTCAGCGTGGCGGGGCCGGGTTCGTCGATGACGACCCGCGGCCGCCCGTCCCGGCTGGGGAAGCGCATCCGCAGCGCCTCGTGCCGGGCGACCAGCGCGGTCAGCGCGGCCTCCAGCAGCGTGGCGTCCAGTTCGCCGGTCAGCCGCAGCGTCAGCGGCATCGTGTACGCGGTGTTGCCCGGGGCGAGCTGCTCCATGAACCACAGGCGTTCCTGCCCGCTGGACGGCGGCGGCTCGGTCTCGGGGGAGCGGGGCCGGACCGTGACGGTCGCCGCGCGTGCTCGTAATCGCTGCGCCAGCAGGGCGCGCTTGTCGGCCGAAAGCGTGACGGCGCGTTCCGACAGCTGGTCGGTCATCTACGGTTTCCTCCTTGCGGGACGGCGGCGCTCAGGCGCCCTGTCCCTCGATGTCGGCGATCAGCAGTGCCTCCACGGCGTCGGCCAGCTTCTCGACGGTGGGGTTGGCGAAGATCACATTGATCGGGATCTCCAGGTCTACGGCGGCGCGGATCCTGGCGGCCACCCTGATCGCGAGCAGGGAGTTGCCGCCGAGGGCGAAGAAGTCGTCGTGGACGCCGATGCGGGTGGTGTCCAGGACGTCGGTCCAGACGTCGGTGATGAGGTGTTCGGCGTCGGTGCGGGGTGGGACGAAGGCGGTGGCGGTGGTGTCCTGCCAGGTGGGGGCGGGCAGGGCGTGGCGGTCGACCTTGCCGCTGTGGTTGAGGGGCAGGGTGTCCATGACGGTGAGGGCCGCCGGGACCATGTAGGCGGGCAGGTTGTCCTCGGCGAAACGCCGCACCCGGGCGGCGAGTTCGCCCTCGCCGCCGGTGCCCGCGACGTGCGGGACGAGGTAGGCGGCCAGCCGCCGGTCGCCGGGCTGGTCCTCGCGCACCACGGTGACCACCTGCCTGAGCTCGGGATGGCGGCCCAGTACGTTCTCGATCTCGCCGAGTTCGATGCGGATGCCGCGGATCTTGACTTGGTCGTCGGCGCGGCCGAGGTAGTCGAGGGTGGCGTCGGGCAGCCATCGGGCGAGGTCGCCGGTGCGGTACATCCGGGTGCCGGGTTCGCCGTACGGGCACGCGATGAAGCGTTCGGCGGTCAGGTCGGGCCGGCCGAGGTAGCCGCGGGCCAGGTGGTCGCCGGCGAGGTAGAGCTCGCCGGGGACGCCGGGGGGGACGGGTTGGAGGTGGTGGTCCAGGACGTAGGCGCGGGTGTTGTCCAGGGGCCGGCCGATGGGGACGGGGGGGCCGGGGGTGGTGATGGGGTGGGCGGTGGCGTAGACGGTGGTCTCGGTGGGGCCGTAGCCGTTGAAGACGGTGCCGGCTCCGGCGGCCAGGACCCGTTCCACGGTTGCGGGGGAGGCGGCTTCGCCGGCGATCCACAGTTCGGGGATGCGGGCGAGCAGGCCGGGGTGGTCGGGTGCCAGGGTGTTGAACAGGCCGGTGGACAGGAAGATCGCGGTGACGTGTTCGTCGTCGAGGGCCCAGGTGAGGGTGGTGGCGTCGACGATGCCGGGGGGCGCGACGACGATGGTGCCTCCGTTGAGGAGGGGGACCCATAGTTCGTACATGGACACGTCGAAGGAGGAGGCGGTGTGGAACAGGACCCGCCGGTGGGCGGGGGTGTTCCAGAGGCGGTCGGTGGCGAAGGAGCGGATGTTTTTGTGGGTGACGGCGACGCCCTTGGGGGTGCCGGTGGAGCCGGAGGTGAACATCGCGTACACCAGCCGGTCGGGGGAGATGCCGAGATTCAGGTTGTCGGGGTGGGTGTCGTCGCCGGTGGTCATGGCCTGGAGGCCGTCGGTGGCGTGGGCGTGTTCGGCCAGTTCGTGCTTGGCGTAGGCGGTGTCGGTCAGCACCACCCGTGCGCCGGTCCGTTCGACGATCCAGCGCATCCGGCTCACGGGCAGGGCGGGGTGCAGGGGGACGTAGGCGCCGCCGGCCTTGGTGACGGCCAGCAGGGCCGTCACCACGTCGGCGGAGCGCTCCATGAGTACCGCGACGGGTGATTCGGGTCCGACGCCGGCGGCGATCAGGCGGCGGGCCAGGGCGTTGGCCCGGCCGTTGAGTTCGGCCGCGCTCAGGCGGACCTCGCCGCAGACCACCGCCTCGGCGTGCGGATCGGCCGCGACCCGCGCCTCGAACAGTTCGGCGAGGTTGCCGGGCGGGATGGGGGCGGCGGTGTCGTTCCATCCGGTGAGCAGCAGGCGGCGTTCGGCGGGGTCGAGCAGGTCCACCGCGCCGATCGGGGTGTCGGGGTCGGCGGCGACCGCCTCCAGCAGCCGCACCAGCCGCGCCGCGATCATCTCGGCGGTGGCCCGGTCGAACAGGTCGACGGCGTACTGCAGCACACCCTCCACCCCGTCCTCGGCGGAGCGGTCGTCGGTGAAGCCGAACTGCAGGTCGCACTTGGCGCCGCCGAACCCGTACAGCGAGTACGCCGGATCCAGCGCCATCGACGGCTCCGCGACCCCGCTCCCGGCGGGGGAGACGTCCACCAGGCCGAGCATCACCTGGAACAGCGGGGTACGGCCCGGCACCCGCGGCGGGTTGATCGCCTCGACCAGGCTCTCGAACGGCACGTCCTGGTTGGCGAAGGCGGCCAGGTCGGTCTCGCGGACCCGGGTCAGCAGTTCGCGGAAGGTCGGGTTCCCGGAGGTGTCGGTGCGCAGCACCAGCGTGTTCGTGAAGAAGCCGACGAGGTCGGTCAGTGCCTCGTCGGTGCGGCCTGCCACGGGTGCGCCGATCGGTACGTCGGTGCCCGCGCCCAGCCGGGTCAGCAGTGCGGCCAGCCCGGCCTGCAACGCCATGAACAGCGTCGCCTGACCGGTCTGTGCCACCGCCAGCAGCCGCCGGCGCAGACCGGACGGGAGCGTGAAGGGCACGGACCCGCCCAGATACCCGGGCACCGCCGGTCGGGGCCGGTCGGCGGGCAGCGCGATCTCGTCGGGCAGTCCGGTCAGCGCGGTGCGCCAGTGGGCGGTCTGCTCGCTCATCAGGCTGCCCGGGTCGGCGGGGTCGCCGAGCAGCTCGCGCTGCCATCGGGCGTAGTCGGCATAGCCGACGGGCAGCGGCGGCCAGCCGGGCTCCTCGCCGCGTGCCCGCGCGGCGTAGGCGGTGGCCAGGTCCCGCTCCAGCGGGCCGAGGGACCACCCGTCGATCGCGATGTGGTGGAACATCAGGGCCAGCACGTGCTCGTCCCGCCCGCCGACCGGAGGCAACGCGAACAGCTCCGCCCGCATCGGCGGCTCCGACGCCAGGTCGAACGGCCGCAGCGCCGTCCGCCGGATCGCGGCGTCCAGCTCCGACCTGCCGATGAGCCCGGTGACGGTCAGGTCCGGCACGCCGTCCAGCACCCGCGGCTCTGGGCGGCCGTCCCGGCTGGGGAAGACGGTGCGCAGCGTCTCGTGCCGCCGGGCCACGTCGGCGACCGCGGCGCGCAGCGCCTCGCGGTCCAGCCTGCCCGTCAGCCGCAGCA